>NZ_CP006992.1:1942569-2260103 GCF_001542815.1 Methylobacterium sp. AMS5
TCCCGCCGATCCCGAGCACG
Source organism: Methylobacterium sp. AMS5 (assembly GCF_001542815.1). GTDB lineage: Bacteria > Pseudomonadota > Alphaproteobacteria > Rhizobiales > Beijerinckiaceae > Methylobacterium. The sequence continues at coordinate 1,942,590 of NZ_CP006992.1, forward strand.
ATCCCCCCATGCTGGATCGTGCCGTCGGGATAGAGGAGCTTCGCGCCGACCGCGCCGATCTCGGGGTCGCTCGCGATCGAGACGAGTTCGGTGAGCCAGCCCGGCTCCAACACCTCGATGTCGTTGTTGAGGAACAACAGGATCGTGCCCCGCGCCGCGGCGGCACCCCGGTTCGACAACGCCGAGAAGTTGAACGGGCCCGGTGCGGGCAGCACGCGCAGGCGCGGCTCGGAACTGTAGCGCGCGAACAGATCCCACGTCGCCGGCTCGGTGCTGCCGTTATCGACGACGACGACCTCCAGGGCCGGATAATCGGTGCGCGAGAACAGCCCGTCGAGGACGACGCCGAGCAGTTCGGCCCGGTCGCGGGTCGGGATGATGACCGAGACGAGGGGCGGCGGCTCCGGCAGGGGGCGTATCAGCCGGCTGAACCCCTGCTCTCCCCGCTCGGCCCGGGCTCCCCTGCGCGCGGCCACTTCGGCGAGCGCCTGCAGGCGCGCCGCCTCGGCCCGCGCCAGGGCCCGATCCGAGAAGGTGCCGGAGCCGGCCGCCGCCCGCCAATGATAGAGCACCTTCGGGATGTGGCGCACCCGCTCCGCTGCCAGTCCTTCGGTCAGGCGCAGCAGCAGGTCATGATCCTGGCTGCCCTCGAAACCGGGCCGCAGGCCGCCGAGCCGGCGCAGCGTGTCGGTGCGGACCACGCAGAGATGGTTCACGTAGTTCTGGGCCCACAGCAATTCGCGGTCGTAGCCCGACTTGAAATGCGGCTCGAAGCGGCGGTCGCGTCCATCGACCTTGTCCTCGTCGCTGTAGATCAGCTCCAGATCCGGATCGGTCCGGATGGCTCCGGCGACCTCGAACAGGGCGTTTTCCGAGAGGAGGTCGTCGTGGTCGAGGAAGGCGGTGTAGGCGCCGCTCGCCAGCGCCAGGGCGTCGTTGGTCGCGCGGGCGATGTGGCCGTTCTCCGGTCGGCGCACGGCGCGGATGCGCGGCTCCTCGGCCGCGTGGCGGGCGATCAGCCGCGGAATACGCGGGTCGGTCGAGGCGTCGTCGGCGATGCAGAGTTCCCAGGCCGGATAGAGCTGGCTCCGCACCGAGCGGATCGCCGCCTCCAGCACGCGCGGATCGGGATCGTGCACCGGCATGAGCACGGAGACCAGCGGCGGCGCCTCCCATCCCGCGATCTCGGCGCGGATTCGCGCCCGCTCCGCGGCCGTGAGGCGGTCGAACCGGGCGATCCAGGCCGCGTAGCCGGTTTCGGCGCGGTGGGAGAGGGCCCGCGCGATCAGCCCGCGGGCGCGGACCTTCAGACCGAGGATGCGCCAATAGACCGCCTGCACCGTGAGGCCGGGCTGGCGGGCGCCCGCCCGTGCCACGATCCCGAGACGACCGCGGCGGCGGATGGCGAGGTCTTGCAGTACGAACGGATTCGTCCGCGACAGGGCGCTCAGCCGTAAAGCCGCGACGCCCGGCGGCAATCGGCCGGTCCAGGCGAAGGCGTCGCCGCCGAGCGGCTCCTCGACCAGCGCCACGCTCTCTCCGTCGCCCGAGACCGCGCTGACGAGGGCGCGGGCGATGCCACCGCTGCCGGCATCGCGCCAGGTCACGCTCACCCAGGTGCCGCCGAGGTTGGCGCCGGAGAGGTCGATGCGCAGCTCGGCCCCGTCCGCACCCGTCACCGGCAGCGCCCGGCCCGCGAGCGACGCTATGGGCCCGGCCCGTTCCGCCATCGCCCCTCAGGTCTCCCAGCTCTTCGAGACGGAGGCCCGCACGGCGTCGCTGAGCACGGTGTCGTAGACCACCATATCGCGGGCAAAGCGCATGCCGCGCAGCAGCTCGGCGAGCGCCAGCGTCTCGTTGGGGATCGGCAGGGGCAGCGGCAGCGGCGCCTCGATCCCGATATGGTGGAATGCGGAGGCCATGAAGGCCTCGAAGTAGTCGCGGTGGCCGACGACGTCGATGCGGGACAGCACCTCGACCGCGATGATGGAACTGCCCGGCATCAGCCGGTCCTCGGGCACGTGGGTGCTGAGCTGGCGTGTCAGGGGGTTGTAGAGCAGGTGATAGGCCGGCTCCGGCATCATTCGGAACAGCCGCTTCAGGCTCTTCACGTCGGTGAAGTCGTAATCGAGGGTGAAGGCTGCCGCCTCCACGAGGTTGCCGAGACGCCAGTGCTGCTCCGCGTTGGCGGCAAGGCTGGCCCGCTCGCGCAGCCAGTACAGGCGGCTCGCCAGTTCCACAAAGGGGTCGTGGATCATCAGCATGGTGAGCGCGCCGCTCTGGACGAAGTGCCCCTCGTAGCGCGGGAAGATGATCGAGCCGGCCATCAGGCAGGAATCGAGGGTGACGGTGTCGAACATCGCCCGCAGGATCTCGTCCGGAAAGCGGCCGATGCCGAAATACGATTGCCGGAAATAGGGATACAGCGCGGTCTGGATCACCGTTTCCGGGCGGATATGCCCGTTGAGCAGGATGACCTTCTTGTCGGTGAGGCCTGTCCGCGGCAGCCGTCGGTAGATCAGCACATTGGTGTCGACATCGTAGATCTCGAGCCGCTCGATGCCGGGAAGGCCCGGCACGTCCGTCTCACGGATCTCGAAATGGCATTGCCCGGTCGCGTGCCAGCCGAACCTGACGAAGTTCGGGTCGGCGTGGATCGCCGAGACCTCCGCCACCCGGCGCCCCTCGATGCAGACGCAGACCCGGCTGATCGCCTGCGGGTTGTCCGGCACCACCCAGCCCCGGATCACGTCGCCCTCGTCGGACGAAAGGAGAAACCGCATCCTTGTTCGCCGTCCTCGGCCCCGTATGCTGATCGGTACGCCCGTTTGTCCCGCCTCTCCCTCGCGATGCCTCCGCCGTCGGAATGCAGCCGTGAGGGGAGCGGAGGGGAGATCCGGTGATCAGTCGTCCCGCGGTGCACTCTTAGCCGATTTTTGCCGCTCGCGTGCAACGGGCTGCGGCGGGGTGGGGCCGCCACGGGACGGCATGGGGTGTTTCGAAGGAGGGGATCAGATTCCGCCAAAGTCCCGCTTGCGGAGCCGCCCGGCACCGGCTATAGCCGCGGCCTCGCAGGACACCGGGGCCACCCGGACGGCTTGCAGGGGCGCGTAGCTCAGCGGGAGAGCACTACCTTGACATGGTAGGGGTCACAGGTTCGATCCCTGTCGCGCCCACCATTCCCAGTCGGCCTCTAAGTCGCGGGAATGATTGAGAAAAAAGGGCTCCCTTGTGGGGGCCCTTTCTCGTTTCCGGCAGGGCTTGGGACCAGAACCGGGACCAGAATTCGGAAAGACCCCACTCGGGATTGGTCCCGGTAGGGTGGTCGGCGACGCGGGATCCGAGGCTCGCGGCCCCGTCCGTGACGGTCACGATCCGACCCTCTCCCCCCGCGTCGACAGCTCCAGCCCGCCGGGGCCTTCTCGATTTCGATGAGCGCCGACGGCGGCTCCAGGGACCACGGGAAGAACGTCGGCGTCCGGAACTCGCGGATGAATTCCCGGAGCTTGTCCGGATCCATCGTCTCCAGCTCGCGGAGGGCCGCGGCCTCGCCCTCGACTACCATCCGGATGAAGTCGTCTTCGGTCAGAGGTGCGCTCACGTGCGGTTGTTCTTCCTGCGGGACATCTCGGCCAACAGCCGTCCCGAACAGGGCGGCCTCGATGCCGGCGCGGTCGGCCTGTGGCGTGAGGGCGAGCTGTTCCGCGACGCGCGCGTGGAGCTCCAGCGTGTGCGTCCGCTCGATCGTCGGGCGGTCCACGTCGAGGGCGAGGAAGGCTGCCTCGGCCGGGGTGGTCCCCGGGTGGCTGTCGCGGACCGCCGCCACCGCCGCGCGGAACGCAGTCCGGTGGGGAGCCGGCATGGTGTAGAAGGCCCGGGTCACGGCCGCTCCCTCCGCTTGTCCCGGCGGGCTCTGATGGCGCCGGGGATGACAAGGCAGCCGTAGGCGACCAGGCCGGGGGCGAGCATGATGCCGGTGAACACGTCGCCCGGTGTGATGACGAAAACCGACGTCATGCGCGCCCCCCGTCCATGAGCCCGTGGGACGTCAGCACGGCGACCGCCCCCGCCAGCTGGATGTCATCGAGCCCGTCGGCGCGCCCTTTCGCGAGCACCTGCCGGATGAGCTCCCATGGGGAAGGGCCGGCCGGCGCGGGCGGGGCCCACTGCGGGGCCTTGGGGAACCGAGCGCGGAGGCAGGCCCGGGGGCCCTTGTCGATCGCCGTAGAATGTGTGGCCTGCCGCATGTCCTAGCGTCCCTGGATCACAGGACATCAGCCTGCCACGGCCGTTGGTTTCGTACTGGACGCCGACAACTAAAAACGGCAGCGGCCTGATTCGTCAGAGTCGCTCCACTAGGAGAGGAGGCCTTCCGACCCCGTATATGCGCCAACTTGTCGCGGAGTCGGATGTCGGGATTCGAGCGGTCGCGTTAGCCATTTGGAAGCCCTGTCCACAGGGCGGCGTTGTGCCCGCGGCCAGCCAGTGGCTTAGTCGGGACTCCACGCCGGGAGAGACCCTGTGACCGCTCGCAGATCGAAACGGAAACCGCCGACCGCTGCCTGAGCCCCCGAGCTCGGCGCCCGCCCGCGCGTCCTCCGTTCTGCGAGCCATCCCCGTGTCGAAGAAGCCCACGCCCCGCCAAAAGGCGGCGAATGCGATCGCGCGCGTCCGCCGCAATAGCACTCACATCACCGGCCCCCGCGAGCCCAGCAGCCCCCTCCCGCGCCCCGAAATGCTGTCGGGCGGCGAATTCGTCGAGTGGGACCCTTGTGCCGACGCCCGTGCCCGGCTCCTCTACCTGCCGCTCGACATGCTTCCCGCTCGCTGCCGGCGCGCCGTCGACGCCGCGGTCACGGACACCGGCGTCCGCACGATCCGGCGCGCCCGCGCGATCCTATTCGAGACGAGCACGAGCGAGAGCGCGGCGGTGCACGTCGCGCAGGCATGCGCGCGCGTCGAAGAGGCCCTCGCGTTCAACCTCGCCGGTCTCGGCGATCATCGCGCGGCCGCGGAGATCTCGGCAGCCGCCCTGCTTCAGTGGAGCAATTTCATCGGGGTCGGGCAACTGGATGAGGCTTTCCTGTGCCTGAGAACGGCGGTCGTTTGGGCGGGTGATGCCCAATTCGATCAGGTCGACATGCGGCAATATTCGGAGCCCAATTACCCTCGACTGCACGCCCTCGGCCTCGACGCGGCGAAGATGCTGGCCTTCGCGCAGGCCGTCTCCGATGCGGACGCCCAGATCCGCGCGGTCGACGACGTGCTGAGGGGCGGCGCCGGGATGGCCGCGCCGCCGGGGCCGGATGGCGACCTCGCTCTCGACTTCGGCGACGAGCCCGGGACCCCTCCGCCCATCGAGGAGACCCCGGCGGCACCGGCCGTCCGGACGCTCGTCGTCGTCCCCTCGCTCGGGCACCTCGCCAAGCCCACAACGTACGCGCAGGAGAGGCGAGACAGTCCCCGCGCTGAATTCGAGAAGATCGCGGGGCGCGCCCTGCCGCTGCTGCCGGCGCCCGATCCGCAACGGTTCGTCGAGGAGGGCTCGGCCGCGGCACCGTGGCTGCGGCCCGTCTACGAAGTCCTCGCGCAGGATCTTGTTGGCGCGCCGTACGCATGGCTCCGGCCGACCGTCCTCGTCTCGCCGCCCGGCACCGGCAAGACGGCCACCGTCAGGGCGGTGTCCCGCCTGCTTGGCTTGCCGCTGCGCCTTTATTCGGCTGCCGGCGCGTCCGACGGATCCTTCGGCGGGACGTCGCGGCAATGGGGCACGGGGCGGGCCAGCGTCCCCCTGCAAGCCATCCTGCAGGAACAGGTCGCCAACGTATGCATCGGGATCGACGAGATCGAGAAGTGTTCTGCTGACCGCAGGAATGGCTCGCTGGGCGACGTCCTGCTGCCCTTCCTTGAGCGGGAGAACGCCAAGTCCATCTTCGATCTTTACGTCGAGACGGGCGTCAATCTTTCGCCGATTACATACCTGGCGACGGCCAACAGCGTCAGCGGGATCCCTGAGGCGCTCCGTGATCGCCTCCGCATCATCGAGGTCCCGTCGCCGGGCATCGAGCATCTGCCGACCGTGGCGGCCAACCTCGTCGCGGAGATCCGGACGGAACGCGGGCTCGATGCGGCGTGGCTGCCCGATCTTGATGGCGAGGAGATCGAGCTCGTCGGCCGGCACTGGCGGGGCGGCAGCCTGCGCCCGCTGCGCCGGCTCGTCGAGACCGTCCTCGCCGGCCGCGACCGGCTCGCGCCGCGCCACTGACGGGAGGCCTGCCGTGACGCTTCACGACGACCTTCCGAGCATCGCCGCGCAGATCCATGCCGCGTGGCTGAGCGGTCGGATTTGCTCGCTCGTCGGGCGCGGCTGCCGCGCCCGGATCCTGCGCCTAATCCGGCTCGTCGAGCAGGGCCAGGTCCCCCCAGAGACCGCCCTTCGCCTCGCCCGCGAGACCGAAGCGGTTGCGTTCTGCCTCGCCCCCCTGCCGCCTGGAGACGACGTGTGATCCGAGATGAATTCCTGATGATCGCCAGGCGCGCCCTGCGGACCCACCGCGGCTCCGACAGCGTCACTGCCGGGGCAGTCCGCCCGTCGCCGATCGGGCCGCTCGTCGAGTGGGAAGGCCCCCTGCTGGCAAGAGAGCGGCAGCGGCGTCTTCTCCCCGGTGGCGGGCATGTGCTGGGGGCGCCGTCGGGTCCCGACCTGCTGGCCGTCCTCGTCCGCTTCCAGGCCTGCCGCTGGCGTCATGGCCCGCCGCACGCCCCGTTGACTTGGGCAGATGATCTCGCCGCCCGGCAACCACGCATCTTTCAGCACCCTCCCTGCTCGCACGCCGGGTGGAGCTGGCTATGGCAAGCCGGTGCCGAGCTGATCACCGAGCACGGGGTCCCCAAGGGCTTCCGCACGGTCGACACTAAGGAAAAGTTTGGCAGCCTCAGATGGTACACCGAAGCAAAGGTCGACGACACCTACGCGGACAATGTCATCGGTTGTATTGACCACATCTCAAATTTCGTCTGCGAATACTGTGGGGCGCCTGGACTTCTTCGGAAGGGATCATGGGTTAAGTGCATGTGCGAAGCCCACGCTCAGGGGCGGAAGCCCTTCAGGGCTGAGGAGGCTTAGGTGCGTGTCTGGATCCTGAGCGACATCCATGCTGACGCATGCCCGTGGGAGCCGCCCCCCGGGTCCCGGGTCGACCTCGCCATCGTCGCCGGCGACGTCGCCGACGGCCTCACGCGGCGGGCGATCCCATGGATCGTGCAGCACGTCCGGCCCCGGGCCCGGCATGTCGTCTACGTGCCGGGCAACCACGATTTTTGGGGGACCCGACTCCCGGACGAGCTCGCCCACGCGCGGGATCTCGCGATCGCGTCGGACATCACGCTGCTCGATGCCGGCCAGGTCCGGCATATCGAGGGCGTGCGCGTCATCGGGGCGACCCTCTGGACCGACTTCGCCGTGGGGGAGCCGCGGTGGTTCCGCGTGTGGGCGATGCGCGACGCTGGCGACCGGCTGACCGGTATGCGCGATCACCGCCGGATCCAGACGAGAGACCGGCTCGGCAGCCCGGCGCCGTTCCGGCCATTCGCGGCGCTCGCGCTGCACGTCGAACACCGCGCCAGGATCGAGCGCGTCCTCGATGAGGGACACGACGGGCCGACGGTCGTCGTCACGCACCACGCGCCCCACCCGAGGTCGCTGCCCGCAGGCGAGGCGACGGGGCCCGGGGACGCTGCGTACGCGAGCGACCTGAGCAGCATCATGCAGGGGCCTTGCGCGCCGGATCTCTGGATCCACGGGCATGTGCATCGATCGGTCGACTACCAGGTCGGGCGGACCCGGGTCCTCGCGAACCCGCGGGGCCATGACACGTCGCACCGGCGCCGGGGCGGGACCTGGATCGACGAGCGCGAGAACCCCTTCTTCGATCCCGCCCTCGTCTTGGAGATCTAAGATGCGCCCAGCCCTTGCCCTCGCCGCCATCCTCGCCGCCGGGCCAGCCCCCGCGGGCCCGAGACCCGCCCCAGGCTGGTATTGCCCCGTTGGGAGCGGCCTCCCCATCGCTATCGATGTCCCGCGCCGGGGCTCGGCCGGCATCTACGGCATGGAATGCCATGCAGTCAGCTACCGCCATGGGAAGATCCGGGGGGCCCGCTGCTTCGGCAACCACAACGCCGACATGGGCAGCCCTTACGAGACCGATCTCTTCGTCCGGGAGGACGGCTCGATCGCCCACGACGGGCAGACCTTCCGGCGGCAGGAGGGCGGCAGGCTCTGCCCGTGACCCCGTGCAGGGAAAGGAAAGCCAATCGCCGTTCGCTTCCTCCGGGCATGGGAAAGGGGGCCGCGGCGGTCCCGGGCCCCTGGTGGTGAAGGGTCCGCAGACTGTGCGGACCCTAGTCGAAGAGGGTTTCCTCAGCCTTGGCGGCCTCCTCGATGGCCTTGCGCGCCAGCTTCCGCTTGTGGGCTAGCCAACGGTGCGCAAGCCACGTCTGACCGGCCGGTGTGACGAGCGTCTGCTCGCGCACCTTGCCGTCCTCGCACTCGAACTTGCGCGCGACCATGTACCCATCGTCGCGCAGGTCCGCCCGGGGCTGGAGCCAACCGCTCTCCATGAAGATGAAGCCCCGGCGCTTCATCCAGTCGAAGAACTCGGTCTGCCGGGCGTTGAGGAGGCGGCAGACCGTGCGGAGGTTCTCTCTCTTCCCAGTGGCCATGAAGGCCTCGAACACCTCGACCTTGTGCGCGGCGATCGCCAACTCCTTCGACTGCGCGGCCACGGTGGCCTCGGCCATCTCGGCCCTCTCCCGCATCTCCTGCGTCAGCTGGAGGAGCTGCGTGGCGATGACGGCGAGCTGCCCCTGGTCGCGCACGTTGATCTCGGCGCCACCGGCCGCACGGGACCTGAGCTGCCGTTCCATCGCCTCGAACGCGCCGTTGTAGTCGACCTTCCACCGCAGCGCCCGGGCCCCGGTGAAGCCCATGGCCAGGATGCTGAAGCCGGACCGATCCATGAGGTAGCAGGTGTACGTCCGGCCGTTCTGGGGATCGACGTACGAGCTCTCCACGAAGTAGCCGTGGATCGCGGGGGTGTCCTCAGATTTGAGGAGACCCCTGATGTCCCGGACGACGTTGTCGTGGCGCTTGCTAAACATGGCCGCGACGTTGCGGCTGTCGGCCATGGGCCGGCCGTCGATGATGGCGACGACCGGGACCGGCGAGTGTTCGCGGATCGGGGTGATCGCGTTCATCAGGCGGCCCTCCCACCGGTCGGCGATGGGCCGGTGACGTCGGCCGCGTCGATCTCGACGACTACGAACTCGATCTCCATGAGATCCCTCTCCAGGGCGTCCGGCAGCTGAATGCGGTCCCCAAGGCCGGGCGCGCCGATGATGATGACGGTCCTGTATTCGTCCTTCAACGCCCTGGTGTAGGCCGCCTCGACAGCCTGCTGGGCGTCCCGGCCGCAGACGGAGCTCGCGTGCGTGCACAGGACGACTTCGCCATCGCGATCGGCGATCCAGCATCCCTCCGCCCGCAGCATCGGCACGGCGAAGGGCGTGGCGTCCTTCAGCCACCGGCCCGGGTCCCGGCGGAACGCGGCCTCGCGGGCCTTGTCGGCCACGCGGTTCGCCTTCTGCTCCTCCTCCACTTCGCGCATCAGGTCGCGGACGTCGGGCGGGGCCCCCTCCGATCGCTGGATCATCTGGGCGAGCCAGGCGAGCGTCGCGAGCCGCAGCTCGGGGAACGTCGGCTCGCGGTCGGGGACGTCCCGCGCGAGGACCGCTGCGTGCGCGGCGCGGGCGTCGGTCCGCCCCCACAGCACGGCTTGCTCGTAGAAGGCGACCTCTTCGAGGATCCGGGTCGTCGTCAGGAGGCCCGCCTGCAGGCCCTCGATTTCCCTGGCCGAAATGGCCGCGGCGGGGCGCGCGACGAGCTCGGAGATGTTAATGTCGGTGCACGGTTCGGTCATGGGGCTCCATCCCTTGGCTGACCAGGTCCGGGGCGGCGGCTTCCCTCCGCTTCCCCGGGCCGCCCTGCCGGCGACTGCCGGTGGCGACGCGTCAAGGAGAGCCTAGTCTTCGAAATTTGTAAATAGCACCAAAAAAATTATACCTGTCGCCTAGCGAATGGGTGACGACCCGGTTATACCTCTCTGCATGTACCCGACCCCTCCGATGCTCCGTGCCGCGCGCACCCTCCTCGACTTGAAGCAGGACGAGGCTGCGCGTCTTTGTCACACCTCGCTCAAGAGCCTGGTCGCGGCCGAGAAGGGCGAGGCGAGCCGCGCAATCCTGCACAAGCTGATGGGCGGCTATATGGGGGCCGGCATCCGCTTCGACGGTTCGCCGGACTATCGGACACAGATCGTCACGCTGGAGCTGGACGAGGCTCCGGCGGATCCGCAGATCCCGGAGATCTAAAGAATTCTTAGGCCTGCCCGACCTCTCGAAGGGTACTCACTCGGCGAGTACCCTTCGGCCTGCGAGGTGCTCCCCTGATGAGCTGGCTCGGCGGGGCGCCCCATCGCATGAGGCAGGCGTAGGCGGCGTCTTCACCGGTGAGGGCACACCACGCGACAAGCGCCCTCACATCGCGCTGTGAAGGCCGGAAGCGGAGGCGGCCCCCCCAGTCCTCGTCGGCCCGCCTCACGGCCGCCCCCGCTCGAACGGGCGCCAGGTCGCGCGCTCGGCCGTCCTGACGAGGACCGTAGCGATCCTGTCCCGAATTTGGGACATCTCGCCGGCGGTGTATCCGGCCACGGGGCCGGGCCGGCCATCGCCTGCAGCAAGCGGACCTGCCGGGCGAGGTTGTCCGGTGACGGGGCGGGAAGGCTCCGCATCACGTGCGAAGCCCTTCGGCTGCATCGAGAGCGACCAGAGCCCGTTCGAGGGCCGCGGCGAGGTCCTCGGGCAGCGGACGATCGGGCGGCAAGTCTAGGTACCACCGGCGCCATGCGACGAGCCGATTGGCCGCGTCGATGACGGCCTGCGTCGCATCAGCGATCTCAACGGCCATGCCGACGCCTCCTCGGCGGAGTGACGGCGGCGAGCGCGACCGCCACCTCGGCCGGCGCCGGCGGCGAGGCGATCGGGCCCGGCCGGAGGACCGCAGCCGGCCCGCTGAATGCGACAAACAGCACAGCATAGGGGAGAAGGCTCTCCTAAGCGGGGCGGTTTGCCGAATTCGACCGACGCGCGTACCCTCTGTCTGTTCGCGGGAGTGCTGCCCTGCGAGCGTTCGGAACACCTCGCTGAATGTCGCCCTCCACTCTCCCTTCACAGTCCGACCGTGCCGCGCTCCAGCGCGCGCATATCGCGTTGCTCCATCCCCAGGGCTCGCGCGGTCAGGTCTGCACGGCTCGCGCCGCACGCGACGGGCACGGATGGGACGAGGGCCTCGTCGCCCCGAGCTCAAAGGCGATCTCCGAGCAGCTCGCCGCCGCCGATGTCGAGTACGCCGGCCAGCTGCGCTTCACCGGGCGCCGGCACTCGGCATGCGTCACCGGGATAGGCAGCGGCTACCTCGACCTCGACTTCTACAAGCCGAACCTCCCCTACGCCGACGCCACGGCCGAAGAGGTCGCCTCGATCCTCATCGGCGCCTTCGAGGCCGCCGGCGTCCCGTGCCCGTCCTTCGTGCAGGACAGCGGCCAGGGCGCCTACACGATCTGGGCCTTCACACAGAGCATGGACGGCCAAGCCCTGCCGCGCTGGCAAGCCGCCATGAAGGGCCTGCGCGGTCCCGTGCTCGATGCGGACGGCAACCTGCCCAAGCGCCGCGGCGCCATCGACCCCAAGCTCGCGGCCTTCGAGACCCGCATGCTGCCCCTGTGGCGCGTCCTGCGCGACCTCGGGCTCGACCGCGGCGCCATCGACCCCGCCCGCGTGCTCCGCGTCATGGGTGCCCTGAACCCGAAGACCGGCCGGATGTCATGCCTCGCGTGGCCGTCCTCGATCCAAGACATCGAGCGCATCGACTTCGACGCCTGGTGCGACGCCTTGGTGCCCTACACCCGCGCCGAGCTCCGGCAGCTGCGGGCCGAGCGCGAGGTGTGGAAGTCGGCGAACCCCGATTACGTAAAGGTCGAGCGTCGCCCCCGGCGCCTGAGCGGCTCCAAGTGGGCGCTTGTCCTCGGGGACCTGATGCGCCTGCTCGACCACCGTGGCGCCAACTGGTTCAAGGCCAACCGCAAGCGCGATTGGTGGTGCCTCATCTCGGCAACCGCGATCTCGATGACCTCCGGCGGCACCGCAGAGGAATGGGCCGAGCGCCTCGCGCCAATGATCGGCCTGCCCATCGGCGAGGTCACCGCGTCCCTCTCGGGCGTCGAGCGCGGCATGCAGGCCCACCAAGCCGGCGAGCGCCGGGAATGGAACGGCGCCGAGAGACCCTCCTTCTACGACTTCTCCTACGCCACGATCATAGACCGCATGTCGATCTCGGCCGACGAGGCTGTCGAGGCAGGCCTGCGGGTTCTCGTCCCGGGCGGCGCAACGCCCCTGACGGCAGCCGAGCGCCAGAGGGCCAGCCGGACCGCCCGCGCGGTCGTCCGCGCCCCTCGGGACGTCCAGGCCGAGGAGCGCATGGACTGGGGAGCCTACGCTCTGATGATGCGCCGCGACGGTGCAACCTACTCCGACCTCGTCGAGGCGTTCGGAAAGTCCGAGGACACCATCCGCCGCGCGATCCGCGAGGCCGAGGCCGCCCTGTCCGAGCCGGCTCTCGCCCCTGTCGTCGTCCCGTCCTTGTCCGAGCCGGTCCAGACACCCGACGATACGTCACATCATATAGTGGTCGTAGACCCGAGCGAGCCCGCCGCCCCGGCTGACGAGGTCCCGGTCAAGGTCCGCTTCACCCCGTTCTACGCCGAATACCGGACATCGACGGCGGCGTGGGCCGAGGTCCGGGAGAGGATCGGACGGGACGAGCACGGACGGGACAGGTGGCGGATCGAGCACCGGTGGGACCTGCCGCTGATGCCGGTCGCTGCCGCCCAGATGCCGCACGTCGGGCCCCGCAGAACGGCCGACGACGCCTTCTGCCTGGCCGTGATGGGGCAGGTCGCCCGCGCCGCGGCAACCGACCGTCGCGCCCTCCGCAGGGGCTCAGCGAGGCTCTCCGCCCGTCCCCTGGCTCTCGCCCCGCTCGATGCCGAAGCCGATGTTCGCCGCTACCGAGAGGCGTCCGGGCGCTGAGGTTTCGTGCCACCAGCCCTTGTGGCAGGCAGGGGCGCGCGGTACATTCCTTGGGCCTTCAGCGGCGGGATGCAGCACATCTCTGAAGCCCGTCCCGGGATCCGGGGCGGGCTTCTTCATGTCTCGGAAGCGTGACGTGGAAGCGGTGACGGGGCCTGCCTTACGGTCCCCCCATGACCCTCCCCATCAACGTAGTCAGCTCTGTATGCGATCAAGTCGCGGCCTGGCAGGAAGCCTTCCTCGGCGAGGCGAACCTCGACCGCTTCCGCCGGGCCGCCGCACTCTATGCAGAAAACGGTCGTTTTCTGATATTGGCTTTGTTCACTATCAGCTGCCGGTGCTTGATACATTTGCGGTAGGCGCAGATGGCTGGCGTTGAGCTTTAATCCAATCCAGCAATGCGTCTGTTTCATCAGCCGTTTGCCCAGCCTTAACGTACGCGTCGACCTGATGCGCAAATTCTATCAGTAGACTGCTGGCAACCATCTCAAGTTCTCCCCGGGCCACTGGTTGATTTTTCTTATAACCCGGTAGATCTGTATGAATTGTCGGCCAGGTTCCATGCACAACGCGGGATCGAGCAGTTGTAACAGCAAGTGTGAACTGCTCCACCGTAATACCACTGCCTGAAAATACATCGTCTTTGGTAAGTCCAAAAATTGTATCAAACGCTTTGATGATACGGCTTTTACTGCCGCTCATATTCTCGGCGCGGAAAAGAACCTCAATAGCAGTTTCCAACTTAACTACAGCTACTGTTTCAAGCGTCTCGGCTAGAGCTTCATGGAACCAGTAAGCAGCATTACACCAAGCCTCATCAAGATCAGGAACCGCACTTGTCGCTTGCAGATAGTCGGAGAGCCGCTTCCCCATGACATTAAGCGCAGACGAAACTTTATTTGTGATTACATCAGCAAATAAGTCAGGATGAATTGTTAGAGCAGGCTGTAAATTGCTATTATTTTCGCTTATTTGCCCATCTCGGTAATATGGATCAACCCGCCAGAACACCGGCGCGCGTGCTGTCGCCCTGGAAATATTTCTTATATTTAATCCTGGAGCAGCAATTTGTAAGGCACCCAACGCGATATCAGTGGCCACATCTGCGGCGGTGATAGACTCATGGATTGCGCGCCCTGATACTTCGACAACCGCTAACCACGGCGCTCTGCGCTCTGTGGCTAACTCTAAAAGTCTTTCAAAGTGGAAGCCGCCTGGTTTTGGATTTGGATTTTCCTCAGTGGCGGTAGGCCAAAACTCGCTTTGCTGGATACCAAACTGCCCAGTTGGAAAATTACTTACGTGATGGAAGCAGACTGGTCCGATTTGAAAAGACGGTGCTACATAAGGCGGCAACGCGCACGGCACTACGTGTAATCTGGTTTGATTTAGGTCGGCCAACCACCTGTCAATTGTTTCACCTAGGCTATCAATGTCAGACTGCTGGATATTAGTGCGGTCAGTATCCCGCCATTTCTGTGCGATCGACGCAGATATAGTCTTTGTCAGAGTTTCATTGCTGACTTGATGACTGCGCCGATCGCCCTCAGGGCGATAGGTCTTTGCTAAAGCGGCAATGATCGCCATGCCTTCGTTAGAAAATCCGGTTGCGCTTTCACCAGCAAAGTCAACAAAGCCGTGGTTGATCCCCGCCGCATTCATAACAGTGGACAGGCTTCGATCATTGTGAGGCTCTGAAGACGACAAACTGATCGTCTTTAAATCGGCAATAGACTTTCTTACAAGTTCACTTTGCTGTGGGTTCATCGCAATATGCCCCTAAATTATTTGCGTTTTTGCAAGCAATTGACCTTGCCGCCTGTTTGCCCCCATTCATAACCAGCGTCCGTTCTGGTTCTGGTCATGTTTAGACCGGGTTGCAAACGCGTTCGGGGTGAGCCCACCGAGGCTCGTGTGAGGGCGGCAGGTATTGTAGTCCATCCGCCACGCCTCGATGAGGGTCCGGGCCGCCAGCAGGCTGCAGTTGAGCATATAGCCCTCCCGGTGCAGAAGGACTAGCGAACGCCGATAGCCGAACCGGCGGCGCTGCGCCGGCCAGACTGAGCAGGCGTACCCGCACAGCCGCATCGTCACCGCGGGTCGAGGCATAGCGGTACTTGTTCGGCTACAGGCCGATCAGCCCGCAGCCGAGCCCTATCAGGCCTCCGCGGGCTCCTCAGCCACTGCAGCCTCAGAGGACACAAGCTCTGGGATCGATACACGTCGCTCGGTGTGTGGGGTTAGGTTCTTCTGCAGATCCTCCTCACTGATCGGATAGTGGATGCCGCGGACCTCCTTGAACTCCTTACGCGCATCCTTGATCGCCTGCTTGCTTGATGCAGCAAGATGGACGTAGATCAGCTTATCCAGCAGCTCGGTATTTTCCTTGGCGCCAACCATCTTGCCATTGGCCGGGTTGAACACCGCCAACCAGGGCGCCTGCCCAATCTTCCAGTTCATCTTAGTTAGACGCGCCATGAGCTCATCCCAGTTCAGCACTCCCTGGTTGGCAATCTGAGAGACCATGCGCACCACGGATTTCTGCACTACGGGGCGCATGAACGGGTTGCCCTCGGCCTCCCTGCCTTTGGGGGCCCGGAGATCGCGCGCATTGGTGTCGGCTTCGAGGGGCGCGCGCACGTCGCCGGCCGCTTTGATGATGTCATCCAGGCGCTTGGCCAGAATGGTGTAGGAGTTCTCCAGCACCTCATCGCTCGGTCGCGCATCCTGCTTACGCATGGAACTGTCGAGGTCGAAGCACAGACTGCGCACCAGATCGTAGAGGTTGCCGATGGTGGTGAAGGCCTTCTTGTCACCCTGAGCTACGTTGCCGGCAGCCAATTTGATATCGCCTTCCTCACCCTGGCGAGTGAACACCTTGATTACTCCATCTCGGGCCAGGAACGGGTGCTCGGTAATCAGGCGGCGGGTGATGATCGCCGGTCCATCATCTTCGTCCAACACGATGTTTTCGGCGCGGGTAGTCGAATTAGCGTTGCGGTTGATGTTGGTGAACAGACGCCGGGTGCGGACCTTGCCCTCCTCACTATCGAAATGAGAAACCATAATCACGCACACATCCTCGTGCCCAAGTTCGGGCTTCTGCTTCAAAGCCTCCTTGATAGCCTTCAGACGGTGCTGACCATCGAGCGCGAAGTAGCTCTGCGTGCCGTCGAACGTGAGCACGCCAAACTGCCGGTCAATGCCGGTCAGCATGCCATCTGGGTCGTCCATAGCAATCGGCCGGTACTCGGGTGCGCCACCCCAGGCAGCAATAATCAGTGCGCCGAGGAAGCGGTGCTCCGACTTAAGGAGGTATTCCTTGATGGCGCCGGTCCGCGCGCTGAGACCGCGCTGGATCATGGTGTTCAGCTCGGAGTTGCCGCCAAGCTCGTGCGCAAACTGCACCTGCCGCGCCACTTCGGCATACTTCATAATACAAATGTAGTATTCCCAATCTCCGACTTTTGCCTTAAAGGCAGGGATGAACGTTTTGTTAGTCATAACTTAGTAGCTCCGGAAGGCAGGGTTAGGGGGAAGTAAGCGCACACGCGGGCGTCCAATAGTGTTGAGCGGCGGCGATAGATAACGAATCAACTTCTCTTCGAGGTATTCGATTTTGGTACGATCTTCGATCGTGCAGTACCAATACTCTAGAGGATATACGCATAAATACCGCCTAAGCAGCTGCGGCCGTCCTTTCGGCGCCACGTCGCTCCAAAGTTCTTCCAGGTCACCACCAACATACTTGGTGTACTCGCTGCGGTAACGCTCCTTTAGCGTTCGCTCGCTCGTTCGGCTGCCAGCGCGACCCACGTACAGCACCCAGGAAGGTGCGAACTTGTCGTCCGATGCCAGGCTTAAGCAGAGCTTGGAATGGAACGAAAACATGTAAATGCCAGTCTTGGACGGAAGAGACTGGTATAGATCGGGCACGGCCCTCCGGCATTCCCATTTCGTGCCATGGCTTTTCAGCTCAGCGGCAATGACCTGACAGGCTTCTTCATCCATTTGCCAGGATACAGGAAAGGTGAACTCCAGGCCCACAGCTGGTTGCTCGCGGTATTTCGCAAGAGTACGACGTACGATCTCAGGGCCACTCATTCCACAGAGGCTCATTTATGGCAGGCCAGGCAGACTTTAGCTTGACCGTATAGGTCATCAATGTCCAGCGGCTCAAGCTGAACGCGTAGGGGATTGGGTTGCGCTCGTGCCTTGAGGCGTGCCAGGCGCCGCTCATGGTCTGCTTTGATTTCGGCAATGCGCTCGGGTTGTGCGAGTTCTTCTAATGACTCGCCCTGGCTCCAGGTGAACGGAGAGCCGCTTGCCACGGCAGTCTTTTCGTAGCGCTTGGCCTCCTCGAAATCTTCCGGGTGGTGTTCGAGCAGGCGCGTCCATTCGATCTTCTGCTGGAAGAAGCAGAACGTGCAGCCGCTGCGCGTGCGCCAGGAGTAATATTTCGGGAGGCCAAGGCCTGCCCCCTCAAGCATCTCCAGCACGCCGGCCTTGTCGATCCCGGCCTCTTTGAATGGGAGGCGAATGGTCAGGTTCTTGTGGGTGGAGCTGTAGCCGTCGCGGTAGTCCTCATCGCCCCGAATGGCGACGTAACTGATTATCTTGTTGCCCTCTTCGAGCATCGGCCGAAGCCATCCTTCAAACGGCTTTAGTTTCAGCTGACGGGTGCACCAGCGGGTCTGCGCAGAAGGTAGGAAGTTGTTGTACTTCTTCAGCCAAAAATCAAAATCCCGGTCCGGATTGAGGCGCAGAATGGGTTTCCCCAAAAAGCCCTCAAGCCTGCCTAGGAACTCATAAACCTCAGGCAGCTCCTTGCCGGTATCTGTGAAGAAATAGGTGATATCCAGGTCCGGATGATGCTGGCGCATATAGACGGCCAGCGCTGCGCTGTCCTTGCCGCCGGACAGCCCGAGAACGTGCTTCAATGTTTCGGTCATGCGCGTGCGGCCCGTTTCTTCTTGATGGGCTCGACTTTGACCTGCTCGCTGACCATGTACTGGCTACTGAGCTCGGCCAGCGCGGCAAGGATCAGGTGGCGCCGTTTGGTGTCGCTTTTGCCGAGGGCTACGGCGACACGATCCACAATCATCTGCACCTCGACGCGCTCCACATCGGTGATGTGGAAATCCTCAGCCATCGGGGTCGGCCGACCATCGAGGCCGACAATGACAGCGAGAGCTTGGCGCTTGTCGGGGCGGCCTTTGACGCGGGCAAAAGCTTCCACGCGCACGAACTTCTGCGCCAGGTCGGTGATTTCCAGAGCAGCCTGGTCCAGATCCACGTCCACCCAGTCCCGCGGCGGCTTGTTGGCCGCTAGGCTGGCGATGCCTTCCACGTCGGTTTCCTGCCCAGTGAACTGGGTCAGGCGGCTGACGAAGGCGTTGAGTCGGAAGTCGCCGCCGAGCTGGTGGATGTTTTCGGCCCGCGCTCTGAGCTCGGCCAGCGCATGGGCGGAGGTGTTGTGGACCTGTAGCTCACTGAGCACCAGTTGCCGCAGCCGGCTCAACATCTCGGCGTAGGCCTGGGTCAGCTCCAGCAGCCCGTCGCGTACGCGGCTGACCACCTGGTCAAGGTCCACATCGCCGTTGGCACCGACCGCATCTCGGAACAGGGCTGGGATGTCGTCGAAGAGGAACTTGTTCGGGTCCTGGGCGTGCTTGAACAGGTCGCGGATGCGTAAGGCGTTGGCGGATAGCCGCGTGGTCCGCTTGGCCCACGGACGCAGCGCGTCGTGAACAGCCACCAGGCCGCGGGCCACGTCGATGGGTTCGAGGTTGACCAGGCGGTTGCCGTCATCAAGGTCGCGGACCACCTCAGCCAGACCCGACAGGATGCGCCGGGAGAGGCTGGAGAGGTCCATCCAGCGCAGGTGGATGAGTCCGGGATCGATGGTCAGATAGTCGGCCTCAACATCGGTGAAGCGGGCCTGGAAGATGCCTTCGCGGTAGAACGCAAGCTGGTCGCGGCGCGAGAGCAGGAACGCCACCCCAATGATGGGCAGCAGGCCGTCACGCACGCCAAAGGGCTGACCGCGCCAGACCGTATAGATCTCGGCCATAGAGACCGTACGGCGCTGGTTCTCGCGCAGGTAGGCCACGCCGGCTTCCCATAGTGGGGCTAGGCGCGCCGGATCATGGTCCGGCTCCGGTGCCACAAAGCGCCAGCCCTGCTCTGTTTCCCGGTACAGACTGCTGCGGGCCAGCAGGCTCTCGAACAGCCCGCCTTCAGCCGGGAACTGCTCGATCCCGAGGCGCGGCTGCCCCTCGTAGCTGACCATGCGCTTGAGCAGCGCTTTCTGGGCGGCCACCGCGTTGGACGAGGGCTTGATCCGGTTGACCAGCTCGTTCGGCAGCAAGGGCGTATCGGGATAGCGCAGCGTAGCCAGATCGGAGGCTAGGCTGTTGAGTTCGGCGTAGGAATAGCGGGTCGGCTCCACGCCCTTGCGGCACCATTCGGCGGTATCAAAGGCCCGCTGCAGAGACTGCTCCAGACGTGTGCGCGCGGCGCCTAGGCGCGCTAGCACCTCGCGGCGGGCCACTTGGTCACCACTCAGCTCCGGCCGCTCCTCCAGGATGCGGTTCATGGCCAGGAACTCGCGCGCGAGCTCCGGCACGTTCCATTCCTGGCGCGACAGGCCAATGACCATATCGTAGGTGGCCGCAGCTGCGCGCTCGCGGCAAGCCTTGCGCGCCTTGGCGGGGGTTTCGCCGCTGATCGGGATTACGAGCAAGAACCGGCCGATGGCACCGTTGGCCGGCGCAGGGGCCTGCACGTGGTGCCCGAGCTCGTTCAACGGGACAAGGTCCACGTCAAACCAGCGAAGGCTGCCGGTTTCGTGGTAGTGCCGCTTGGCGACCACCGGCTGCAGGCCTGCCAGGGCGCGCAGCTCCTTGAAGCTGACCTCTCGGACCGTCTCAAGCGTCTCCGTCAGCGCCTGCTCAATATCGAAGTCGCTGCCGGCGAAGATGGCAAACGCGCCTAGGTGCCGGCGGAAGATGATGAACGACCACTGGCGTAGCTGCTCCAGCGCAACCGTGAGCTCGGCCTGAGAGCCTTGGGTGACGCAATCCGCTAGCAAGGCGTCTGTCGCGTTGAGACCGGACCGCTCGCGGAACAGATCGATGAGCGAGATTGTCTTCAGCAGCTGCAGGTGCAGGCCACTGCCGCCGATGGCCTCACAGCGCTCAATGGCCTCGACCGCCGTTGACCAGCGATGGCCGTCCGGCGAAGCTAGGATAGACGACTCCAGGTTGATACGGAGGTAGTCGAACAGCCGATCTGGGCCGTAGCGGTCCATATCGCCCGCGTCGCGCAGAAAGTCTTGAAAGCCGTAAGGCTCGGCCGAGTTCAGGAAGCCGAACAGGCTGCGCTGGTTTTGACCGAACCGGCGCCGGGAGATCGGCCCAAGCAGGGCGGCGACCACCGGGTGCAGCGGCCAGGTGGCATCCAGGGTTTGAGCCAGGTCGCGGGAGGCGCCTGGACGATTGCCGCGGATGTGCTCGGCGACCCGGGCCGACAGGGCTTCCGGCTCGACCGGCCAGTGGTCGGTGCTGATGGCACGAGACAGCAGCTCAAGCTGCTCGTCGCCGGCCACGTTCACGGGCAGATCGACAAAGCGACCCTGCACCTTGGTCCACTCGTCGCGCAGGTCGCGGGACAGGCGGGACGCGTACTCCTGGAACGCCTGGTGCAGGATGCCGACGATAATCAGCCGCCGCCCACTGCGGGCCGCGGTCTCAGCGAGCTGCTGGAAGAGGTAGATATCGACCCCTTCCTGGGCCGCCCCTTCAAGGAACTTGCCCATCTCGTCCAGGAAGATGATGAGGCCGCCGCGGGTTCGCGGCCCCTCTGCCGCCGCGGCGGATACTGCCTCAAGCACCCCGGTTTCCGTCCAGGCCGCCTGATGGTCCGGGAGCCTAGCATAGCCATGTGCGGCTAGCGCCTCGCCGATCACCTGCACCGGGTCGTCCCGGCGTCCCACGACCGGCAGCACGCGCCAGCCCTGGGACTTCGGGGGCAGGGCGGTTTCAAGGGCCTTGCTAAGCTCGGGGCCGAGCACCCGGGCCGCCAGGCCCCGACGTTGCGCATTGCCGCTCAGGAGGGCGCTCAGCGCCACCACCAGGCTGGACTTGCCACTGCCGTAAGGCCCGGTCCAGGTGAACGCACCCTGGCTCGTCTCGCTGACGTGGCGTGCCATGGTGGTCAGCACGTCCGCCGCAGAGTGCGGGCAGATGTATCCTTCCAGGGCCTGCGGATCGCGCACGTCCGTGTCGATGCGGACAGAGCGCTGAAAGCGGCGAGTGACGTTGACGCGATGGATCAGGCTCATCAGGCAGCGTCCTTCTGAGCTCGCCGCGGATACCCGGCCCGGAGCAGATCCAAAGCCTCCTCCGACGACAGCGCGCGTTCACGAATGACCTGCTTGAGCCCGGCGGTCTCCGACCACTGGAAGAGCCCGCGTGTGACATCCTCAAGGGCGCCAAGGCGGGTTGCGAGCTCGGTTTCATCAAGGACGAAAATCCGCCCCGGGGACCCCGGCTCGTGCGCAATACGCTCGTAGGACAGAGTGGTGGTCACCTGCTGCGCGTTCCAGAACTGGTTCAAGGCATAGGCAAACACGCTGTCCGGCAAGGAGGAGCGCAGCGAGCGCACAATCTGGAAATGCCCCTTGAGGCCGCGCACCAGGCCGAGCTCAGCCAGGGGGCTCTCAAGGCTGTCCTCCACGGCGCCCTGCGCGCCGGCCGGGCGGCTCTCGTAGGTGCGAACGAAGCATTCTACGTCGCGCTGCACGGTCGAGCGCGATACGCGCTGCCAGCCGCGCCCTTCAGCAACCTTCATCAGGCCGTCAACAAGATCGTCGCGTTTGAAGGTCGTGTTGTTGTAGTGGCTAAATGTCCAAAACCATGTGGTGGCCTTGCTCGCATTGGCGCACAAACACCAGTGGATAAGCCACAGACTTGCTGACGACTCCAGGTAGGGATCGACCGCATTAGAACCAAAGAGCAAGTCACCCAACGGTGTTGTCACAAGCTGTCCGGTCGTTCGGTCTTCTTCGATGATGCCACAAACTGTGGCCCAATGGCGGATGGATGATACCATATTCTTACCCACGCCAAGGCGGGCGATAGAGTCATCACTTAGAAAGACCTGCTTATTTGCCATATCGTGCTTGGTTGCACTGATAGCGTCGTAAGCCTTCTTTAACCATCCATACCTTAAAGGAAAGGTTTCGTGGCCTGAGAACTGAGGACGGTACTCAGTTTGATAAAGGGGACCACGAACCATATCACCGACCTGGAGGTTTCTTCCAGGTCGACAGTACCGCAGCGCTTGGGGTAGGGTCAATGAACCTGGAGGATTCCTCCAGGGATGGCGTCTGAGCGGCCACACCGCGCGTCTCAGAAGCCGGACAGGAACCTAAGAAGTTGATAGGTAATGAGAATTGGCGCGACGCTCTATTTCGATTATCAAGCCTCCACACCAATTGATCCACGGGTTCTACCTGTTTTAGCGGCACAATTCGCAGATACGTTCGCCAACCCCCACTCCGCGGATCATGCCTTAGGTTGGAAATCGCAGGAGGGAGTGGAGGCCGCTGCTGCTCAGGTCGCACAAACCATTGGTGCCGACCCGGACGAAATCGTTTTTACGTCCGGCGCCACCGAAGCCAACAACCTCGCCATTCTCGGACTTCTCCCCAAGGCTCCAAAGGGTCGCTCCCGGCTGCTCGTCGGCGCAACGGAGCACAAGTGCGTGCTTGCCGCCTCAGCCGAAGCCACGCGGCGTGGTTTCACGGTTGAACATATCAGGGCCGACGCGGCCGGAACGGTGGACCTGGAGGATTTGACACAGCGCTTGGCCGACGATGTGCTGCTCGTGTCGGTTATGGCCGTCAACAACGAGGTTGGTACGATACAGCCTCTCGATGAGGTCGTGCGCCTCGCGGGACGAGTGGGGGCGCGCGTGCATTCCGATGCCGCGCAGGCCTTGAGCGCCCGCGACATCGACATGGCTGCCACTGACGTGGATTTTCTGAGCCTCTCGGCGCACAAGATCTACGGTCCCAAAGGCATCGGCGCTCTGTACGTGCGCCGCGAACGCCGCAACGAGCTCTCGCCGGTTATCCACGGGGGTGGTCAGCAGGGTGGCTTGCGATCGGGCACTGTACCCACTCCGCTTTGCGCGGCGTTCGGCGCCGCAGCAACCCTCATGGTCGAAGAGGCCGCGGCAGGTGAGCGTACGCGTCTTACCGCGCTCCGGGAACGCCTAATCGCTGGGCTCCTTGAGCTCGACCCCAAAAACCGCTTGAACGGACCTGTAGGCGTCGCCCGACACCCTGGGAACGTCAACATCTGCTTTGTCGGTCAGGACAGCCGGGACCTGCTGATCCGCCTGCAGCCGCGGCTATCGGCCTCGACGGGCTCAGCCTGCACCACCGGCATCCCTGAACCTTCGCATGTCCTGCGCGCCATGGGGCTCAGCACAGACGATGCGGAGGCATCGATCCGGATCGGCTTAGGACGCTTCTCAGATCAGGAGCAGGTTGATGAAGTGATCAATCTGTTTGAAAGCGTTTTATAGCTTCATTCGGCTATATGAATATTGTAACTATATAGCAAGCAGTTCTCCCCACTGCGTCGTGTGCCGCTGGGACAGGAACTCCGCCTTGAGCTTCCACCCGCGCTCCATACCGCTACAGGCGAACCGCACGCGGTCCCGGCCGTAACGGCGGTTGAGCTCGTCCACTAGCTCCATCAGGCGCACCCGTTGCGGCGTGTCCGGCCGGATGAACAACGAGCCTTGCACGCTGGCGGCGGGGGGGCAAGGTCGAGGAACAGCACGCCCGTCTTCTTGTAGCGAAACCCGGCCGGTAGATGCCTTTCAGTCGGCAAGGTGGAAGTATCCGTGGTCGATCAGCAGATAGCCGAGCTTCATGCCCTCATGGCCCTCGGCGCGCCACGGGATCTGGTGGCACGAGCAGGCCCAGTTCTTGTCGGCGAACACCGGCCAGCGGCCCTCGCACATCTGCCGGTCAAAGCTGACGTTGTGGGCGATAATCACCGCGGCGTCGGAGGCGAGGGCCTGCACAGCGGCATCATCGATGCGCTGGCCAGCCACATCGGCGCCGGTGATCCCGGTCAGACGGGTGATCTCCGGCGGGATCGTTTTTTGGGCTGGTGCAACTGATTGAACGTTTCGAGCACCCGCTAGATACGCCCGCTGGCGCCGTACTCGAATTTCAGAATGCCGAGTTCGATCACCTCGTCGACGGCGAAGTCGGTGCCAGTGGTTTCGGTGTCGAGCACCAGGCCGATGAAAGTCGGCTCGTCCGGCGCATCGGCGCAGTTCACGAGCGGTGTGAGCCGGCGCAGCACGCGGAAATCCCCGGTGCTTTCGAGCACGGTCGCGATGCTGTCGAGGGGCTGGTTCACGGCGACACGGTCCCGAGCTAGTTCTCCATAGCCGGCAGCACCTATGCCGTGCAGCTTAAGCGCGGCTGCGACAGGCTGGCCAGCGGAGAAAGCGGGTCCATCCACAGCGCTAGCCTGCAAGGCGGACGTCGCAACGCAGCTCGCCGCCGCCCTACTAGTAGTGATTGCCCGCGCCATCGAGAGGACGCCTCGCTCGAATGCAACCGGCCGGCATGGCGAACCCGAAAATCTGGATAGGCCTCAGAAGCGGGGAAACCTCGGGTTGGGATCTCGACGTCGGTGCGCCGTCGCGGCGAGACCGGGCCTGCGGGTCCGCATCATGCTGGAGACGGCCTGACGTGCACCTCTCTGCGCCTGACGTGCTCCCTCCTGCGCCCGCGAAACTGAACAAGCGTTCATGTTGACGTCACATGTGGCGTGATTTGCATCGACGTGTGGCAGGCTCCTCCTCGAAGACCTCGGAGATGCCAATGCGCCCGCTCGAATATGCCCCCGTCCACGCCTACAAGGAGACCGGAGCGGCCCGGGTCGGCCGTATTCGTCGGCAGACCGCCGGCCGCATGCGCGAGCTCCGCCAGCGCTGGCGCGATGAAGGCCGTCCCGACCCGGCGACGCTCGATCGTGCCATCGCCGACGCGGTGCGAGCCGCCCTTCTTGCGTCGGTCGTCAATGGGAAGACGGCGTCCTCGATCCCGGTCCGGGAAATCCTCCTCCGGATCAGCGGGCAGCTCGTCGCGCGTAGCCGCCGCGACAGCGAGGCCGGCCGGGACGTCGTCGTCTACGACAAGCGCGCAGTCGCGGACGCCGTCCACAAGCGGCTCCTCCAGGCCCCGCGCGCAAGTCACGCTGTGACGGAGATCGCCGTTTCACAGTCTAGGAGTAACGGGGAAGTCGAGGACCTCATCTTTGAAGACATCGATTGACGCGGTGACGTTAACCGGAGCCCAGGGATAGCTCCGAAATCGAGTTGACCTGGGACTCCGGCCAGGCGCCTATTCGTTTCACGGGATCCGAACGCCGGGAGAGAGCCGTGACTGTGACAACCCACCTCGCCCTCGATGTCGCCAGCAAGGGCCTGATGTTCGGGGCGGCAATCAACCGCGGTATCGACCAAGCTTTCGCCAATGCGGCGATCCGCCGGGCTCAAGCGGCGCACTCGGTCGACGAGCTCGCCCTCCGCCTACAGGTAGCCCGTGAGGACGAGGCGGCTGCCCTCGAAGCTGCGGCCGCCATGCAGACCGAGCTGGCTGCATCCCGGGCCGAGGCCGCCCGGCTCCGGCAGATGCTCACCGCCGAGCGCGCCACGCGCGCGCAACTGCAGGCGGCCTTCGAGGCGCTGTGCGAGGAGTGCGCTGCTTAACGAATCGGTAACCATAAAAGGAGAGGCCCGCCGGTGGATGCTGGCGGGCCTCTTGCGTTCGGGCTGTCGTGCGGTGGTTCAGTAGATCCCAGCGCCCACGCGGCGGGTCGGGAAGGCGGCGGCGGGCTCATCTTCGTAGAGGGGCATCTCCGTACGGTGACGGACGCCCCGGCGGGAGGCCGTCTCGGCTTCGTGCTTCGAGGCTGCGAGCCCGGCCCTGGCCTTCTTCAGCATCTCCGCGAACTGCCCGGCGTCAACGAGCGACGGCGAGGCCAGCCCGAGGGCGGCACTGGGGAACGCCACGGCCTGGACGCCTTCGATCTGTCCGGTCCCCAGGATGTGCGACTGGACCGCCTCTGGGCCGGCCGCCATCACCGCACGGAGCTCGCCGGCGTCGAGGCGCATGAGCCAAATGCTGACGTCGCTCGGCAACTGCGGCGACATCCGAGTGGCGCCCGCGTCCCGGCCGCGAGCCGCGAGTTGCGCCGCGCTCTCCATGGCGAGGGCGGCGACTTCCGCCGGATCCGTTGCCGTTTCCAGCTCAAGTCGGCGGGCACGCTGGCTCTCCACTCGACGCTGCAAGCGCGCCGCGGTCGCGTTGTCGTTGGCGACCGCGGCGTTGGCGACCTCGCGCGGGCCGATCGGTGCGCGGGTTAGGAGCGCGCCGAGCGTCGACCCGACCGCGGATGCGGCGCCGTGGACGAGCCGGTGGCCGAAGCCGAGCGTCTTGCCGACGCCCTCGACGCCGTGCGCGGCGCCGATCACGGCCCGCCCGGCGAGCCCCTTGGCCGTCGTGAAATCCGTGGCGAGGTCGCCGGCGGTCCCGCCGAACAGCATGCGCCACAGCTTCCGGAGCGCCCGCAGCAGCGCCCTGCCCAACTCCATCAGGCCGCGGGCCTCCACTTCCTTTTCGGCCTTCGTCCGCGTGGCGATCTTCTTGCTCATGATGGTCTCCCGTGTGTGTGCTGTCTGATTGAAGCAGCGGTGGCTGAAAGTCGTCAGAGGGCCAGGGCCGACTGGGCCGGCTGCTCGATGGGCGCCCCCTCGAAGATCCGGGCGCGCATCTCGTCGGGAAGCCGGTCGCCACGCCGGCGCTGAACGCCCGCGTCTTGCCAGGTCATGCCGAAGTCGATCGGAGGGTTGGCCATCGTCCTTGCTCTGAAAACCGGGGTAGCGGGCTGGGCGCCCGGCATCGCCTATTAGCGCGCAGGCGAATAATGCCACTCCAGAAGTATTGCCGCAAATCATCGAGATAGGTAACGCGGATATAGAAGAATGTAACGCTTTTACTGGACTGTGTAACACTTATCCTTCGCAACTAAATGCGAGAATGATGCGAATGAGTTCTTGACGCGACTCCGAGAACATCTTACATTTAGCTCATGCGATGACGAACGGATCAGCGCGTAAGCTGATAAAGAGGCTGCAATGGCTGGGGGAATAGCGACGGGAGCGCTGGCACGACCGGCGCAGGACGAGGGGGCGGTGGACGCCCTGGCGCGCCTGGAAGCCGCGATCGCGGCGGACGGCAGCGCCGCGGCGTGGGCCGCCCGCGTAGGGATTTCGTCGGCGTACGTCTCGGACGTCCGCCGTGGCGTGCGTCAGCCCGGTCCGTCCGTGCTCCAGGCGCTCGGCCTGCAGCGCGTCGTCAGCTACCGCGATGAGGAGGCCCGGTCGTGAAGCGCGCGACTTTCCAGTGGCCGGCCGAGGCCAAGGCGACGGTCTGCGCGCTCTGGATCGAGGGGCGCCTGAGCGCCGTCGAGATCGCCGGGCGGAGCATCGCGCGTCAGGTCCTCGGCCTGCCCCCCGCCGAGCAGGCGGCCGAGTGCCGACGCCAGGCGCGGCAGGCGATGCTCACCTCGACGCTGGATCGGAAGGCTCGCTACGCAGCCGACGCGGAGATCGCCGCCCTAGTGTCAGATATCCTCGCCGGCGATCCGGACGCGACAGTGCCCGAGCATTGGGCGGGAAGGAACGAACATCGCCTCGCCTACGTGCCGGAGTGGCTGCCCGGGACGCGCGTCGACGCCTGTGTGCCCGTGATCCGGGAGGCTCACCACACCCTCGACGTGCCCCGTCAGACGGTGCGGGAGTGGCTGCGAGAACTGCGTCACGCCGCCCGGTTCGCTCCGTATCGCTACGCCCGACGGCAGGCCAAGAAGGCCGCCCTGCCCGAGCACGCCGACATCCCGGCCGAGGACGCCGAAGCCCTGGGAGGCCTGCTGTGACCAATGCTCTCAAGCCTGCGGCGGTCGCCTGCCGCGACGGCACCCGGTTCGCCGTCGAGAGCGTCGGCGGCGGGCTCATCGTCACGACGCCTGCCGCCGACCCCGCCCGCGAGCAGGCCGGCCTCGCCGTCTACGAGGCGGCCGTCCAAGTCAGGGCCGGCGTCCTGCGCCACGACGGTGTGCCCATCGACGTCGTGCGCTGCTTCATCAGGGCCCACGGCGGCTTCGAGGCGGCCGGAGCCGAGGCGCTGGAGACTTTCCGCGCGGCAGGCCAGGGCGGCGGGGAGGCCGCCCGCGAGCGCCCTTTTCCGGAGAGCCGGCCGGGGTCCCGTCTCCTACCGGCACCGAGGATCCCGCCGGGCTCTCTGCCCGGGATCACGACGTACAAGCTGCCGGGTGCCTGAAGCTCGATGCCCTGACGCTGGCGGTGATCCGCGCGCGCCGGCTCGTCGCGCGGCTCGAAGCCGAGGAAGCCTCTGCGCTCGACGACCCGACGCGACACTGGTTCCGGCGCGCCTGCACGGCGGGCTTCGTCGCCGATGAACTCGCCCGCACGCCGTTCCTCGACCGGCATCCCCTCGTCGCGCAAGCCGCCCAGCTTCGTGCCCGCTTACTCAAGATAAAGCACCACGCGTGCAGCATGATCCCGCGCGATCTTGCGACCAAGGACCTCAGCGCAATCCGAGAGTGGTGACGAACACTTTACCTTGAGCTTGGAAAAACTTGATGCCCGCCTGGAAAGCCCGCTCCATCACGCCGAATTTCCTGCCCTTCGGGGACAACGGGCGCACGTACGACCCCAAGCTCGTCGTGGAGACGCAGCGCGTGGCCGATCTCGCCGACCTGCTCGCCGATCCCCTCTGGCGGATCGCCCCCTTGACGAACGTCGGCCGCACGCTGGTCGCGGAGGAGACGGTCAAGGCGTCCCGTGCCCGGCTCCCGGGCGAGGCGGAGCACCTCGCTTTGGTCATCCGCATCACGGGTAGGCACCGGCCGGGCCTGGTCGTCTCCGCGTCGCCTGAGCGGGCGGCCTTGGCCAAGACGGATCGCTGGCTGATCGTGACGAGCCGGGTCGTCGTCACCGCCCGCGGCTACGAGGATCGCGCGCGCGCCTCGCTCGCGGACCTGCTCGCCGGGACGACCCACCGCAACGGCCGGCCGAAGCCCTACAAGGCCCCCCCGGTCTTTCAGGAGGACCTCGACGCGCTCGCCGACCTCGCTTTTTTTTAGCCTTCGTCCAGGCCTTCGGCGAGCACCGGCCCGATCGTCGCGCCATCCGGGATGTCCCCTCGCACGGCTGGCCGGTACCGCGGCGCGGGGCAGCACCTGAAATAGGCCAGCCCGAAGACCGGCTCCCCCGGCTGCAGCTGCGCATTCATCCTCGCGACGGCGGCCTCCGTCTCGGCGCGGGCCATGCCCATCGAGACGCGGCTGCATGACAGGCAGTAGACCGCCCCGGGCGGTGGATCGCTGAAGCTGTTGGATCCCCGCATGTCAGGCGGCCTCCGCCAGGGCGGCCGCCGCGATGGGTCCGCCCGTCCGGGCCGCGTCGGCCTCCATCCCTTCCAGGATCTCCGCGACCGTCACGGGCCGCCAGTCCCAGCAGTCTACGCCGACGTCGATGGACCGGCCGCAGCCGGGCAGGCTGCCGTGCGAGTGCCCGTAGAGGTGAAGGGCCCCCCGGTGCAGGCCGTCCCACGTCCGCATGGCGTAGTGCGAGAGCACGAAGCGGCGCCCCTCGACGACGACCTCGGCGCGCTCGGTCTGGCTGTACCACGGGAGGTCGGTCGTCCGCTTGGCGTCGTGGTTCCCGAGCACGAGCCGCTTGCGCCCGTTCAGGCGCGAGAACACGGACCGGCAGTGCGCCGCGCTCGCGCCGTAGGCGAAATCCCCAAGGTGCCAGACCTCGTCGCCCGGCCGGATCCTGTTGTTCCATGCCGCGATGAGGTGCTCGTCGTGCTGCTCGATGGAGGCGAACGGACGGGGCCGGCGCATCCGCTCGGACAGGATGCCGGAATGCCCGAAGTGGGTGTCGCTGGTGAAGTAGACGCGCATGGGGAAGCCCCCCCCCTCGATACGAACGCATGCCGCCGGGATGCCCAGCGGCGGGTGGCAGGTCAGGCCTGCAAGCGTTTCGAGAGGGCGGTGCTCATGCCGGCATCCTGCATCACGAAGATTTCCTGAGCAAGGCCATCCTCGCGTCAGCATTGGGAAATCCCTGGACTTGGGGGTTGCGTCCAGGGCGATTTGGCGAGCTTCCGTTTACCGTCAGGTCTGCTTCGCCCTTGCAGTAATCCGGCGTTGAGATGAGACTCCCTGCATGACAACCTACCACCTCATAGTCGCGGAATGGGACCCCAGCGAAGGCGCATGGGCGGACATCCGCGCGTCGCATGACGACACTCTTCTCAGTCTTGAGACTGCTATTTGGGCGCCTGAAGTCGAAGGCCCCCTAGGCTTCCCTGTGTTTTCGACCTTCCAACTGCGCAGAGCAATAGAGAGCGGATCCCTCAAAGCCATGAAACCGGGTCACGGATACCTGACGACACGGCGAAACCTGAGGGAATGGAAGGAACAATCATGGCTCGCAAGCGCGAAGGAGCAAGCCTCCTCTTCGAGGAGGACCGGCAGCAGTGGACGATCCGAGACTACGACCC
Source organism: Methylobacterium sp. AMS5 (assembly GCF_001542815.1). Taxonomy (GTDB): domain Bacteria; phylum Pseudomonadota; class Alphaproteobacteria; order Rhizobiales; family Beijerinckiaceae; genus Methylobacterium. The sequence continues at coordinate 1,973,485 of NZ_CP006992.1, forward strand.
GGTCACCGGAAATCGCGTCAAGATCCGGCTCAACCATGACAGCGTTGGAACTCGCGCGCAGGCTGAAAAGGCGCTCGCCCACCACCTGATCGAGCGCGAGCGCATCGCCGAGCGGCAGGCGCGCGAGGTCGTCGCCCCCGATCCGGACGACGAGGCGAACAAGGATCCGCGCCTCATCCCGCTCCCCACGGTGCTGCTGTTCTACCTTCAGCGCCAGAAGGAAGGCTCGTCCAACGCCAGCCTCGCAGCGATCCACGTCGAGCACCTCATCCGGCACTGGGGCGGCACGATGCTGTCGCGCGTGTCCGAGGCCACGTGCCTCGACTACGTCCGGAAGCGCACGGCCGAGCGCTGGATCCCGCCCGGCTCGAAGGGACCCGGCAAGCCGATCTCCGAGCAGACGGCCGGCCGCGAGCTGCAGACGCTGAGCGCCGCCATCGGGCGCTGGCACAAGGCGTTCACGCTCAACGCCCGCCCCGAGGTGACGCTGCCGGAGCCCGGCGAGGCGCATCCGGACTGGCTGACCGAGCGCGAGTACGCCCGGCTTCTCCGCGTCGTGCAGGGCTGGCGCTGGGTCGCCTCCGACCTGGCGACGCAGGAGCCGGTCTGGGAGCGGGCGCCGGACACCGCCTTCACGGCGCAATGGCGGGCCTCGGCCGGGGCGGCGTTCTGGGAGGACGACCACCTGGAACGCTTCTGCGAGATCGGGTTCTACTCCGGGACACGGTCGGCCACGATCCTCAACCTCCGCTGGAGCCGGCACCCCATCGGCGGCCACGTCGACTTCGCCCGGACGACGCTCTACCGGGCCGGGCCGAAGCGGCCGAAGAGCCGCAAGCGCAACCCACCGTGCCGGATCCACGATCGGCTCCTGCCGCGCCTCGTCGAATGGCGGAATGCCGACCGGGACCGGACGGTCACGGGGGAGGGTGGCGAGACCGGGCCCGTCGAGCACGTCGTCCACGAGCGGGGCAAGCCCCTTTCGCGCGTGGGCAAGGCGTTCGGCCGGGCCGCGCTCCTCGCCGGCCTCGACCGGCGCGACATCGACGGCGTCATGCGGATCGGCAACCGGGACCCGGCCGACGACCTCGGCCTGCCGTCGCCGCACATCCTGCGGCACACGAGGGCGACCCTGATGCTCCAGGCGGGGGTCAGCCCGCGCGAGGTCGGAGAGTACCTGGGCATGTCGACGGCGATGGTCGAGAAGGTCTACGGCCACCATCATCCCGAGTACCAGGCGCGTGCCGCGGCGGCCTGACGGGGCATCCGGTCCCGGGACCAGACCGGGACCGGATAGCCGCATTTCGGGACCAGATGGGCATGCGCGGGGGTGGACGGGACTGCACTGAGATCGACGCCAAACCCCTGACGCGAAACCCGAAACCGGGATCTCCCCTCGGGACCGGAAAGCTTGGGGGTTACGTTGACATGGTAGGGGTCACAGGTTCGATCCCTGTCGCGCCCACCATCCCACCCCCGGTGGGATGTTCGAGTGGACCAAGGCTCCGGAGACGGGGCCTTTTTCTTTGGCCGATCGACGTCTCCCAGATCGTGGGCCGGCGCGCTGAGGAACTCCGTTTCAAAAAATGCCCCGCCGTTTCCGGCGGGGCTTTCTGCGTGTCTCTCACAAAACTCCCGCCGCGCCGCCCTCGCCAAAGCGAGAACGGTCAGAGATCGGGAGTCTCGTGAGGCGCTCTCATTCCGGCCTCCGCTCCCGAGGAGCCGAGTCGCCTGGCTCAGGCGTGGGCGAGCGCCGCGTTCGGCACCGCCGCGTTGTTGGCGAGGTGGTGCTGCTTCAGCATCGGCCGCAGGACGGCGACCGCGATCAGGTCCATCGTCGCCCCCGTGTAGAGCAGCGTCGACCACGTGCCCGTAAAGAGGCCGCGACGGGGACACGATCGTTCTCCGGACCGCTGGCGAGCCTAGGACGCAGCGCCCGCGCTCTTTTTTGCTGACGCCGCCCACGCGAAGCGCGCCGTTAGCCAATGATTAAGTATGTTAATCCAGAACAGGGCGTCCCGATAACATAAGTGAAATCTCGGATGTCCCTCGGCCCGCTTTCGACATCTCTGCCGTTCGCCCGGCCAAGACGCTCGCAACCCGCAAAAGGCCGGAGCATACGCACCGCCGCGGTGCTCGCCGCCGCAGGCCTGTTCCTCGGGGCGGCCGGCCCGGTCCTGGCGGAGGAGCTGATCCAGGGGCCGTCGGGCGCCCCCCTGCCGGCGGAGCCGAACACGCCCACGGCGCCCTTCTTCCGGTTCAGCGACACGCAGGTCGCCTATACCTACCTGAACGATCTCCGGCAGCCCGGCGTCACCGGCGGCCGGGCCGGACGCTCCATCGAGGGGCGTAGCGCGCCGGGCAACATGCTGAGCCTCACCCATGTCCATGGCTGGGAGTACGGCACCAACTTCGTGAACCTCGATCTGCGGCGCTACGGCTCGCAGATCCCGGCCGGCCGGCCGCCCTTTCCCGGACCGGCCACGACCTTCGACTACGGCCAAACCACCCTGTTCCTGACCTATCGCGGCACCCTGAGCGGCAACGCCCTGGCCGAACAGCCGTTGTTCGTCCTGCCCGGCATCATCAAGGACGTGTCGCTGGCCTACGGCGTCGATCACCAGAGCGACGACACCAAGCTGTCGCTGCTGCGAAGCCGGGCGATGGGCGGTCTGAGCTTCTCGTTCGACGTCCCGGTCGGCTTCGTCAACATCGCCGTGATGGCGCAGAAGGACTGGTTCCGGTTCGCCGACCTGCCGCCGCCCCGGCGCCAGACCGGGACGGACGTCGTGCCCCGCCTCGAGGCCACCTACCTGATCCCCCTGAAGTTCACGGGCCTGCCCTTGGCCCTGACGGGCTTCGCCTCCTACAATCCGCCCCGCGGCGACGACCCGAAGGGCGGACGGCTGAAGGCCGAGGTCCTCACGCGCGCGAACCTCGTCCTCGACCTCGGCGAACTCATCGACAACAAGCCCAATCGGGTGAAGGCCTTCATCGGCGTGCTGCACCAGAAGAATCTGCTCGGCGCCAATTCCCGCGTCGTTCCGGGCGCGCAGTTCACGTCCTTCCTCGCCGGCGTGAGCTTCACGGCGTTCTGACGATCCCGTGGCGTCGGACCGTTCCGATGCCGCCGCGTTCCCGGCCGCCGGGCCAACTCCGCAGCCGGGAACGCGCTATCCCGCGCGCGTCACAAACCTTCATCAGCATGAAGAGTGCCTCACAGAACTCCCGGTCTCCGACCGTTCTCGCTCCGGCGATGACAGCGCGGCGGGAGTTTTGCGGGAGACACGAGAGCATCGTCCCGAAAGGTGGTTGCCGGCTTTCGAAAAAAGATGATGCGAAAACAAGAGGCTAGAGCATCGTTCCGGATCCTATATCCAGGACGATGCTCTAAGGCCGATGTTTTGGATTTATATGTTGTAAATATTGCATGGATTGAAGCCGGTGTCGAGTTTTTAACTTATGAAACGTAGGGTGCGAGAAATTTGTCGGGTCTTCGTGGTATGAAAATGATGTCCATCTCTGTAAGATCTTGCCTGTTCGCGGTCGTCGGCCTCCTCAGCTTGGTTCTGATCGGCGGCGCGGCCCATCATCTCCTCGAAGCCTGGGATGTCGTGAAGACATCGGAGGTCTCGAAGCGCAACGCCGTCGTGGACAAGGCCATCCTCAACGCGATGCAGTCCCTGCGTCTGGAACGCGGCGTGAGCGCCCAGGCGCTCCAGGTGAGCCCGGATCAGGCGAGCGCCCTTCGCGAAAAAATCGCTTCGATGCGATCGGCGATCGGGACGCATCTGGGAACGATCGAGGATCAGGGCGCCTCCCTCGGCGACGCGGGATTCGAGGCCGCCCTGAAGGATGCCCACGCCGATTACCGCAACTTCGCGCTGCTGAGGCCGCGGGTTGACGAGGCGATCGCCAAGAACGTCGGCGAACGCGAGGCCACGCTCATCGGCCTCTGGATGCAGCGCGCGGACAAGGCCCTGGGAAGTCTCGAGCGGCTGTCCGGGCACGTGGGCGAGAACATCAAGCGGATGACGCCGGGCAGTGCCGCGCTCGTCGACATCGAGGCCTCCGCGTGGCGGGCGCGCTCGGCCGTGGGCGGCGTCTACGCGACGCTCATCCGCGTGATCGCCCAAGGCCGGCCGCTGACGCCCGGCGAAGCGGAAGCCATCGCCATCGATCTGGGCAGGGCCGACGCCCATTGGGCGACCGTCCGGGCCGAGATGGGCCTGCCCGGCATTCCGGAGACCCTCGCACAGGCCTACGCGGGGGCGCAGGCGTCGATGTTCGCCCCGGAGAGCGCGACCCTTCGCAAGGGGATGGCCGAGGGCCTGACCACCGGTGATTTCCCGATGCCGCTCAAGGATTTCCAGCGCGACACCGACACGCGGCACCTCAGCGTGCTGCGGGTCGCGACGACGGCGATGGATGCGGTGATCGCCGCCACCGAGATCGCCGCCGACGAGGCGCGCCACGCGATGATGTACGCGCTTGCCAGCATCGTCGCCGTGCTCGCGGTCGCGCTCGGCGGACTGGCCGTCACGCAGTACCGGGTGATCAAGCCGCTCACGGTGATGCGCGACACGATGGCGAAGCTCAGCCACGACGATCTCGACGCCCGCGTCCCGTACCTGGACCGGCGCGACGAGATCGGCGCGATGGCCGCCGCGGTCGGCGTCTTCAAGGAGAACTTGATCCGGACCCGCGGCCTGGAGGAAGAGGCGGCCCTGGCCCGGGCGGGAATGGAAGCGCAGCGCAAGCTCGCCATGCGGCAGATGGCCGACGCGTTCGAGGAGGGCGTGAGCGGCGTCATCGACTCCGTCACGGTCGCCGCGACCCAGCTTCAGGCGACGGCGCAGGCCATGGCCGGCACCGCGACCCAGACCGCCAGCCAGTCCGTCACCGTCGCCGCGGCCGCCGAGGAGGCTTCGGTGAACGTCACCATGGTCGCGTCGGCCGCCGAGCAACTCGGATCGTCGGTGCAGGAGATCGGTCGGCAGGCCGAGGGATCGGTGCGGCTGGCGCAGACCGCGGTCGCGGAAGCGGCGCAGACGGGGGGGCTGGTGCAGGATCTCAGCGCGACGGCCGCCCGGATCGGCGATGTGGTGGGGACGATCTCCGCCATCGCCGCCCAGACCAACCTCCTCGCGCTCAACGCCACGATCGAGGCGGCCCGCGCCGGCGAGGTGGGGCGCGGCTTCGCCGTCGTCGCGGCCGAGGTCAAGGAACTGGCGACCCAGACCGCGCGGGCGACGGACGAGATCTCGAGCCAGATCGCGCAGATCCAGGGTTCGACGGGCGTGGCCGTCGTCGCGATCAACGGGATCGCCACGCGCATCCGCGAGATCAGCGGGGTCGCGACCTCGATCTCCGCCGCCGTGGAGGAGCAGGGCTCGGCCACGCAGGAGATCGTCCGCAACGTCGCCCAGGCCGCGGTCGGGACGGAGGAGGTGACCACCAACATCACCGGCGTGGCGCTCGCGGCCGAGGAGACCGGGGCGGCGGCCGGCCAAGTGCTCGGTGCGGCCTCCGAACTCAGCCGTCAATCCACGCAGCTGTCCGATCAGGTCGCGGCCTTCCTCGGCAAAGTCCGGGTGTCGTAAGGGGGGGGATCGGGCGGGCGTTCGAGCGCCGGCCCTGCCTGAACGAGGAAAGCCCCGCCGTTTCCGGCGGGGCTTTCACGGTTTCGCATCGGATCCCGAAGGATCGGAGGCGGCGGGTCAGGCGTGGGCCAGCGCCGCGTTCGGCACCGCCGCGTTGTTGGAGAGGTGGTGCTGCTTCAGCATCGGCCGCAGCACGGCGATGGCGAGTGCGGCCGCGATCAGGTCCATCGTCGCCACGGTGTAGAGCACCGTCGACCACGTGCCGGTCGCCTGCATGATCAGGTTCCCGACCGGCACGAACAGCGCGGCAAAGCCCTTGGCGCAGTAGAGGACGCCGTAGATCTTGCCGATATGCTTCGAGCCGAAGGTGTCGGCGGCGGTGGCGCTGAACAGCGAGTAGACTTCGCCCCAGGCCAGGAACACGATGCCCGACAGGATCACGAAGGCCCAGGGGTTCGAGCCGAAGTAGCCGAGCGCGACGATGCCGATGCCTTCCATCGCGAAGGCGATGAACATCGTCTTCTCACGGCCGATCCGGTCGGAGATGAAGCCGAAGAGCGGGCGCGAGATGCCGTTCATGACGCGGTCCAGCATCAGCGCGAAGGGCAGCGCGGCCATGGCGAAGAAGTACAGGTTGACCTGGAAGTTCTTCACGCCGAGGTCGGTCGCGATCACGCCGAGCTGCGCCACCGCCATCAGGCCGCCGGTCACCGTGCAGGTGAACATCAGCAGCATGACGTAGAAGACCGGGGTCCGCAGCGCCTCGCCGAGGGTGTAGTCGCGGCGGGTCTGCAGCACCTTGGTCGAGAACTTGACCTCGTCCTTGGCCGGCGAACGCATGAAGATGGAGGCCAGGATGATGACGGTGCCCTGGATCAGGCCAAAGATGAAGAACGCCTGGGCGTAGCTGCCGGCATCGATCATCTTGGCGATCGGGATGATCGTCAGGGCCGAGCCCGCGCCGTAGCCGCCCGCGGTGAGACCGACGGCGAGGCCGCGCTTGTCCGGGAACCACTTCAGGGCGTTGTTGATGCAGGTGGCGTAGACGCAGCCGACGCCGATGCCGCCGAGGACCGAGCCGATGTAGAAGCCGGTCAGCGAGGTGGCATAGGAGTTCATCACCCAGGCCGCGCCGGTCATCAGGCCGCCGAACATCACGACCCGGCTCGGACCGTACTTGTCGATGAAGTAGCCCTCGATCGGGGTCAGCCAAGTCTGGACGACGACGAAGATCGTGAAGGCCACCTGGATCGCGGCGCGATCCCAGCCGAACGTCTTCTGAATTTCGGGGACGAACAGGGTCCAAGCGTACTGGATGTTGGCTGCGGCCACCATGCAGATGACGCCGAAGATGATTTGTAGCCACCGGTTTGAAGACGGTACCGGCCGATCCGGGGCAATGGACGACAATGCCATGAGCGTGCTCCCTCGTTCCTGCACAGACGTGAAGGCCTGTTGCGTAGGTTTGGCGTTTTGGGCTTGAGAAGCGTTCAGTGCAGGTTGCTGCGTTTCCTCGTCTGCCCACTGGAGCCGAGCGGCGGTCTCGTTCCGGGCATTGGTATGCATTATTTGGTATACCAGCCATGCAGGCAAGCGAAATAATGCGCAATCTGACACGAAAGTGACGGATCGAAAGGATGAAAAGTCGGAGCTCAACGGGAAACGCGTTGGTCGGCCTGCAAAAAATCGCGGAGTGCCGTGTGTTGAGCGCCTCAGCCCTCACGATCCCACGCGTCTTTCGCCAGTCGCCATTGCGCGGCAGCCGGCATGTCGGCCGAATCACGGGGCCGGAGACGTCTCGGCTCGTCCTTTGGAGGACTTCGCGCGCGGCCCGATCGCCCTGAAATTTACGCTGGCACATGGCCGAATAGCCAGATCGCGCGCGAGAGCCGCGTCCGACGTCGATCCACGTCGAGAGGGCGTCGTTCTTGCTAGAGGGCGTGCGGGGTTGGGCCAAGCGCCCATTCCGCGCGAATCCGCCTCGACAGGTCTCGCGATCCTTGCATCCTGTCCGGCGAGGCCAAGGAGCCAGTCGATGCCCTACCGCCACACCGTTGGCCCCCGCACCCACGTCTTCGCCGATCTGGCGACGCTGATGGCGAAGGCGACGCCGGTGCGCTCCGGCGATTGTCTCGCGGGCATCGCCGCGGAATCGGCCGAGGAGAACATGGCCGCCCGCTGGTGCCTTGCCGAGGTGCCGCTCAAGGAGATCCTGGCCCGTCCGCTGATCCCCTACGACGAGGATGACGTCACCCGCCTGATCCTCGACGACCACGACGAGACGGCGTTTGCCGAGATCGCCGGTCTGACGGTCGGGGATTTTCGCGAGTTCCTGCTGACGGCTTCTTCTGCGACGCTTGTGCGGATTGCGCCGGGCGTGACACCGGAGATCGCCGCCGCGGTATGCAAGATCATGCGTAATCAGGATCTGATCCTGGTCGCGAAGAAGTGCCGCGTGGTCACCCGCTTCCGCAACACGATCGGCCTGCCCGGCACGCTCGCGGTGCGGCTCCAGCCCAATCACCCGACCGACGACCCGGCCGGCGTCACCGCCTCGATCCTCGATGGGCTCTCCTATGGCTGCGGCGATGCGGTGATCGGGATCAATCCGGTCTCCGATTCGATCCAGACGATGGGGACGCTGCTGCGCCTGTTCGACGGCATCATCGGCCGGCTGGAGATCCCGACCCAGGCCTGCGTGCTCACCCACGTCACGACGACGCTCGACGCGATGAACCGGGGCCTGCCGGTCGATCTCGTGTTCCAGTCGATCGCCGGCACGCAGCGCGCCAATGCGAGCTTCGGCGTCACCCTGCCGATCCTGCAGGAGGCGCACGAGGCGGCGCTCGCGCTCAAGCGCGGCACGCTCGGTGACAACGTGATGTATTTCGAGACCGGCCAGGGTTCGGCTCTCTCGGCGGATGCGCATCACGGCATCGACCAGCAGACCCTGGAGGCCCGCGCCTACGCCGTCGCCCGCCGTTACCGGCCGCTTCTGGTCAACACCGTCGTCGGCTTCATCGGGCCGGAATACCTCTACAACGGCAAGGAGATCATCCGCGCCGGGCTGGAGGACCATTTCTGCGGCAAGCTGATGGGCGTGCCGCTGGGCGTCGACGTCTGCTACACCAACCACGCCGAGGCCGATCAGGACGACATGGACACGCTCCTGACCCTGCTCGGGGCGGCGGGCTGCACTTACGTGATGGGCATTCCCGGCGCCGACGACGTGATGCTGAACTACCAGTCCACCTCGTTCCACGATCAGCTCTACATCCGCGAGGTGCTGGGCCTGAGGCGCGCGCCGGAATTCGAGGAATGGCTCGCCCGCATCGGCCTCACCGATGCGGACGGCACGCTCCTGCCCGGCGGGGCCGAGGCCCGCCTGCTCACCGCCGCGCCGGAGCTGGCCGCATGAGCAGGCAGAGCGACACCCTCTGGCAGCGGCTGGCCCGCCTCACCCCCGCCCGGATCGGCCTCGGCCGCGCCGGCGCCGGCCTGCCGACCCGCGAGGTGCTGAAATTCGGCCTCGCCCACGCCCAGGCGCGCGATGCGGTGCATACGCCGATGGACGCCGCCGCGATCGCGGGCGCCATCGAGGCGCTGGGCCTGCCGACCGTGACCGTGACCTCCGGCGCGGAGGATCGCGCGACCTATCTGCGCCGCCCCGATTACGGGCGCCGCCTCTCGCCGGAGAGCCTCAGGGCTCTTTCCGATTCCGCGGCCGAGCCCGTCGATCTCGCGATCGTGGTGGCGGATGGTCTCTCGGCACGCGCGGTCCACGAGGGCGCCGCCGCGCTGCTCGCTGCCTTCAAGCCCCACGCGGAGGCGGCCGGCTGGCGCCTGGCTCCGGTGACCATCGCCACCCAGGCCCGCGTCGCGCTGGGGGATGCGGCCGGCGCGGCGCTGCGAGCCCGCGCGGTCGTGGTGGTGATCGGCGAGCGTCCCGGCCTGTCCTCGCCCGACAGCCTCGGCCTCTACGTCACCTTCGATCCGAAGCCCGGACGCTCGGATGCGGAAAGAAACTGCATCTCGAACGTCCGGCCCGCCGGCCTGAGCTTCGAGCTGGCCGCGTTCAAGCTGAATTGGCTCCTGACTCAGGCCTTCTCCCGCGGGCTGACGGGCGTGAATCTCAAGGACGAGAGCGATCGGATGCTTGAGGCCGCCGCGCCTGATCCTGCCATCAGCGGACTCTGAGTGAATTCGACGGAGATTTGGCCGGCGCCCCGCGAAAGGGTCGCCGGCTTTCAAAAGAAAACCAGGGACGGCACTGTCGAGGTTGTTCGCGAATCCTGAGTTGCGCGCACCGATGCCGCGTGAATTTTAGCTGAAAACAGCCGTCGTGCGGGACCGCGCGAGGGTGTGTGCGCGTTGGTTTTGCGAAGTCTTCCCAGGGCCGACACAAGCTCGGCTGTTGCGGGCCTGACACACCGCGAAAGCAACCTGACTTTGCCTTGAGCTGTGCCTTTGAGCGCCGCAATCCCACCATAAACCGGGACGACTTCCGGGGTCGCGGTAAACGCTGTCGCTCCAACGCCTTACCGCAGAGTTTCGAGGACGTCGAAGGACGTTTTTCCGTGCCAGGCCGTAACAGGCCGCGCGGACCTCGGGGGCGTAACGGGACCGGGGCACGAGATCAGCGATGGACGCGCGTCAGACCGACAAGTCGAAGCTGCCGAGCCGGCACGTGACGGAGGGGCCCGAGCGGGCGCCCCACCGCTCGTACCTCTACGCCATGGGCTTGACGACCGAGCAGATCCACCAGCCGCTGGTCGGCGTCGCCTCGTGCTGGAACGAGGCCGCGCCCTGCAACATCTCGCTGATGCGCCAGGCCCAGGCCGTGAAGAAGGGCGTCGCCGCCGCCAAGGGCACCCCGCGCGAGTTCTGCACCATCACCGTCACCGACGGCATCGCCATGGGCCATGGCGGCATGCGCGCCTCGCTGCCGTCGCGCGAGGTCATCGCCGATTCGGTCGAACTGACGATCCGCGGCCATTCCTACGACGCCCTCGTGGGGCTGGCCGGCTGCGACAAGTCCCTGCCCGGCATGATGATGGCCATGGTGCGCCTCAACGTGCCCTCGATCTTCATCTATGGCGGCTCGATCCTGCCGGGCTCCTTCCGCGGCCGGCCGGTGACGGTGCAGGACCTGTTCGAGGCGGTGGGCAAGGTCGCTGTCGGCGATATGAGTCTCGACGACCTCGACGAGCTGGAGCGGGTCGCCTGTCCCTCGGCCGGCGCCTGCGGTGCGCAGTTCACCGCCAACACCATGGCCACCGTCTCCGAGGCGATCGGCCTTGCGCTGCCCTACTCGGCCGGCGCGCCCGCCCCTTACGAGATCCGCGACCAATTCTGCGCCGCCGCCGGCGAGAAGGTCATGGAGCTGATCGCCAAGAACATCCGCCCGCGCGACATCGTCACCCGCAAGGCGCTGGAGAACGCTGCCGCGACGGTGGCCGCCTCGGGCGGTTCGACCAACGCGGCGCTGCACCTGCCGGCGATCGCGCATGAATGCGGCATCGAGTTCACTCTGTTCGATGTCGCCGAGATCTTCCGCAAGACCCCCTACATCGCCGACCTGAAGCCCGGCGGGCGCTACGTCGCCAAGGACATGTTCGAGGTCGGCGGCATTCCGCTGCTGATGAAGACCCTGCTCGACCACGGCTTTCTCCACGGCGACTGCCTCACCGTCACCGGGCGGACGATCGCGGAAAACCTCGCCAAGGTCGCCTGGAACCCCGACCAGGACGTGGTGTACCCCGCCGACAAGCCCATCACCGTCACCGGCGGCGTGGTCGGCCTGCGCGGCAACCTCGCCCCCGAGGGCGCCATCGTGAAGGTCGCCGGCATGCCGGCTGAGGCCCAGGTCTTCACCGGCCCGGCCCGCGTCTTCGACGGCGAGGAGGCCTGCTTCGAGGCGGTGCAGAACCGCACCTACAAGCCCGGCGATGTTCTGGTCATCCGTTACGAGGGCCCGAAGGGAGGCCCCGGCATGCGCGAGATGCTCTCGACCACCGCCGCCCTCTACGGCCAGGGCATGGGCGACAAGGTCGCCCTCATCACCGACGGGCGCTTCTCCGGCGCGACCCGCGGCTTCTGCGTCGGCCATGTCGGCCCCGAGGCCGCCATCGGCGGGCCGATCGGCCTGCTGCGCGACGGCGACATGATCACCCTCGACGCGATCAAGGGTACGCTGGACGTAGCGCTCTCCGACGAGGAGTTCGCACAGCGCCGCAGCGAATGGACGCCGCGGGGCAACACCGCGACCTCCGGCTACCTCTGGAAATACGCGCAGACCGTCGGGCCTGCGGTGAACGGCGCCGTGACGCATCCGGGCGGCGCGGGGGAGACGAACGTCTATGCCGACATCTAGGACTGCCCCTTTCCGGCCCATGTGGCCGGCCGGGGCCGATCCGGGTCGGCTCCGGGCGGGGCTTCTCGCCAGCTTCCTCGGCTTTGCGCTGATGCTCACGGCCGTCGATCCCGGCACGGCGCTCGACGCGACCGCCCGCACGCCGGTGCCCGAGAAGGGATACCGTTCGGGCCGCGACGCCCTGCGCTCGGGCGTGCGCGACTACAACGCGGGCGACAAGCAGGGCGCTGTGCGGGCGCTGGAATACGCCGCCGACCAGGGCCAGACCCTGGCTCTGTGGAAGCTCGGCCGCATGTACGCGGACGGCGATGGCGTGCCCCACGACGACCTCAAGGCGTTCGAGTACTTTTCGCGCATCGCCGACGACAACACCGACGATTCGCCCGACACGCCGAATTCGGGCGTGGTGGCGAGCGCCTTCAACGCGCTCGGCACCTACTTCCTGGAGGGGATCAAGGGCACCTATGTGCGCCCGAGCCCCGAGCGCGCGTACGACATGTTCAACTACGCGGCGTCGTATTTCGGCGACCCCAACGCGCAGTACAACCTCGCCCGGCTCTATCTCGACGGCACCGGCGTCGAGCAGGATCCGCGCAAGGCCGCGCGCTGGTTCAACCTCGCCGCCGAGAAGGGCCACCGCCCGGCCCAGGCGCTGCTCGGCGACATGCTCGTCAACGGCACCGGCGTGCAGCGCCAGCCGGTGAAAGGGCTGACCTGGCTCGCCATCGCCCGCGGCGGGGCGCAGGGCGCGGCGGACGCTTGGATCGTCACTCTCTACGACAAGGCCTGGGCCTCGGCCAACGAGACCGACCGGGCGGACGCGATGGCCCAGGCGCAATCGCTGTCGACGGGTTCGACCCGCCGCCGGCGGTGAGGCCGTCGCGCCCGGTGCGGTAGATTTACCGCGTATCTCGGCTCGGATGAGCGGTGCGGATATATGTTTGCATCCGTGACGCCGATGAAGGAGCGCGTTCGCACAGCCGGCCGTATCCGCCCCCTTCGCCTTGCATTCGGCGGCGAATCGCGCGCGTCCCCACGTCGGACGATCGAGACGTCGGTCGACGAGCCCGCCATCGCGACGCTCGTGCCGGAACTGCAATTCGACGCGTTGCCGGCACTGCTTGATAAGCCGCCGATGGTGTTCGACGAACTTCGGCGCGAGGTTGCGCAGCGGCGCTGGAGGCAGACCTCACGGCAGGTTTCTACGGCTCCCGAAGCAGATCCGCGACCGTTGTCATCGGCATCCCCATCCGCGTCGGACCCTCCACCGCATCGCTGATCGTCACGAAGCCGTAATGGGCGTAGGGGCGTCGTGCCTTGTCTCCGACGGCATCGGCGGTCCGATCACCCGTCGCTCAGCTCCACCGTCACCGGCACGTGGTCCGAGGGCTTCTCCAGCCCGCGCAGGTGGCGCTGGACCGAGGCCGAGACGAGGCGGTCGGCGGCTTGCGGCGAGAGCAGCAGGTGGTCGATGCGGATGCCTTGGTTTCGCGGCCAGCAGCCGGCCTGATAGTCCCAGAAGGTGTAGAGCCCCGCGCTCGGCTCGCAGGCCCGCAGGCCATCCGTAAAGCCTTCCGCCAGCAGCGCGCGGAAGGCGCGGCGGGTCTCGGGCAGGAACAGCGCGTCCTGCGTCCAGGCGGCGGGGTCGGCGGCATCCTCGGGCTCGGGAATGACGTTGAAGTCGCCCGCCAGCACCAGCGCCTCCTCGGTCGTCATCAGGGCGCGGGCATGCGCCCGCAGGCGGGCCATGAAGGCGAGCTTGTAGCTGTATTTCGGCCCCGGAGCCGGGTTGCCGTTCGGCAGGTAGATCGAGGCGACCCGCACCGGCGCCACGCCCTCGCCGTGCACCAGCGCCTCGATGTAGCGCGCCTGCTCGTCCTCCGCGTCGCCCGGCAGGCCGCGCAGCAGCTGCGTGTACTGGAGCGGCGCGCGCACCAGCAGGGCGACGCCGTTATAGGCCTTCTGCCCCAGCGTCTCGACCGCGTAGCCCGCCGCCTCGATCTCCTCGCGGGGGAAGGACGCGTCCTGGCATTTCAGCTCCTGCAGGCAGACCACGTCGGGCTTGGCCTCGTCGAGGAAGCCCAGCAGGTGGCCGACCCGCTGCTTGATCGAATTGACGTTCCAGGTGGTGATCCGCATGGGGTGTGGGGAGGCTCGGCCGGAGGGGCTCTCGTCATCGGGCCTTCGCGCGGCCCTGGCAAGGCGGGGCCGCCTGTCGGGCGCGAAGAGCGCCCCGCGGAGTGGAAGCCTGAGGCCGCGGATGCGGCCGCCGGCGTTTGAGGCTGAGGAATGCCCCCATGGACGCGTCGTGGTTCGAGCCGGTGCGGGCCTATTGCGAGCGCGGCGACGCCGGGTTCTGGGCCGAGCCGATCAATGCCCTGACGAACGCCGCCTTCCTGATCGCGGCCGGGCTCGCGGCGCGGCGCGCCCGCGGCGACGGGCCGGTCCTGGCCCTGGCCGCCGTGGCCTTCGTGGTCGGGATCGGCTCGTTCCTGTTCCACACCCTGGCGAACCGCTGGTCGATGCTGGCCGACGTGATTCCGATCGCCGTCTTCATCTACGGCTACTTCGCCCTCGCCATGGCCCGCTTCTTCGGCCTCCGGCCGGCGGCGGCGACCGCCCTCACCCTGGCCTTTGCCGCCCTCAGCTTCGGCCTGACCCCGGCCCTCGACGCGCTGAGCGGACGCTCGGTCTCAGGCCTCACCAACGGCTCGGTCGATTACGCCCCGGCGATCCTGGCACTCCTCGGCGTCGGCCTCGCCCTGCTGAAGCGGGCGCCCGGCACGGCCCGCTCGGTCCTCGGGACCGCCGGCATCTTCCTCGTGTCGCTGGTCTTCCGCACGGTCGATGTGGCGAGCTGTGCCAGCCTGCCGCTCGGCACGCATTTCCTCTGGCACGTCCTCAACGCGGTGGTGCTCTACCGCCTGCTGATCGCGGCCACCCGGTTCAGGGCCTGAGGTCTGCGTTCCGGGATCGCACAGGGATCGTCCCATTGCCGGGGTATCGGGGCAGCGCCCCGATCTCCCTTCACCAGGGCTCTGCCCTGGACCCGCGAAAGGACCTGTCCTTTCGAAACCTTGGTTTCAGCCGCCGATTCCGCGGGCCTTGAGGCTGTCGCCGATCTCCTCCAGCGTGGCCGGGTCCTCGATCGTCGGCGGCATCGAAAACGCCTCGCCGTCGGCGATGCGCTTCATCGTGCCGCGCAATATCTTGCCCGAGCGGGTCTTCGGCAGGCGTCCCACGGTGAGCGCCAGCTTGAACGCGGCCACGGGGCCGATCTCCTCGCGCACTCGGGCGACAAGCTCGCGCTCGACCGTCTCGGGATCCTTGGCGACGCCCGCCTTCAGCACGACGAAGCCGCAGGGCGCCTCTCCTTTCAGCGCGTCGCGGATGCCGATCACCGCGCATTCGGCGACATCCGGGTGCGCGGCGAGCACGGCCTCCATGCCGCCGGTGGAGAGGCGGTGGCCGGCCACGTTGATGATGTCGTCGGTCCGGCCCAGCACCGTGACGTAGCCGTCCTCATCCACCACGCCCGCATCCGAAGTGTCGTAGAAGCCGGGGAAGGTGGAGAGATAGCTCTGGCGGAAGCGCTCGTCCGAGCCCCACAGGGTCGGCAGGCAGCCCGGCGGCAGGGGCAACTTCAGGGCGATGGTGCCCATCGTGCCGGGGGGAACCGGCTTGCCCGATTCGTCGAGCACGTGGAGGTCGTAGCCCGGCATCGGCTTGGCGGTGGAGCCATACTTCACCGGCAGCCGTTCCAGCCCGAGCGGGTTGCCGGCGATCGCCCAGCCGGTCTCGGTCTGCCACCAATGGTCGATCACCGGCCGCTCCAGCGCCCGCTCGGCCCAGGCCACCGAATCCGGGTCGGCCCGCTCGCCGGCCAGGAACAGGGCGCGGAACCGCGAGAGGTCGTAGCCCGCGATCTTTTCCGCCCGCGGGTCCTCCTTCTTGATCGCGCGCAGAGCCGTGGGCGCCGTGAACAACACCGCGGCGCCGTGCTCGGCGGCGACCCGCCAGAAGGCGCCGGCATCCGGCGTGCCGACGGGCTTGCCCTCGTAGAGCACCGTGGTGCAGCCGTGCAGCAGCGGCGCGTAGACGATGTAGGAGTGGCCCACCACCCAGCCGATGTCGGAGGCGCAGAAATAGACCTCCCCGGGCGCGACGCCGTAGAGGTTCGTCATCGACCACGCCAACGCGACGCAATAGCCGCCGCTGTCGCGCACCACGCCCTTGGGCCGCCCGGTCGTGCCGGAGGTGTAGAGGATGTAGAGCGGGTCGGTCGCCGCGACCGGCACCGGCTCGGCCCGTCGTCCGGCCCTGCGCGCCCGCGCGACGGTCTCCGCCCAATCCCGGTCGCGCCCCTCGACGAGGCCGGCCTCTGCTTGCGGGCGCTGCAGGATCAGGCAGGCGTCGGGCTTGTGGGTCGAGCGGGCGATCGCCGCATCGAGCAACGGCTTATAGGCGACGACGCGGGCGGGCTCGATGCCGCAGGAGGCGGCCAGGATCACCTTGGGCGCCGCATCCTCGATGCGGGCGGCGAGTTCGTTGGCGGCAAACCCGCCGAACACCACCGAGTGGATCGCTCCGATCCGGGCGCAGGCCAGCATCCCGAACAGGGCCTCGGGCACCATCGGCATATAGATCACCACCCGGTCGCCCTTGGTCACGCCGAGATCGGCGAGAATGCCGGCGAGCACCGCCACCTCGTCGCGCAGTTCCCCGTAGCTGATGCGGCGCTTGGAGCCGGTGACGGGCGAATCGTGGATGATCGCGGCTTGGTCGGCGCGACCGCCCTCCGCGTGCCGGTCGACGGCGTTGCGGCAGACATTGAGCCGGGCGTCCGGAAACCAGCGGCCGTAGACGCCCCGCTCGGCATCGAAGGCGCGGGTGGGGGCGACGTCCCAATCGATCGCTGCCGCCGCCTTCAGCCAGAAGCCGTTCCGGTCCGCGAGCGAGGCGGCGTGGACGGCAGCATGGGCGCCCTCAGGCGCGGTGGGCGTGGCGGCGGACATCGGCGTTTCCCTCGCGCGGCCTGTTGATCCGGCCTGTTCGAGGGCGATGATAGCGCGGTTTCGACCGCTGCGCGCCCAACTACGATGCCTCGAAATGCGCGCCCTCAAAGCAGAACCGCCGCGCTGGTGACCCAGGCGGCGGTGGCGGTGTTGTCCGAGGCGGGAGAAGAAGCGGAGCCGGCGGCGCCTCCCGGGGCGACGCCGGCCGGGATGTCGCTAGTGGAGGGTGTCCCCGCGCAGGCGCTCGATTTCGTCCTTGAGGTGCAGTTTCTTACGCTTGAGTTCGGCGATGCGCAGATCGTCGCTGGCGAGGGACTGCATCGCGTGGTGAAGCTCGCGCTCGAGGGCTTCGTGCTTGGCGGCGAGCTGGCTCAAATGCGTCTGCAAGGACATGAGGTGTCGCTCCTGTCACAGTTTCCGACTGGAGTAGACTGGCACAGGATGGCGCACGTGTCGAAGCGATTCGGCGGCAAAGTGGATGGATCGATAACAGGGCAATTTCAAATCTTCCGGAGCGGGGCGGTGCGCTGATCTTGGCCGTTGCAAGCTCCGACAAGACGGGAGAACCGGGTGCCATGCCTTGCTCCGGCCGGGAGCTTGGCGCATGGTCGCGCCCGGTCAAGGCCGGTGGTGTGTTTCGAGCGATGATGGCGGACGAGATTGCCAACGACGCGGTCGCGGATCCGGCCGGCGAGCTGACGCGGTTGCGCGAAGAGCACCGGGATCTTGACGAGGCCATTGAGGCACTGAAAGCCAGCGTTGCCGTCGATCAGCTCCAGTTGCAGAGGCTCAAGAAGCGTAAACTCGTCCTGCGCGACCGGATCACGCATCTGGAAGACCAGATCACGCCGGATATCATCGCTTAGAGCCTGTTATGCACTTGTCATAAGCTTTTCAGCTTGTCGGAGCATGAGGCAGACGAAGGCGACCATGTGCAGGCCAGCCAACGTGCTGGCGTAGCGCTCGTAATCTTTGACCAGCCGCCGACAGCGGGTGGCCCAGGCAAACGAGCGCTCCACCACCCATCGGCGCGGCAGCAGGACAAAGCCGCGCTTGGCCTCAGGCGCCTTCACCACTTCCAAGTCGATGCCGTGCGCGCTCGCGGCGGCGGCGGGCTTAGGCCCGGAATAGCCCTGGTCGACAAAGGCCAACTCGACGCTGTCGCCCGTCTCCGCCTGCACCTCGGCGGCCAGCCGGCCGACCTCGGCCCGGTCGTCGACATCGGCGGGCGTCACGTGCAGCGCCACGACATGGCCCGGCGTGTCAACGGCCAGATGCAGCTTCGCACCCCGCTTGCGCTTGGCCCCGTCATAGCCGGCCCGCTCGCCGCTCTCGGGCGAGGAGCGCAGCGTCCGGCTATCGAGGATCACCGCCGAGGGCTCCGGCTCCCGCTCCGCCGCCATCCGCAGCACCGCCCGCAGGTCGCCGGCCACGTCCGCGAAACTGTCGGCCGACAGCCAACGCTGCGTCTGCTGATACACGGCCGCCCAAGGCGGCAGATCGTGCGGCATGAACCGCCAGGGCGCCCCCGTCTTCACGATGTAGCGCAGCCCGTTAAACACCTCGCGCAACTCGTGGTCGCGCTGAGCTGAGTTCTCCCGCAGCAGCGCGAGGTAGGGCGCTACCAGTGCCCATTCTTCATCAGACACGTCGGACGGATAGGAGCGGCGATCAGAAGGCATGATCCACAACGCCAATCCTGCCTATCAGTTCATAACACGCTCTAGAGCGCATTCTCTTGAACCAAGGACTTCGTCGGAATGCGCTTTGGCGCATCGCCGGGAAGGTCACGGCCTCCCCGGCGAAGCTGCCGTCGATGGGCGGTTTGGTTACTTGGCGAGATAGGCCGAGACGCTCGACACCCGGGTTCCGACGAGCCGGACCGCCTTGCGCAGGCGTTCGTCGGAGACCTGAAGCAGGTCGGCCCAGTGCTTCCGGGTGGTGCTGTCGTGGATGTCGATATGGGTTGCCGTGCGGGCGCGCGTGGTCTGGTCCACGGAGGACATTTGAGAGCTCGCTGAGGTAAGGGGCCGGGCCGCTCGATGGCCGTTTCCAGCACAACGCGGCCGGTCGATTTCGGCTCCGCCCGGTTCGGCGAGAATCGGAGGATTTTCACAGAGCGCCGCCGGTGCCTCCGCGTGGCCTCGACGCCGCGCCAGGGGCGCGGCTTGCGCCTTGTGGCCGGCCCGCCGTGCACCCGCATTTCAAGTGTTTGCGGGGTCTCGCCTTGCCGGGGTGCGGCGCCCCCTGTTATTCGGCCCTTTCGCGGGCCGACGGGCCCGCTTCCTCGCAATGGGCCAGACGACGATGCTGGGATCGCCCCCGGTCGCGATCATCATGGGAAGCCAGTCGGACTGGGCGACCATGCGCAACGCCGCCGAAACGCTGGACGCGCTCGGCGTCGCCTACGATGCCCGCATCGTCTCGGCCCACCGCACCCCGGACCGCCTCGTCTCGTTCGCCAAGGGCGCGCGGGAGGCCGGCTTCAAGGTGGTGATCGCCGGGGCGGGCGGGGCCGCGCATCTGCCGGGCATGACGGCGGCGATGACGTCGCTGCCGGTCTTCGGCGTTCCGGTCGAGTCGAAGGCGCTCTCGGGGCAGGACAGCCTGCTCTCCATCGTGCAGATGCCCGCCGGCATTCCCGTCGGCACGCTGGCGATCGGCCGGGCCGGGGCCGTCAACGCCGCCCTGCTCGCCGCCGCCGTGCTGGCGCTCACCGATGCCGGGCTCGCCGAGCGGCTCGATGCCTGGCGCGACCGCCAGACCGCATCCGTCGCCGAACGGCCGGACCCCTCTCAAGCCTGACAACGACACGAAGCGCCATGGCCTCTCCCACCTCCTCGCCGCAGATCCGGCCCGGCGGCACCCTCGGCATCGTCGGCGGCGGCCAGCTCGGCCGCATGATCGCGCTCGCGGCGGCCAATTACGGCCTCAAGGTGCACATCTACGCCCCCGACGCCGACAGCCCGGCTTTCGACGTGGCCCATGCCCACACGCTGGCGCCCTACGACGACGCGACGGCCCTGGCCGCCTTCGCCGATGCCTGCGACGTGGTCACCTACGAGTTCGAGAACATCCCCCACGCCACCGCGGCCGTGCTCGCCGAGCACGCGACCCTGCGCCCGAGCGCGACGGCGCTGCTCACGACGCAGGATCGCCTCTCCGAGAAGGACTTCGTGACGTCGCTCGGCATCCCGACTGCGCCCTACCGGGCCGTCGATACGGCCGAGGATCTCGTGCACGCCCTGGAGGCGCTCGGCCGACCCGCCGTGCTGAAGACCCGGCGCTTCGGCTACGACGGCAAGGGCCAGCGGATGATCCGGGAGGGCGACGAGCCGGCCGCCCTCCTCGCCGAATTCAAGGGCGCGCCCTGCATCCTCGAAGGGTTCGTGCCGTTCGAGCGCGAAATCTCGGTGGTCGCCGCCCGCGGGCCGGACGGGACGTTCGCGGCCTACGACCCCTGCGCCAACGAGCACCGCGACCACATCCTCGCGCTCACCCGCGTCCCCGCTCCCGGCCTGACCCGGACGACGGGCGATGCGGCGGTCGCCATCGCCCGCGCCATCGCCGAGGCGCTGGACTATGTCGGCGTGCTCGCGGTCGAGCTGTTCGAGATCGCCGGGCCCGAGGGGGCGGCCCGCCTCGTCGTCAACGAGATCGCGCCCCGCGTGCACAATTCCGGGCATTGGACCATCGAGGGCGCGCTGACCTCGCAATTCGCGCAAGCGGTGCGCGCGGTCTGCGGCTGGCCGCTCGGCGATACCGCCCGCACCGGCGGCATGGCCGTGGAGATGGAGAACCTCATCGGCGCCGAGGCCGATGCCTGGGCGGACCTGCTCGCGGAGCCGGGCGCCCATCTTCACCTCTACGGCAAGGCCGAGGCCCGTCCCGGCCGCAAGATGGGTCACGTCACCCGGCTCAAGCCGCTCGACTAAAGCTTGACCATTCAATCTGTCGCCTCTCGGCAACAGAAAACCACAGTCGAGCCCGGTTCGAAGCATTCGGCGAAAGCGTGAGGATGCGGGCCACACCTTCGCCACATCCCGAGGTTTGAGCGGAGGGTACGGGGCGTCCGCGGAAGCATCGTGCGTGTTCTTCCAGTCTACGGCTGGACGGGCTCGCTTGGTTTTCCCGGGTTCGTTTCGCAAAAACCTCCGCTCCACGGCTCGGCCCGCGCGGGCCCCGTCGGCGATGCGGATGTTTTGCGAGGCACTTTAAGCGCCCATTCACCGTGTTGCGGCAGCGTGCGCGCGACGGGATGATCCGGGCCTCAAGGGGCCGCCGCGGAAATCCGGGCAAGCGGGCGCGGGGGAGAACGGGACAATGATCGGGATGACGCTGGACGGACGCAAGGCGAGGCTGATCGGTGCCCTCGCGCTGACGGCCGCGGCGCTGGCCGGCTGCGAGACCTATGGCAGCGCGACGGCTCCGCGCCAATTCGCGGTGCTGGAGACCGACACGACGGGCGCCACCAACGTCAACATCGCCTCGCTCAGCGACGTGATTTCGCGCAACCCGTCGGATGCCGGCGCCTACAACACCCGCGGCGCGGCCTATGCCCGCGCGGGTCAGTTCGGCGAGGCGATCACCGACTTCTCGAAGGCGATCCAGCTCGATCCGAACTCGGCCTCGGCCTACAACAACCGGGCGCTGGCCTACCGCCAGACCGGCCGCACCGATGCGGCGATGCAGGACTTCTCGAAGGCGATCGCCAACGATCCGAATTTTTCCGCCGCCTATATCGGCCGCGCGAACCTCGAGCGCGCCCAGGGTGACCTCGACGGCGCGCTGAACGACCTCAACGTCGCGATCCGCCTCGCCCCGGAATCGGCCGAGGCCTACCACGCCCGCGGCCTCGTGCGGCAGAAGCAAAACCACAACCCGGAGGCGATCGGCGACTTCGCTGCGGCCATCGACCGCAATCCCTTCGTGGCCGCCCCCTACGCCGCTCGCGGCCAGAGCCTGATCTCGCTGGGCCAGTACGACAAGGCGATCGAGGACTTCAACGCGGCGCTGAACGTGAACGCGAAGGACGCCGGATCCTGGGCCTATCGCGGGCTGGCCTACGAGAAGACGAACCGCCGCAAAGAGGCGAACGAGAGCTATCAGCAGGCCGCTCGCCTCGATCCCAACAACGCCGTGGCCAAGCAGGGCGTCGGCCGCATGCAGGGCGGCTTGTTCTAGAGCGCATTTCGACGAAGCGGTCACCGGTTCGTCGAAAGAAAGCGTTTTGAAACAAGCACCTAGAGGCGCCGCCCTGATGCCGTCAGGTCGGGTGCGGCTCGAGGGCACGGTCCCTTGCAAGGGGCCGCGGGGGCGTCGAGAAGCGCCCGTCCTGACGGCTTGGAACGATCGACCGACGGGCCGGGCGTACCTCAAGCATCGAAGCGAAATCCGGAAGAACCTGCCCGATCCACCTTGTCCGAGCGCCCTTTCAGGCCGATTGCTGACCAGCGGTCGCCGAACCGGCGACGCGAAGGGAAGGGCTCTGATCCGCGTCGGCCAGCGCGTCTCGCGATCCGGGTGGGCTGGGAGCGGGTGCAACCTCCGCCGGGTTGCGGGCAACTTGAAGTCTGTGGGTGGGGCTCTCCGAAACGGATTTCACAGTTTATACTTCCGTATCAAACGCGATCTTGAGCGTATCGAGAGAGCGTAGAGGGAGAGGCCGATGCCGGACGGAACCGAATTGTTCAACGGAAGGCACGTCCTTGTCGTCGAGGACGAATATTTCATCGCCGAAGACATACGGCGCGCGTTCGAAGAGAGGGGCGCGCAAGTGGTCGGCCCCGTGGGGAACCTCGATGACGCTCTGGCGATGATCGAGACATGCCCGCGCATCGACGGCGCGGTGCTCGACATCAACCTGCGTGAGGTCATGGTCTTTCCGGTTGCCGACGCGCTCAGGGCGCGCGGCGTCCCCTTCGTCTTCGCCACCGGCTACGAGGAGAATGCCATCCCGACGCGCCTGCGGGACGCGCTTCATTGCGAGAAGCCGATCGATCCCGTGCGTCTGGCCAAGGCGCTGTTCGGTCAAGCCGTCGCCGGCTGAGCTTGAGCCGAGCAGGGGGGCGGCTCCGGCCCCCCTTCGGTTCCGGCCGATGCCCCGCCCGCGATCGCGATCAGCCCGGCGCACTCTCCAGTCGGCGGTGCTCGCAGGCGATGCGCCGGACCGTACCGGTGTTCGAGCGGTAGACCACCGTCTCCGTCTCGATGAGGCCGGGGCTGAACCGCACGCCCGCGAGCAGGGCCCCCGTGGTCACACCGGTGGCTGCGACGATGACGTCGCCCCGGGCCATGTCGTGCATGTCGTATTTCCGGTTCGGGTCGGTGATGCCCATCTTGACCGCCCGCGCCCGTTTGTCGGCGGAATCGAGGATGAGCCGACCCTGCATCTGCCCGCCGATGCAGCGGAGCGCGCTGGCGGCGATCACGCCCTCCGGCGCGGCGCCGGTGCCCATGTAGATGTCGACGCCGGTCTCGTCGGGCTTGGTGCAATGGATGATCGCGGCGATGTCGCCATCCGAGATCAGGCGGATGCTGGCGCCGGTGTCGCGCACGGCGGCGATCAGGTCCATGTGGCGCGGACGGTCGAGAATGATCGCGGTGATGCCGGAGGTCTCCACGCCCTTGGCGCGGGCGAGCGAAGCGATGTTCCGGTCCGGGCTCCAATCGAGATCGACGGTGCCGGGCGGGTAGCCGGGGCCGATGGCGATCTTCTGCATGTACACGTCGGGGGCGGCGAGCAGTGAGCCGCGCTCGGCCAGCGCCATCACGGCGATGGCGCCCGGCATGTCCTTGGCGCAGAGCGTCGTGCCCTCCAGCGGATCGACCGCGATGTCCACGGACGGGCCGTTACCGGTGCCGACGGCCTCGCCGATGAACAGCATCGGCGCCTCGTCGCGCTCGCCCTCGCCGATCACCACGCGCCCCTCGATCGGCAGCACCATCAACTCGGCGCGCATCGCATCGACGGCGGCTTGGTCGGCCTCCTTCTCGCGGCCGTGGCCCCGCAGTCGGGCCGCGGCGATGGCCGCCGCCTCGGTCACCCTCACCAGTTCGAGGGTCAGGCCCCGTGCCGTGGGATCGCTGAAGATCCCGGAATTGGCCGCCGACATTGCCCTACGTTCCTTATCCCCGAGCGCATCGTCCCTGATATCGGATCCGGGGCGGTGCGCTCATCTCTTGTTGTTGCATCGTCTTTCTCCGAAAGCCGGTGGCCGCCTTTCGGGACGATGCTCTAGCTTCTTGTTTTCACATCATCTTTTTCCGAAAGCCGGAGGCCACCTTTCGGGACGATGCTCTAGGCCCTTGTCCTGACGCGGATTCTTTCGACGGACCGGTGACCGATTCGTCGGAATACGCTCTCGGCCGAGCCTGTTCCGGCCGGTTCCGATTGTCTCATCTCGCCCCGGCCGCTGCGAGGGCCATTCGGGACGAAGCGCCAAGTCAGCGCCCGATCAGTGTCACGTCATGCCATCCCGTTCCTGTACGGGATGGCGCTTTCGGCGGGATCTCGTCGGAAAACGACGGCGGACGTCTTGGCTCTCGTGCCTATTCGCGCTCGATACGGATCAATTGCGGCGCCTCGGCGAGCAGGCCGTCGCGGTCGATGGCGGCCAGCGCCTCGCGGACATTGCCCTCGGTCGCGGCGTAAGTGATCAGCACGAGCGGCACCGGCTGGCCGGAGAGACCTTGCGGATCGCTGGAGGCGGCCTTGGCCGAACGGCGCTGGACGATGCTTTCGATCGAGATGTTGGCTTCCGCCATGCGGGTGGCGACGCCGGCCGCGACGCCGGTGCGGTCGTGCACGGTCAGCCGGATGTAGTAGCCGCCCTCGTGGCGCTGCATCTCGACCCGGCGCGGCGGCGCGAGTCCCGCGATCGGCTGGCCGAAGGTGGGGCGCACGATCCCGAGTGCCACATCGGTGATGTCGGCGACGACGGCCGAGGCCGTGGCCGCCCCGCCCGCGCCGGGGCCGATCAGGGTCAGTTCGCCGACCGCGTCGGCATCGACGGTGACGGCGTTGGTCACGCCCATGACCTGGGCGATGGCCGAGGCCTTGGCCACCATGGTCGGGTGGACCCGCTGCTCGATCCCCGCCTCCGTCGCCTGCGCGACGCCCAGAAGCTTGATGCGGTAGCCGAGTTCGTCGGCCATGGTGAGGTCGAGCGGCTGGATCGCCGAAATGCCCTCGACCGAAACGCCCTCGGCGTCGATCTCCACGCCGAAGGCGAGGCTGGTGAGGATGGCGAGCTTGTGGGCGGTGTCGAAGCCTTCGACGTCGAAGGTCGGGTCGGCCTCGGCGTAGCCGAGCGCCTGCGCGTCCTTGAGGCAGGCCTCGAAGGTCAGCCCCTCCGCCTCCATGCGGCTGAGGATGTAGTTGCAGGTGCCGTTGAGGATTCCGTAGACGCGGGAGATCGCGTTGCCGGAAAGCCCCTCGCGGATCGCCTTGATGACCGGGATGCCGCCCGCCACCGACGCCTCGTAGGCGAGCGCGACGCCGTTCGCTTCAGCCAAACGGGCGAGCGCCGCGCCGTGATGGGCGAGCAGCGCTTTGTTGGCGGTCACGACATGTTTGCCGGCACCGAGCGCCGCCTCGACCGCCGCCTTGGCCGGCCCTTCCGAGCCGCCGACGAGTTCGACGAACACGTCGATTTCGGGTGAGCGTGCGAGCGCGACGGGATCGTCGAACCAGTGCAGGCCCGACAGATCGACGCCGCGGTCGCGGGACCGGTCACGGGCGGAGACGGCGGTGACGGTGATCGTGCGGCCGGTCGCGGCGGTGAGCGCCTCGGCGCGGCGGGCGATCATGTGCAGGACGGAAGCACCGACCGTGCCGAGCCCCGCAATGCCGAGGCGAAGGGTCTGCGTCATGGAAGTTCGCACCGTAATCGACGTTGGCACCGGACCTGTTCCGGATCGCCGCCCGACGGCCGCTGCTCGCTCGAAGGATCGCCTGAGCGGCGGTCCGGTGAGGGCGCGGAAGACATCCGGGACGGCGCGCACTTCTGCAACGATTTGGGGCGGGTGCGCAAGGAAACGGGACGGGAAGAGGTGGGGCCGGGTCTTTGGTGAGCCGCGTGCGCGGCTGAGGCCGGGGGTGCTGCGCGGGGGCCGGCTTGCCGAAGATTGGCCTCAAACCGGGGCTCTTCTCCTGCTCGGGGAGCCAACAATTTTCTAACATTCTGTGAATGCTGCGCTTTCGGCGCCAAACCCCGCACTGGATCGGAAGGTGCGGGGATAGCGTCGTCGTTCCAGCGCCCGGCGATCCGCTCCGCGCGTTTCGCCCGGTTGGCGCCGCGCATGTAGGTCGCGCTCTCCCGGCTGCCGTCCGCCCACCCGAACCACGCGTCCAATTCGGCTTCCGTCGCGCCGCTTTCGACTGCGCGGCATGCTCCCGCCTTGCGAAGGCCGTGCGCCCGCCCCGGTACCCCGGCGGCGACGCATGCGTCCCGGAACCAGTTGCCGAAGCTCTCCTTCGTCATCGGCCGGCCGCGTTCGCCCGCGAGAAACGTGAGATCCCCGTCGGGCTCGCGGCGATCGAATCGGCCAGAGGTGGCAGGATGCGGATCGTCACCTCCTGGCTGGTCTTCGCCGTGACGATGCGTGCAATGCCGTTGCGGACGTGTGGCCGACCGAGCCGCGCCGCATCGCCCCGGCGCAGGCCGGTGTGGAGCAGGATGTCGAGCGCAAGACGCTCGCGGGTGCCGACGGGCCAGTGCGCCTCGAAGCGCGCGACCTCTTCCTCGGTCCAGGTGTGGAAGCCGTTGCGGTCATTCGCCCCGCTCATCAGCTTCACGCCGCGCGTCGGGTCGGCCGGCACCATTTCCGCATCGAACGCCCAGGCGAACAGTCCCCGCATGGTCTTGAGCCAGTTATTGGCCCCGTGCGGCTTGGCCTTGCGACGGTCCATCCCGTCTTGGATGGCGCGACGGGTGATCGCGTCGGCGCGTTCCTGGCCGGCGATCTCGACCATGGCCTTGAGCAGTCCGTGGCGCTGCGCGCGCGTTGCAGCCGACAGCTCCTCGCTCCACTGCCGCGACGTCAGGTATCGCTCGACCAGCCACGCGACAGTGCCGATGGTGTTCGGCTTGGCCTGAGGCGCCGGCTGGCCGCGAACGGCCGCGTCGTAGGCCGCTTGGAAGGCGGGTGAGCCGTACTCGCCCCTGATGCGGATCCGCGGACCTTCGCCGCGGCGAACGTACCAGACGACCGTGCCGTGGCGGGTGGTCTCGCGATTGAGGTAGGGCGGGCGGGGGCGCGCCGTCGCCGTGAAGAGTCAGCGCAGGCCCGGCGGTCACGGTCGGCCGACGGTGGTGGCGACGCCGGCTACAACCCCGCCTTCTACGGTGGAGCCTACAGCGCTCAGTCGGATCACTCGGCTTCGTCGCACTGTTCTGGGTCGTCGTCTTCGGACAGTGGGTCGTCGTGCTCAGGCGGTGACGGCGGCGGCGGATGCGGCAGCGATCGAGATGGACCGCCTGCGGGCCAAGTACGATCCCCTGTTCGCTGCGCAGCAGACCTATCGCAGCAGCCTCGCCGAGCTGCGTCAGGCCCTGGCCGTCGGGGCGATTTCGGAGGCCGCCGACACCGCCGAACTCGACCGGCGGAAGGCCGCCTTCACGGAGCAGGTACGCGGGGCTCGGGCTGCAGGCTCACGAGTGGCAGCGGGAAGCCGGCCAAAGACGCTCGCGCCGATCTCTACATCGGGCCGAGCACGCGCATTAGCCCGGTGATGACAGCGCCGGGCGATCGCCCTCACGCTCGATCCGAGATCACCATCGGGCCGCTGACGACGTTCGCCCGAGAAACGCCGGAGGAGGTGGTGCGAGCGCCGTGCGTGGAGCGGGGCTCGCCGTAACGTGCCCCACCTGTGCGCTTCAGCCCTGCTGGCCTTGCTCCGACTTGGTCTGGCTCAGCGCGAAGAGCGCACCGAACGCGCCGCCCGCCGATCCAAGAACGCCTGCCAGTGCGACGGCAACGGCAGGAATCGGCGCAAGCTGCTGTGGCCACAACAGCCAAAGAGCGCCGAGGGCGACGAGCCCACAGCACACGCCGCTCAGCAGTGCGATGACGACGCGACGTTTGACGAGAGGTTTGCTCATCCGTCGCATCTAGGGCGCGCTGGGATTTAATCGCGTTCTGACCGCCATCGTCGTCGCCCGGCCGGACATCGGGCCCGCGCCGACCTGACACCGCCCAACATCGCAGGCCTACCCAGCCCCCCGGCACCCGCCGCGCAGAAGAACGTGGCAGCGAGGCCTATACAACATATGTTTGTTTATACGGCCTCGATCCTTCGGCAAATCCCCGCCGTTGGAGGCGCAGCATGGTCATCACCCATCCGACCACGGAGCCGGACGACAAGGGTTCCGGTGGGCCGCTTGAACGCGCCGTGACCGAAGCCGCCGACGGTCTGAAGGAGATCCGCGACGAAGGTCCGTCCGCCGAACCTGTCTACCCCACGCATGGGAGCGTCGAGGCGCACGAGGCGTGGGCCTTTGACTCGGCGTCCTACGAACGCGCCAGACTGCGCAGGATGCTCTTGATCGCGTCGCTGAGATCATGAGCGGGCAGGCGCAGCCGTCGTGATCCGTGCGGGTGACGTCGAGGCGAGCCGGTGCTCGCTGCCATCGCCGATCATTACCCAGCCCCGCCCGGGTTGCCGCGCGGGGCTTTTCGTTTCTGGCCTACCGGACCGCGATCTCGCGCTCGCCAACGACGACTTTTGCCGGCTCGGTCGGGTGGCGCTCAACAATGCGCTTGATCCCGTAGCGGCGCAGCCGGTCCCACGCCGCGTCGCTGCCGGACATCAGGGCTCGGGCCAGCAGGTCGGCCACTTCCTGTCCACCATCGCGGACGGCTGCGGCGCTGTCGTTGTTGATCTCGACGATGGTGCGCATGCTCAGCCGCTCTGCGCCCGCGCCCGCAGGATCTCAGCCTGTGAGCCAGCGTGGGCCGGCTGAGGAGATCTCGAGGATCGGCTCTCGGCTCACTTCGAACCAAGGTGTCGCCTCCGCATCATATGCCACGAGTTCGTAGTTTCGCCCGCAAGTCTGCCACCCAAGACAGGGAGCTTGGTTTGGCTCTGCATCCCACGGGAGTGCTGCTAAGCGGCGAAGCTCCATCATCGCTTCCTCGCGGGAGGAGAACTGTCCGATTGTCTCGGAATGCAATTCGTCCTCAATTGCGAACATCGCGTACCCCGTCATTCAACGCGGTCAGCCGCCAGCATCCGCTTCCGCACCTCGGCCATGCGGTCGTCAGCACGATCACCGTCAGCATTTCGCCTATCAGCAAACCGGGCTTGGGTGCGCAGATCGGCAACAGGAAGTCGCCTCCGCCTTCGATAGCGCCCTTGGCCGTGTCGGGTCGGAAAGGGGGCGAACCGTCCTTGGGGTGAACCTATCGCGCAGAGGCTACCCTGGCCAAGATGTCTCCTGCCGGATTGCGCCACGCTCAAGACCACGACTCATCCCCCCGTTCTATGATCTGAAACGGGTACGGGGAGCGCCGAACATATCCGTTGATCGTCAATAGGTTCCGTTAGGCTGGGCACGGTGGTTAAGTCGTTGATTAATAAATATTATTTGTGATCTACCTCGGCGGCGCCACGCTCGATCCGCAGGCTCCGGCGACGTTGCCGGTCGCAACGCGATGGCGCCGCTGGGCGCGAATCTGAGGAGTTTCGACGATGAGGGGCATTCTTCTCGGGGGCGTGGTGGCGAGCGCCCTGGCGCTCGGCACGGCACCCGTCGCCCAGGCACGGGATCGGCATCGGCATCGGTCCGGGCGGCGCTCGGCGTGCTCGGCGGCCTTGCCGTCGGCGGTGCGATCGCGGCCGCCAACGATCCCAATTATCCCGGCAAGCCGGTCTACCGCGCGCCCCCGCGGCCGGTCCATGTCGAAGGCCCGATCTGTCACTTCGAGCGCCGCGAGACCATCGACCCCTACGGCGACATCTACATCCGGCGCGTGCGCGTCTGCGAGTGAGACGGTTTCTCTCCTCTCCCTTGCGGGGAGGAGAGGATTTCAGCGCAGTTGCAGGCTGTCCACCACCTGCCGGAACAGGGGCAGCATCTGCTCGCGCTGGTCGGCGCGGGTGACGCCCACGGCGCGGATGTAGCCGTCCGGGTTGAAGCGGATCGTCTGCGAGACCACCACCGGCTGGCTCGAGGGGATGTCGATGGCGCGCGCCACGATCTCGTGCCAATCGATGCCGTTCTGGCGATAGCTCTGAGAACGCTCGATGACGAAGTCCTTCATCGTCTGGTTGGCGTAGAGCGAGGCGCGGGCGAAGCCGTCGCGCTGCTCCTGGGGCGTCGCCTGCTGCACCGCCTGGGCGACCACGAGGATCGGCTGTTCCAGATTGGTGACCTGATCGCGCGGCCCGAGGGTCAGCAGCACGGAATTGCCGGCCAGCGCCCGCACCGGGCGGAAACCGGCGAGGTCGCCGATGCGGAAGGGCAGGGCGGCGATCTGCTGGTCGAGGGACAGGGCCCCGCGGATGCGCAGGCCCGTGAGCATGCCGCGCATCGACTCGTCGGTCTCGGCATCGACGGCGGCCTGGGCGATGATGATGCCGGTCACCTCCGGGGCACCGACGATGAGGAGCCACTTGCGCGCTGCGGGCATGCCCTGGCCGTCGGCGGGCGTCAGCTCACCGGTGAACAGCACGCCTTCGGCCCCGCCATCGAGCGTCACCGGCTCGCGGGTCTGGACGACGAGCCCCTGCGTCTTGAGGTTCTCGTCGGTGAAGCTCTGCTTGAGTTCCGGATAGGCGCCGGCCGGCAGTTCCACCACGGAGAGCATCGCCCCGCCGCCGAGCCGCTCGAAGCCGGTGAAGCGCTTCGAGATCGTCATGTCCGACGGGGGCTTGAAGCCGAACCGCGAACTCGGCGGAAAGATCGCGTCCTCGGCACGTGCCGGCGACACGGGGGCGGACACGGCCCCCGCCAGCACGGTCGCCGCAAGGACGGCGGCGGCGAGCCCGCGGGAGAACAGACGCAACGGCATCACAAGTCGTCTCCGAAGAGCCCTTCTCGGCTTGAGGCCCATCCGCGATGGGTCGTCCGCCGCGGATATCCTGTCAAGCGCGGCAGAACGCCGAAGAACAGCGAAGAAGGGGCAGGGATTATTTCCCGCGCCAGCGCCGCCATTGCCGCTCGATCCAGCGGGCGGATTTCTCCATCGGCACCTTGAGGCCGGGCACGTCCTGGGCCAGCAGCGCGAGGCCGAGCGGCAGCATCCACAGACCCAGCACCGGCAGGATCGAGAAGATGCCGCCGAGCATCAGCAGGATCGCGGCCAGCAGCCGCACCGGAAAGCGCGCCGGCTCCCGCAGCCATGCCAGCCCGCGCTGCACCCGCTCGGGAAGCCTCCGGCTGGCGCGGTCGACCCGCTCGTCCCAATCACGCGCCGTGACCGGGGCCGGAGCCTGCGGTGAGGCTGGCGTGGGTCGGGCCGGTTCGATGTCGCGCGCGTTCTCCATCCTCTCAGAATGACGGTGCGGGCCGAAAGGTTCGCCGATGCTCGTTCATTCGCCACGTTATCCGGTGATGAACAATCCGGCGATGGCCGCGCTGGTGAGGTTCGAGAGCGTGCCCGCCAGGATCGCCCGCAGGCCGAACCGGGCGATCTCGGGCCGGCGCTCGGGGGCGAGACTGGTGAAGCTCGCGAGCTGAATCGCCACCGAGGCGAGGTTGGCGAAGCCGCAGAGCGCGAAGCACAGGATCGCACTCGTGCGCGGATCGAGGGTGCCGGCCTTCAGAATCGGCGAGAGGCTGGCATAGGCCAGGAACTCGTTGAAGGCGATCTTCTGGCCGATGGCGCCGCCGACGAGGGTCGCCTGCTCCCACGGCACGCCCAGCAACCAAGCCAGCGGGGCCAGCACGACGCCGAGAATGCCCTCGATCGAGAGTCCGGCGAACCCGAACACGCCGCCGGCCCAGCCGATGGCGGCGTTCACCAGCGCAATCAGCCCGACGAAGGCGATCAGCATGGCGCCGACCGCCACGGCGACGCCGAGGCCCTTTTGTGTGCCGTCGGCGGCGGCCTCGATCAGGTTGGCCGCCCGCGCCTCGCCGAACTCGACCCGCGTCGTGAGGATGCGCGTCGGCTCGGTCGAGGGCACGAGAATCTTGGCGTAGAGCAGCCCGCCGGGAATCGCCATGAACGAGGCGGCCAGCAGATACGGCATCGGCACGCCGAGCGCGGCGTATCCGGCGAGGATCGAGCCGGCGGTGGAGGCCGCCCCGCTCGTCATCACCGCGAACAGTTCGGCCCCGGTCAGCGCCAGGAGGAAGGGGCGCAGGGCCACGGCGATCTCGCTCTGCCCGATGAAGATGGTGACGACCGCCGAGAACGATTCGATCGGCGAGGTACCGAGCAGTTTTCGCAAACCGGCGCCGAGAAACCGGGCCAGCGCCTGCATCACCCCGAGATGGTAGAGCACGCCGATCAGCGCCGAGACGTAGAGGATCTGCGGCAGGACCCGCAGGGCCAGGATGAAGCCCGAGCCGCCGAACAGCTCGAACATCCGCGGCTCGACGAGGCCGCCGAACAGGAAGGCAGTGCCCCGGTCACCGAAGGAGAGCACGGTGGTGACGACATCCGCCACCGCGCCGAGCGCCCTCTGCCCGGCGGGCACGAACAGCATCAGCGCGCCGATCCCGACCTGAAGCGCCAGGGCAGCGAGCACCACCCGCGGCCGGATCGCCCGCCGGTTCACCGAGAACAGCCACGCCACGGCGAGCAGCAGGGCAACGCTCGCGCCGGCATGGAACAACCTGTCGAGCATTTTTTCGGACCGGGCGCGGAGAGGGGGGGCTTTCCGGCGAATGCGCGAACCGGGCCAGGACCTCAAGGGAAGACGGCAAGGGAAGACGGCAAGGGAGTACGGCCGCGGCTCCGGATCAGGCGAAGCGCCAGACCGAGGATCGCTTGATCTCGGCATCCTCCAGCGCCCGCGTGACGGGCACGTCGTAGGTCACGAGCGGGATCAGCCGTTCGCGGGGCAGGTAGGAGCGGCCGGGATCGCCGATCAGGACCGTGCGTCCGCGCCCATGCAGGTCGCCGAGCCAGCCGCCGACCGCGGCGGCGAGGTCGCGCTCGTAGAAGATGTCGGCGGCCAGAACGCAGGCCGCATCCGTGCCGATCAGGTCGCTGCCGTCCGCGGTGATGCGGTCCGCCACGCCGTTGGCCGCGGCGTTGAGCGGGATCGCGTGGAGCGCGAAGGGATCGAGGTCGCTCGCGGTGACGTGGGCCGCCCCGGCCATCGCGGCGGCGATGGCGACGAGCCCGGAGCCCGAGGCGAAATCGACCACCCGCCGCCCCGCCACGGTCGCGGGGTTGTCGAGGATGTAGCGGGCGAGCGCTTGTCCCCCGGCCCAGGCGAAGGCCCAGAACGGCGGCGGCAGGCCGATCGCCTCCAACTCGTCCTCGGTCTTCTGCCACAGCGCGGTCGCCTCGTCGGCGACGTGCAGGACGATCTCGGGGGCGTGCGGGACGGTGCGCAACGCCGTGTGCTCGCGGATGAAGCGGGCGGGATCGCGAACCGGGGTCACGAGGCGAGAAGCTCCGCATAGAGCCCCGCCACCGTCTCGGCGACGGCGGCTTCCGTATAGCCCCCTTCGAGGATGCGCGCCCGCGCCGCCGCGCCCATCCGCGCGACGAGCGCCGGATTGGCGGCGAGCCGCGTCAGTGCGGCGGCGAGCGCCGTCGCGTCGCCCGGCGGCACGAGCAGGCCCTCGACGCCGTCGCGCACGAGGTCGCGGCAGCCCGGCACGTCGCTGGTGAGGATCGCCCGGCCGCAGGAGGCCGCTTCCAGCAGCGTGCGCGGCAGCCCTTCGCCGCCGCGGGAGGGCAGGCAGCCGACATGGTGGGCGGCGAAGATGCCCGCCACATCCGCGGTGGGGCCGTGCCAGGTGATCCCGTCGCGCGACCAGTCCCGCAGGGTCGCCTCCGGAATTGCCCGGCGGTTCGACGGGTCGGGCGCGCCGTAGAGCGAGAGTTCCACCGCCGCGCCCCCGGCGCGGGCCTGCCGCGCCGCCTCGACCGCGACGTCGATGCCCTTCGACCACAGCATCCGCGCGAGGATCGCCACCTTCAGCGGGGCCGGCGGCGGCAGCGGGCGCGGCGCGAAGGCATCGGGATCGACGCCCGCGCCGCCGACCAGGGTCACGGCGGTGTCGGACGGGTCGAGGCCGAGCGCGCGGGCGTCGTCCGGGTTCTCGAACAGGAAGCGGGTTTGCCGGCTCGCGAGCGGACCGCGGATCAGCCCTTTCAGCGCCAGCCGCGACAGCCGCCCGGTCGCGTCCGCGCGGGCGCCGAGCAGGCCGAGGCCGGTCAGCGCGAAGACGCGGCGCGGGATGCCGGCCATCGCCGCGGCCGTGCCGCCGACGAGAATGCCGCGGAGCGCCACGCAATGGACGATATCGGCCTCGAGCGCCTTCAGGATGCCCGCGAGCTGGCCCGCGGCGTAGCCCGCCGCCATCGGGTTGAGGCTGGAGCGCTCGGCTTCCAAGGGCACGACGCGGATGCCGGCGGCCTCGATCACGGCGCGGTGCGCGCGCACCCGCGTCACCACCGCGACCGAGAGTCCCATCTGCCGGGCGGCGCGCGCCATCGGCAGGAAGTGCGAGGCGAAGAACCAGTCTTCGGTGACGACGAAGACGAGGCTTTTGCCGGCGTAAGAGGCTGTTGAGGCGGTCATCGTGCGTGGCCATAGCACGGGGCCCGCTCCGGAACAGCGCCGCCGTCCGCCCCGTTGTCGCCCTACGAATGAGGGAGGGCGTGATGCTGTCGGAGGAGGCCGGAGCCGGCGTGGTCGATCCCCGCGAGGCCGCGCGGGATGCGGGCCTGCGCTACGTGGACGATTCCAAGCCCGGCCTGCGGCGCAAGCGCAACGGCAAGGGCTTCCGCTACATCGATCCGAAGGGGGCTCCGGTCCGCGACGCGGAGGAGGTCGCCCGGCTCAAAAGCCTCGCGATCCCGCCGGCCTACACGGAGGTGTGGATCTGCCCGCACCCGAACGGCCATATCCAGGCGACCGGGCGCGACGAGAAGGGGCGCAAGCAGTACCGCTACCATCCGCGCTTTCGCGAGGCGCGCGAGGCCTCGAAGTTCCACCGCATCATGGCCTTCGCCGAGGCGCTGCCGGGCATCCGCGCGCGGATCGACGCCGATATGGGCAAGCGCGGCCTGCCCCGCGAAAAGGTGCTCGCCACCGTGGTCCACCTCCTGGAGACCACGCTGATCCGCGTCGGCAACGACGATTACGCCCGCTCCAACAAGAGCTACGGCCTCACCACCCTGCGCGATCCACATGTGAAGGTGGCCGGCTCCGAGATGCGCTTCCGCTTCAAGGGCAAGAGCGGCAAGGAATGGTCGGTCTCGGTGCGCGACCGGCGCGTGGCCAAGATCGTCAAGGCCTGCCAGGACCTGCCCGGCCAGGAGCTGTTCCAGTATCTCGACGGCGAGGGCGAGCGGCGCGACGTCACCTCCTCGGACGTGAACGCCTACCTGCGCGAGATCACGGGCGAGGATTTCACGGCAAAAGATTTCCGCACCTGGGCCGGCACGGTGCTGGCGGCTCTGGCGCTGCGGGAGTTCGAGACATTCGACAACGCGGCCAAGGCCAAGAAGAACCTGCGCGCGGCGATCGAGTCGGTGTCGTCCCGGCTCGGCAACACGCCGACCATCTGCCGCAAGTGCTACATCCACCCGCAGATCCTCGACTGCTATCTCGAAGGCGGGATGCTGCTGCAGGTGAAGGAGGCGGTCGAGGGCGAACTCAAGAACGACCTCGGCGCGCTGCGCCCGGAGGAGGCGGCGGTGCTCAGCCTGCTTCGGGCCCGGCTGGAACGGGCGACGAAGGTGGCTTCCAAGGGTACGAAGATCGAGAGCACGACAAAGATCGAGCCGCCGCGTCAGACCGGAGGCCGCAAGGCGAGGGCGATCGGCACGACGCGCACGTCCGGAGGCAGACGGGCAGCGTGAGACGCCCTCAGACGCCGGTCAGCTGCCGCTCTGGACGATGGCGCCGTACCAGCCGAGCCCGCGATAGGTCTCGTAGCCCGGCGTTCTGTGAAACGCGGTGACGCTGCCGGACCGGGCATCGCGGACGATGCCGCATTCCTGCCCGTTCAGGTCCACGGCGAGCGTTTCGGTGAGCGAGCCCCTGCCGTCGGAGGCGGCGAGGATGCGCCGTTGCGCATCCACGAGCACCACGCGGGTGCGCGCCCGGTCCTCCCGGGCGATCCGCACGCCCTCGACGATCGATTTCGCCTGGGCTTCCCAATCGAAGTGGATGGCGAGGACGCCGCAGGCCGGAGCGCCGTTCGTCTCGTAGATCCCGGCGGCATAGGTCGCGACCTGTGCGCCGCCGAGCTGCGCCTCACGCCGGACCTCGCCGGGGACGTAGTCGTCGCTGCCCGGCAAGCGGATCGCTTCCCGGAACCAGGGTTCGCTCGCGACGCTGCGTCCGCGCAGGTTCGGGTAGCGCTCGGGTCGGCCGTTGGCGAGGACGGTGCCGTCACGGCCACACAGCCAGAGATCGAGATAGACCGTGTAGGCCGAGAGGATCACCCCGAGCCGCTTGGAGGCATAGTCGGCGGTCTCCGAACCGCCGCCCCGGTCCGGCCGCGCGGCGCAGGCGACCACCGCCGGATCGGTGGCCCACCAGCGCACGTCGCAGGTTCGCTCGTAGAGGTTGCGGTCGATCAGCTCGATGGCGTTGAGGGAGAGATCGACCAAGCGCTCGCCTTGCGCCTTCGCCGTCATCACGTCGACGCCCTGCTGCAACTCGGTGATCCGCGCGGTCAGGCCGGTTTCCAGTTCCCGCGCCAACGCCTCGATCTCGGCACCGATTCCGCGCACCTCCTGCGCCACCACCGAGAAGCCGCGCCCGTGCTCACCGGCGCGGGCAGCCTCGATCAAGGCGTTGAGGGCCAGCATCTTCGCCTGAGCGGTGATCTGCCGGATGCGTCCGACCCGGTCCTGGGCGATGCGGCCGACTTCCCGGGTCAGGTCGGCGATGGTCTTCGGTTCGGGATCCGGCTGTTGCCCGGCTTCGGCTTGGGACGAGGAAGGAACCAATGCTGGTGCCGGCATGGCGATAACCCGGTTTGCGTGCAAGCCGGATTATCGGCAGCAGGATTAACATAGATCTAAATAATGACGCGCAGCGCCGTCCAAGCCGAGACATCCGAGAGAAATCAGCGCGTTGCCACGCCGGCTGACCTGTCTAGGGTTCGGGGTTGGCAATGGCCGATCCCGGCGCCGTCAATCCACACGAGGGATGAGCGCGCAGAACCGGCGTCGTCGAAGACCGGTTGACGGATGAATCGCCGCGGCCATCCGTACGGCACGGAAGCCGCGGCCGGGCGAACCGCGGTGACGCCACGGTCAGGAAGGTGAAGCGATGGAACTCGACGCTCTGATGCTCTCGCGCATCCAGTTCGGCTTCACGATGGCCTTCCACATCATCTTCCCGGCCTTCACCATCGGTCTCGCCGCCTTCCTCGTCCGGCTCGAGGCGCAGTGGCTGTGGACGAGGAACCCGATCTACCGGGTGCTCTACCGCTTCTGGGTGAAGGCCTTCGCGGTCTCGTTCGGCCTCGGCGTCGTGTCGGGCATCGTGATGAGCTACCAACTCGGCACGAACTGGTCGCGCTACTCCGACTTCACCGGAAACGTGCTGGGCCCGCTGATCCAATACGAGGTCATCACCGCCTTCTTCCTGGAGGCGGGCTTCCTCGGAATCATGCTGTTCGGCTGGGACCGGGTCGGCGACCGGCTGCACTTCCTGGCGACCTGCATGGTCTCGCTCGGCACGCTGATCTCCGCCTTCTGGATCCTCTCGGCCAATTCCTGGATGCAGACGCCGGCGGGCTTCGCGATCGAGAACGGACGGGCGGTGGCCACCGACTGGTTCGAGGTGATCTTCAACCCAAGCTTCCCGATCCGCTACGCGCACATGGTGCTCGGCTGCTTCCTCACGACCGCCTTCGCGGTCTCCGGCATGGCCGCCTGGATGATCCTGCGCGCCCGCAAGGAGCCGCCGGCGAAGGTCCAGGGGGCCCGGGTCTCGCTCTCCATGGCCCTGTGGTTCGCGCTGATCTTCACGCCGATCCAGATCTTCGTCGGCGACACCCACGGCCTCGGCGTGCTCAAGCACCAGCCGACCAAGCTCGCGGCGATCGAGGCGAACTGGGACAGCCAGGCTAACATGCCGCTGCTGCTCTTCGCGATCCCGAACATGGAGGCCGAGCGCAACGACTTCGAGATCGGCATCCCGAAGCTCGGCTCGTTCATTCTCACCCACGACTTCTCCGGCGTGGTGCCGGGCCTCAAGGACGTGACGCCGGACAAGCGCCCGCCGGTCTGGCCGGTGTTCTACGCCTTCCGCGCCATGGTCGCGATCGGCATGGCCATGCTGCTCCTGAGCCTGTGGAGCCTGTATCTGCGCTGGAAGGGCACGCTGTACACGAACCGCGTCTTCCTCACCTGCGCCATGCTGATGACGCCCGCGGGCTTCGGCGCGGTGATCTTCGGCTGGTTCACCGCCGAGATCGGGCGTCAGCCCTACATCGTCTACGGCCAGCTCAAGACGGCGGACGCCCATTCGCCGCTGACGGCCCAGGCGGTGACGACCTCGCTGATCGCCTTCATCGTCGCCTACGCGATCATCTTCGGCTTCGGCAGCTACTATCTCGCCAAGCTGCTGCGCAAAGGCCCCGAACCGTTCGAGCCCTCGGTGCCCGGCGATGAGATCGGCCGCAAGCCCAAGCGTCCCTTCTCGGCGCTGGACGAGAAGCTGGAGCCGCGCTCCATCTAGAGCATCGTCCCGAAAGGTGGTCGCCGGCTTTCGGAAAAAAGATGATGCGAAAACAAGAACCTCAAGCATCGTCCCGAAAGGTGGTTGCCGGCTTTCGGAAAAAAGATGATGCGAAAACAAGAGCCTCAAGCATCGTCCCGGCCAAGCGTCCGACGGCGCGTCGGAACCATGGCTCGGAAACGCCTGCCCGATACGATCGGGCGGACAGGCCTTCAGGCACGGGCGGCGTGTGCGGTGTGGCGGGCCGGGCCACGCGGTATCTCGGTGTCGAGCACCGGGGCGAGGCCGAGCTGGCGGGCGAGGGTGACGAGGTCCTTGAGGCGGCCGGTCTGCGTCTTGCGGCGCAGGTTCAGCCGGTGGGTCTCGACCGTCCGGACGCTCAGCGAGAGCCGCCGGGCGACCTCCTTGTTGCTGAAGCCGGCACTGAGGAAGCGCAGAACCTCCGCCTCGCGCGGGGTGAGACCAATGACGGGCTCCTCGGCGGAGGGGCAGGCGGCCGACGATGCGGCCGACGGCGCGGGTGACGCTCCCTTTGCGAGGGCGAGCACGCTGGCGCAGACCTCGTCCGCCGGGGTGCCGCAGCCGACGAAGGCGTCGGCGCCGGCGGCGATCAGCCGGTTCATCGCCGGCGCATCGAGGGTTCGGAACACCGCGAGCACCCGCAGCCAGGGCCTCCCGTCGCGCAAGGCCGCGATCCGCGCGCAGCCGGCTTCCGCTCGCGCTCCGTCCACCGGGACCAGCGCGACGGCCGGCACCGGACCGCCACGGGCCAGATCGTCCTCGCCGATGGTCCGCAGGGCCGGCGCGTGCTCCAGCTCGGCGCGCATCCGTGCGTCGAGCCCCGACGGCTCGTCGACGATCAAAAGCTCGACAGCCCGGCTCGCCGTGTGGCTGGCGGTGTGATTGACGGCCTGACTCATGCCGCTCCCCTCTCGTCCCGCCGCAGAACGGTGCGGCTTGTGCGGGAAGAGAAGAACAAGAGTCGTTCCAGCGGTTTAGGGGCCGTTATTGCCCCGAAACGTTCCCTCGCGGCGCCGCCTGGCGGTCACCGTCCCGCTTCGGGACGGGGTGGGAGCGGCCCATTTCCCGCTGCGGTCCGGACGCCGGGACAGTGCTCCGGCCGCGCGTGTTTCACGCCGTCCGGGAGAGGACGAGGTCGGACATCGCCGAGACCACGCGATTGCGGCCCGTCGTCTTGGCTTCGTACAGGGCGATATCGGCCCGCTTCAGAAGGCCCTCGACGGTCTCGCCCTCGGACCATTCGCTGACGCCGAAGCTGCAGGTGAGCCGCACCGGACCCTTGGTCGAGCGGATGCGCAGGTCCGAGGTCTTGAGGCGCAGGCGGGAGGCGACCGCCTCGGCCTCCGTGAGGCGCTGGCCGGCGAGCATCACCGCGAACTCCTCCCCGCCCAGGCGCCCCGCAATGCCCTCCGCCTCGATCATCCCCGCCACGGCCTTGATCGCCATGTCGCCGACATCGTGGCCGTGCTCGTCGTTGATGCGCTTGAAATGGTCGATGTCGAGGATCACGGCACAGAGATGCCCGAACGACCCGGCCTTCTGGGCGGCCTCCCGCGTGCGCTGCAGGAAGGCGCGGCGGTTGAGCAGGCCGGTGAGCGAATCGGTCTCGGCGAGCCGGATCAGATCGCTCTGAAGCGTGGTGAGGCGCTCGGCCGCCCGCATGCGCGCCTGCAATTCCTCGGCGCCCGGCGGCTTGTCGATGAAGTCGTCGGCGCCGCTGTCGAGAGCCTCGGCGAGATTGCGGGCGTTGCGGGCCGAGGACATGGCGATGATCGAGAGCGGACGGCTCGATTCGGCGAGCAGCCGGGCCGACCAGCACAGCTCCAATCCGCTCAACGGACGGACTTCCAGGCTCGTGATCAGGGCACGGACCTTCGGATTGTCGGTGATGTAGGTCAGGGCCTCGCCGGAATCCGTGAACTGTGTCACCACATGCCCCCGCGGTTCGAGCATGCCGGCCACGATCCGCAGGACGACACGGCTCGAATCCACGATGACGATGTGCACGGCTCTACCCCCGCTGACAGGCGTAGATTGTGCGCAAGACCGGTTAAGGGCCCGTCTAGAGCGCGTGCCGCATTGAGGAGGAAGGCGCGGCTCGGGAGACGACCCTACCGGGAACGGGCCGGGACCCGGACCGACACCACCTGGGCACCGGTTCCCTCACCCTCGGAACGGGGTGCCGGATCGGTCCAGATGCCCCGGGAATCCTTCGAGAGGACGCGGGCGCCGTGTCGCCGGGCCGTGGGGCGGAGACCGGCGGAGGCGGGCCGCTCGATCACGGTCAGGGTCGGCCGTGCGGCGGGGGCGTCGCGGATGCCGGCAGCCGTGGGGATGCCGTAGGTGCCGTAGCCCCAAGCCGGCGGCACGAGGCGGCTCGTGCTGGGCAGATGCGTGAATGGTGCGCCGAAATAGGCGCCTTCGATCACCGGACCGGCGAAGCGGTATCCGCCATTGCCGTAGCCGTAGACGTAAGGGTCGGCCGCGGCGCCCGAGGCGGCGCCGAGTGTGAGCAGGGTGGCGAGACCGGCGGCGAGGGCAGGGCGCATGGGGCGGGGCTTCTCCGGTGGCGCATTGGCGAAACATGCGCGATTCATGAAACCAAATCGGCGGCGCCTATGCTCGTTCCGCTTCCCCTCGTCCCGCCAGCCGATGCAGAATGCTGAGACGGGCGCTCTGCCGGTCGACGGCATTCGCCTTCGTCGTTCCGTGTTCACAGCGCCTCATAAAACTCCTGGTCTCTGACCGTTCTCGTTCTGGCGATGACAGCGCGGCGGGCGTTTGGTGAGAGACGCTTAGCGGCAGATTGTGACGCGGCGGACGATCCAGCCCTCGCCCTCGATCCACAGGCGACGGCGCTGCTTGTTGCAGTTGGCGCTCTCCTCGTCGCTCTCCGAGGTCGTCGCAGCTGCCTGAGAGACCTGCGCGGCCTCGGCGACCTGGGTGGTGCTGCGGCCCGTGCCCGGTGCGGCAAGGCTCGGCGTCGCAGTCAAGCCGATCAGGGCGAGGCCGAGGACGGCCGCGGCGGTGGAGTGCGCGTTCATGATATCCTACCCGCGCACCGCGGGGGCGCGCTTCAACGGTTCAGTTGGGGCGGCCGGTGTCCCGCCGTGCAGGCGCCGCCGCATATTGAATCAACAATCCACAACGTGGCCGTTGGGTTTCGCGCGACCTTCCGGAAAACGGCAAAAATTTGTCTCCGCCTCCATGCGTTGTTCGCGGTGTTGCCTGCGGCAACGGAGCGCGATCGCGTGTGCCCTCTGCGATGCTTGCGAGAATGGTGCAAAGGGTTGTACTGGCACGCGAAGCGAAACATCGGGCTTCGTCGTCCGAAACTGGACCGCTCTTCTTGTTAGGAACGGTTCCAAACTACGTTTTGCATTAGAACATCATTGTATCGTGACAAGTATTCGCGATGCTGCGAGACGCCGCATCGCCGTTGAGGCAGACAATTCGCCGGGACGCGCGTTCCGCCGATCAAAACGGGAGCAATCGGATGACGGACGGATCGACGTTCGTGCAGGCTTTCATCATCCTGTTCCGCGAGGGACTGGAAGCTCTGCTGGTGATCGCGGCGCTCGCTGCCTTCCTTCGCCGCGCGAATGCCGCGGAGCGAATCGCGCCGGTCTATATGGGTGCGCTTGCGGCCGTCGTCGCCAGCATCGTCATGGCGTGGGTGTTCGCGACCTTCTACGACGGCAATCACAGCGACCTGTTCGAGGCCGGCGTGATGCTCGCGGCCGCGGTGCTGCTGTTCTACATGAGCGGCTGGATGTTCCTCCGCCAGGATCCGAAGGCGTGGCAGGCGGACCTCAACCGGCTTGCCGAGCGGGCGCTCGGTGCAGGCACCATGCTGTCGCTCGCCGGCATCGCCTTCCTGGCGGTGTTCCGCGAGGGCGCCGAGACGATCCTGTTCGTCCACACCCTGGCCAAGACCGCCAACGGCTTCGATGCCGCGCTGCTGGGCGGGCTCGCGGCCGCGACCCTGGCGCTGGTGGCGATGTTCGTGGCGATGCAATGGCTGGCGCTGCGCCTGCCGCTGCGCCCGATGTTCGTCGTGACCTCGGCCTTCCTGTTCTTCATGGGCCTGCGGATGGTCGGCCAGGCGTTCCAGGAGCTTCAGGAGCAGGCGCTGATCCCCTTCACCACGGACGGCGTGCCCGCCTTCGTCTCGGAATGGGGCCTGAGCAACGGCAGTTGGGAGGCGCTCGGCACCCAGCTCGCGATCCTGGCCGTGGCCGCGGCGGCGGCCCTCGTCAGCCTCCGGCGCAAGGCAGGCGGCGCCACCGAGGTGCGCGAGGGGCGGCCGGTCTCGGCTGCGTCCTGATTTTCGCGTCCTGATTTTGGCGATGGGGCTCCCCGCTCGGGGAGCCCTTTTGCTTTCACGCCGCCGTCATCGGCGGCGTTTTCGTTTCAGGGCGAGAGGCCCTGGCCCTCACACCTTCAGCCGGGACTTGATCCGGTAGGTCAGCCCGTCGCGCACGTCGCGGTAGCCGTCGAGGCGCTGCTCGCGCGTGCCGTCCTGCACCAGCGTCGGGTCCGGAGTCGGCCAGTACTCGACATCCGCCGCAAGCGTGTGGGTCAGTTCGAGCGCCCGGTGATGCGCCTCCGGCGAGAGGGTGATGATCAGGTCGAAGTTCAGCCCCTCCCAATCCTCCAGCTGCTCGATGGTGCGCGGCTTGTGGCGGGAGGCGTCGATGCCGATCTCGTCCAGCGCCGCGACCATGAAGGGATCGCTCGGCTCGCCCGAGCGCACGCCGGCGGACTGCACGTAGGTGGATTTGCCGAAATAATGGCGCGCGATCGCCTCCGCCGCCAGCGAGCGCACCGCATTGAAGTTGCACATGAACAGGACGGACTGAACCCGCCGCTTCTTGGGTCCGGTCCCGGGGATGGTGTCGTCCGTCATGCCCCGCCTGGGTGCTTCCCACGAAACCCCCGCCACACCGTCATGCTCGCAGGAGAGCGGTCAACGACCGGAAGTCCTGTGGCGCATTCCGAGAGCATCGCCGGGAACGGGCGCCGGCTTGTCGGAAAAGACGATGCAAACACCGTGACCCCTCGCGAAACGCCCATGCCGTCTTGCACCGATGCACCACGGGTCGGGCGTTTCATGAGGTGCTCGCGCGCACGCTGATATAGATCCGCCCCGGACTTCCCGAAAGCGTCACGTTCTGCCGAGCGCTCCACCTTCGGGCCGGGTAAAGCCGCGATCGTCAGCCCTTCCAGTGAAGGGCGAAGATCAGAGTGAACAGGCGCCGTGCCGTGTCATGGTCGAGATCGACCTTGCCTTCGAGGCGCTGCCTCAGCAGCTCGGATGCTTCGTTGTGCAGGCCGCGCCGCCCCATGTCGATCGCCTCGATCTGCGTCGGCGAGGCGGTGCGGATCGCGCTGTAATAGCTCTCGCAGATCATCTCGTAGTCGCGGATGACCCGGCGGAAGGGCGTGAGCGAGAGCAGGTGGGTCATCACCGGATCGCCCGCCTCGGTCGCGATCGCGAAGGACAGCTTGTTCTCGACGAGGCCGAGGACCAGCCCGTACGGGCCCTCGTCGCGCTCGGGGATCGTGAAGGAATTCTCCTCCAGGATGTCGTAGATCGCGATGGCGCGCTCGTGCTCCTGGTCCGGGTTGCCCCGGCCGATCGAGCCCTCGTCGAGATGCACCGCCGCGAGCCGATTTCGCGGCCTCGCCGGTGCCTCGCCCTGCGCGTCTTGCGCCCCCTGCTTCGCTTCGGCCTTCATCGCCGGCGCCTTCTCGCGTCGGCACCCGAATCCGGGCGCCCTGTTTCCGTCACATGAGCCGAAAGCCGAGCCCGCACGCAAGCTCTCCGGGCGATCGATCCGAAACGTGATTCCGGCCGAACGGATGCTTCAGGCTCTTGTTTTCGCATCATCGATTTTTCCGAAAGCCGGCAATTACCTTTCGGGACGATGCTCGAGCCTCTTGTTTTTGCATCATCTTTTTTCCGAAAGCCGGAGACCACCTTTCGGGATGATGCTCTAGAGGTTGAGCCGGATCGATACGGAGCGGGCATGCCCGTCCAGGCCCTCGGA
Organism: Methylobacterium sp. AMS5; assembly: GCF_001542815.1. GTDB lineage: Bacteria > Pseudomonadota > Alphaproteobacteria > Rhizobiales > Beijerinckiaceae > Methylobacterium. The sequence goes on from NZ_CP006992.1 coordinate 2,018,388, forward strand.
TTCGCCCAGGGCGATCGCGGCGGGCCCGAGCGCCCGCAGCGCGGCCGGATCGCAGCGCAGGATCGAGGTGCGCTTCATGAAATCGAGCACCCCGAGTCCCGAGGAGAACCGCGCCGAGCGGGCGGTCGGCAGCACGTGGTTCGGCCCGCCGACATAATCGCCGATGGCTTCGGGCGTGTGCGCGCCGAGGAAGATCGCCCCCGCGTTCCGGATCTTGATCGACAACGCGTCGGCGTCCTCGGTCTCGATCTCGAGATGTTCGGGTGCGATGGCGTCCACGAGCGGCACCGCCTCGTCGAAATTTCGGACGCGGATGATCGCGCCGTAATCGCGCCAACTGGCGCGGGCGATCTCGGCCCGCTTCAGGGTCGAGAGCGCGCGCTCGACCGCGGCCTCGGTCGCATCGGCCAGCTCATCCGAATCGGTGACGAGCACGGCCTGCGCCGCGGTGTCGTGCTCGGCCTGGGCCAGCAGGTCGGCGGCGATCCAGTCGGGGTTGGCGTGGCGGTCGGCCAGGATCAGCACTTCGGAGGGGCCGGCGATCATATCGATGCCGACCTGTCCGAACACCCGGCGCTTGGCCGCCGCGACCCAGGCATTGCCGGGTCCGACGATCTTGGCCACCGGAGCGATGGTTTCCGTGCCGTAGGCGAGCGCGGCCACCGCCTGCGCTCCGCCGACCCGGTAGATCTCGGTGACGCCGGAGAGTCTGGCCGCGGCCAGCACCAGCGGGTTGAGCTGGCCCTCGGGGGTCGGCACCACCATGACGATGCGCGGCACGCCCGCGACGCGGGCCGGCACCGCGTTCATCAGCACCGAGGAGGGATAGCTCGCGGTGCCGCCGGGCACGTAGAGGCCGACCGATTCGATCGCGGTCCAGCGCCAGCCGGCGGTGACGCCGAGATCGTCCGTGGACAGATGATCCTCGGGGATCTGGCGGCGGTGATAGGCCTCGATCCGCTCGGCCGCGAGAGCCAGGGCGGCGCGAGCCGCGGCCGGGCAGGCGGCCACGGCCGCTTCCACCTCCTCGGCGGTGATGCGCAGGGAGGCCGGCGAGAAGTCCTGGCCGAGCCGGTCGAAGCGGCGGGTGTAATCGACGAGCGCCGCGTCGCCGCCGGAGACGACCCCCGCGATGATGCCGCGCACGGTCTCGTCCACATCCTCGGAGATCTCGCGCTTGAGGCCGAGCAGGCGCTTGAACGCCTCCGCGAAATCGGGAGAGCGGCTGTCGAGACGGATCATCGGGCGATATCGGCGGTTCGGGGGAGGGGGGTCACGGGCGGTTCTCGACGAGGTTGCGCACGGCCTCGTGGTCGGGGCGGCCATCGGCCTCCCAGACGGGGCCGAGATCCTTCAGGCGCACCTCGATGCATTCGAGTTCGAGCCGGATCGCGGCCCCGCCCGAAAAGACCAGGGTGGCGACGCCGGAGGGCGCTTCGGTTTCCTCGAAGGTGATCGCCAGAAGGCTCAAGGGATCGCCGGAGGTCGCACCCGGCGTGATGCCCTTCGTCTTCACGGAGAGCACGCGCTCGAAATGCAGGCCCGAGAGGCGCCGCCGGGGCGGTTGGCCCGGCGGCACCGACCAATCGAAGCGGCGCGCCGCCAGGGCGAAGCGGTGCTCGCCCGGCAGCCACGCGAGATCCTCCGCCCGCAGGATCGCGTCCTGAAGGTGTGCGGAGATGACGGCAAGATCCTCGGCATCGAGGGCGGCGAGCTTGAGAAGCTCCATCATTGACGCTCCGAGCTCCCCGACCGAACGCGCGGCGAGCGGATTTCGAGGCGTAGGTAGCGACGCGACCCGCCTGCGGCAACCGGCAGCCGGACGGGTCGGACCGCTTCGGCGACCGGGAAGCCGGTTCGGCATCCGAAAGTCCGCCTCGCACAGGAGCGCGTGCCGTGCCCGGCGCGTCAGGTCCGGGCGGGGATGATGACCTTGCGGTTCTTTCGGGCTCATCGTGCGTTCATGAGCGCATGGCTACGGTCAGCGTGACATTTTCAAGTCATCCGGAGGGGATGCGGACGATGCAAAACGGAGTTCTGGCCATAGGGCGCACCTTGGGGGTCGTCCTGGCCCTCGGGTTCGTGGCGAGCCCGGCGAGCGCCCAGTATGATCGCGACGGCTATGACGGTCCGCGCCGCTACGACGACGGCTACAGCCGCCGCTCCCGCGATGACGACGATGGCTATGGTCGCCGCCGCTACGGCGATGATGGCGGCCGCCGCCGCCGCTTCGACGATGACGACGATGGTCCGCGCTTCCGGGGGCCGCCCCGCGGCGGACGTGGCGGCAGCGTCTGCGTCACCGCCCGCGGCAGTTGCGCGACGGGCTTCGCGCCGCCGAACGCGCCCTGTGCCTGCGATATTCCCGGCTTCGGCGTGAAGCGCGGCGCCATCGCCCGCTGACCCCTCGGGATCGTCTCAAGACAGTCTCGGCCTGCGCCGCGCCGTGCAGGCCGTTTTCGTCGGGGGCCGAGCGGTCAGATGGGCGCCGTCAGGCCCGCACGCGCTCGATCTGCGCGCCGCAGCGGGCGAGCTTGGCCTCCAGGGCCTCGAAGCCGCGGTCGAGGTGGTAGACGCGGTTGATCTGCGTCTCGCCTTCCGCGGCGAGCGCGCCGATCACCAGCGAAACCGAGGCGCGCAGGTCGGTGGCCATGACGGGCGCGCCCTTCAGGCGTTCCACGCCCTCGACCACGGCGAGGTCGCCGTCGAGGCGGATCCGCGCGCCGAGGCGGGCCAGCTCCTGCACGTGCATGAAGCGATTCTCGAAGATCGTCTCGCGGATGCGCGACTGGCCCTTGGCCAGCGTCATCAGCGCCATGAACTGCGCCTGGAGATCGGTCGGGAAGCCGGGGAACGGATCGGTCGTCACGTCCGCCGGGCTGATGCCGCCGCCGTTGCGGCGCACGCGGATGCCGTCGGGCAGGGCCGTGACCTCGGTGCCGGTCGAGGCCAGCGTCTCGAGGGCCGAGGCGAGCAGGTCGGTCCGGGTGTTGACCAGGGAGACGTCGCCCCCGGTCATCGCGACCGCCATGGCGTAGGTGCCGGTCTCGATCCGGTCCGGCAGAACCTCGTGCCGGGTGCCGCCGAGGCGGGCCACGCCCTCCACGACGATGCGGGAGGTGCCGGCGCCCTCGATCCGCGCGCCCATCTTGATCAGGCATTCGGCCAGATCGACCACTTCCGGCTCGCGGGCGGCGTTGTCGATCACGGTGGTGCCGTAGGCGAGCGCGGCCGCCATCAGGGCGACATGGGTGCCGCCGACGGTGACGCTGGGGAAGACGATCTCGGCGCCGCGCAATCCGTTCTTCGTCTTCGCGACGACGTAGCCGCCATCGATCTCGATCTCGGCGCCGAGCTTTTCCAGCGCCATGATCAGCAGGTTGACCGGCCGGGTGCCGATGGCGCAGCCGCCGGGCAGCGAGACCTTGGCCTCGCCGAAGCGGGCCAGCAGCGGCGCGATCACCCAGAAGCTCGCCCGCATGGTCGAGACGAGTTCGTAGGGCGCGGTGGTGTCGATGACGTTCGAGGCGGTGAGCCGGACCGTCTGGCCGGTCTCGGCGGTCTGTCCCGGCCGCTTGCCGACGACCATGTGATCGACGCCGTGATTGCCGAGGATGCGCGTCAGCGCCGCGATGTCGGCGAGCCGTGGCACGTTGATGAGTTCCAGCGTCTCCCCGGTGAGAAGGCTCGCGATCATCAGCGGCAGCGCCGCGTTCTTGGCGCCCGAAATCGGGATCGTGCCGTTGAGCGGCGTGCCGCCGGTGATGTGGATGCGGTCCATCGGGATCCTCGGAGCACCCCCGTTCCGATCGCGGAGGTCGCCTTGCGTGCCGGGCGCGCGGGCGCCCCTCGTTCAGGGTGGAGGTATAGGCGGTATCCGGCAAAAAGAAGAAGCGTGGCCGTTCGGTTCCATCCCGCGCCCGAAGCATCGCTCCGACAACGTGGCGCAGGAGAGGCAGGCCGGTCGCCGGGAGCTAGCTCTTCTCGGTCGGTTCGGCCGGCTGCGCCTTCGCGGGCTCGGGGGCGTCGTCGGCCCGGCTCCGGGCCTGTGCCTTTCGGCGGCGCAGGTTGTCGCGCAGGGCCGCTCTGAGGCGGGCGGCACGCTCCTCGTCCTTGGTCGCCATCGCGCGTTCCGAAACGATTTCACCCGGCGGAGCGTCCGTCGCCGGATGCGCGCGCTTGGCCGTCACGCGTGAAGCCGTATCCCGATTTCGTCCCCGTCGCCAGCGCATCGGCTGCCAAGCACCGGCCTCGTTTCGCGCCGCGACCCATCGTCACCCAAGGCGGGATTCATGAGCGAATCAGCCGGCTTCGGCTCTCGCGGGCGTTGCATGAGGTCGCGCTACGACGGCATCGCAGGGCCCTTCGCGCCTGTGCAAAGCAGGAATGTCTCGAACTCACCTTGAACCAGTTCGAAATTACCTCCTATCTTGCGTTCACGGCGGCGCCGGCGAGGGACTCGTCCCGGACGGAACGCGAAAAGCCGCCGGTCGGACGATGACGCGCGGCGAAGGCCGTGCCGCTCCCTGGGGGCTGAGCCTCGGGAGATCACCGCCCCGGCCGCGAACGGTTCGGCCACGCTCTCCGGGGTAGGGCCCGGGCCCGAATCTCTTTGAACCGAGGCGTCCCAAGAAGAACGCCCGGCCAGCCGAAAGCGTCGAGGACGGATGCCCGTGAACCTGATGCCTGTGAACGCGGCCGACAGCGCCACCCTGCCCGACGAGTCGATCGTCGGCGGCGATGGCGGCGTGGACGATGCCGGTGCGAGCAATGGCCGGGCCAAATTCGAGCGGCCGCCGGTGCGCCCCGCCGGCCCGCGCACGGATTACGACGGCCATTTCCGCGCCGCCCTCGACCGGCTGCACAGTGAGCGCCGCTACCGCGTCTTCGCCGACATCGAGCGGATCTCCGGCCGCTTTCCGCAGGCCACGTGGCGGCGCCCGGAGGGCGGCAACCGCGAGATCACCGTATGGTGCTCCAACGACTATCTCGGCATGGGCCAGCACCCCGAGGTCGTCGCGGCCCTGACCGACACGGCCGCCCGTTGCGGCGTCGGCGCCGGCGGCACCCGTAACATCGCCGGCAACAACTCGCCGCTGGTCGATCTGGAGCGCGAACTCGCCGACCTGCACGGCAAGGAGGCGGGCCTCGTCTTCACCTCGGGCTACGTCTCGAATCAGGCCGGCATCTCGACCATCGCGAAGCTGCTGCCGAACTGCCTGATCCTGTCGGACGCCTTCAACCACAATTCGATGATCGAGGGCGTGCGCCATTCCGGCTGCGAGAAGCGCGTCTTCCGCCACAACGACCTCGAACATCTCGAGCAACTGCTCGCCGAGGCCGGCGACCGGCCCAAGTTGATCGCCTTCGAGTCGGTCTATTCGATGGACGGCGACGTGGCGCCGATCGCCGCGATCTGCGACCTCGCCGACGCCTACGGCGCCATGACCTATCTCGACGAGGTCCACGCGGTCGGCCTCTACGGCGAGCGTGGTGCCGGCATCGCCGAGCGCGATCGCGTGATGCACCGGGTCGATGTGATCGAGGGGACGCTCGCCAAGGGCTTCGGCTGCGTCGGCGGCTACATCACCGGCTCGGCGACCCTGTGCGACGCGGTCCGCAGCCACGCGGCCGGCTTCATCTTCACCACCGCCCTGCCGCCGGCGGTCGCCGCGGCGGCGCGCGCCTCGGTGCGCTACCTCAAGCGCTCGAAGACCGAGCGCGAGGCGCATCAGCGCCAGGCCGCCCGCACCAAGGCGGCTTTGGAGGCCGCCGGTCTGCCGGTGCTGCACACCGAGACCCACATCGTGCCGCTGATGGTGGGCGACGCCGAGCTGTGCAAGGCAGCCGCCGACCACCTGCTGGAGCACCATGGCATCTACATCCAGCCGATCAACTACCCCACCGTCCCGCGCGGCACCGAACGCCTGCGCATCACGCCCTCGCCCTTCCATGACGACGAGCGGATCGGCGCGCTGACGGCCGCGCTGGTGGAAACCTGGGATACGCTGGATCTGCCGCGGGCCGGTACGGTGTTCGCCGCAGCCGCGGAGTAGCCTTTTCGCGAAGGCCGCGGCATCGGCTACATTGTCCGCATGGCCCTGGCCTTCGACCGCACCCGCCTCCTCCAGGCACTCGAACGGCTCGGCGCGGATCTGTCCGCGCGGGGGCTGTTCGTCGAACTCGCCGTCTACGGCGGCGGGGCTGCAAGACCTGTACGTCGCCGTCTACGACGAGGCACCACCGGACGAGGCGAGTTTGCGCTTCCGGTCGGTGCTTCAGGATGGACCACGATGAGGCTCGCCTCCTTGCGCGCGGTGGTCGAGCGGGCGCGCGCGGATGGCGACTGGGATCACCACCTGCAGAACTTCCTCGATGCCTTCTACGCGCGCGACGGCGACACCGCCGCCCAGGGGGCGATGATCGCCGAGGATCCGGGCTTTCTGGGAGACGCGCGGCCCGATGTCTTCCTCGGCGGAATCGGCGAGCACCTCGCCCGGCGCTGGCGGCTGCCGTTCATCCCGGCTTGGGTGCGGCACGAGGCCCGCTACCTCGACAGGGCCATGTTCGTGCCCGATGAGCGCAACCTGCGCACTTACCTGCTCTGCGTCAGCCCGGTCTCGTTCCGGCCACGGCTGATCTTCACCGGGCCCGACCCGCTCCAGCGCGCCCGCTTCCCCTATCACCGCGGCGTGGTCCGGATGCCCCTGACCTTTCCGCAGGGGCCCGCGGCCGCAGCCCTGTTCGAGCCGGAGCGGTGAAGGGGCTCAGTGCCGCTTGACCTCGTTCGACCAACCATGCGCCGCGGCGGATTTCTCGACCTTCTCCTTGAGCTGCGGCAACAGCGTGCCCATCCATTGCTGCATGCCCGTCAGCATCGCCTGGCTCAGTTGCGGCTGCGCCTTGACGAGGTTCTTGCCCGCCGGCGTGGCGTAGAAGCTGGCAATCGCCTTCAGATCCTCCTTCGAGAGGACGGAGGCGAAGCTGAGGGCCTGGATCGCGAGCAGGTCGTCGTAATTCTCCGAGAGGGTGGGCATCACCACCTCGTCCACCATCACCTGGGCCTTCTTCGGGTCCGTCAGACCCATCTGCTGCATCACCCCGGCCATCGGCGCCTTCATCGCCGCGAGCACGGCGGCTCGGTCTCCCTGCGCCGCGGCGACGACCTCGCGGGCGGCGGCCAAGCGCTCGGGATCGGCGGTGACGGCCGGTGCGGCAGGCTTGGCGGGCGCTTGCGCTGAGGCGGGAACGGTGCCCGTGACGAGAGCCGGCGCGCAGAGCAGGCCGAGGCCCAGCAGTCCGGCGAGCATTTTCTGGCGCATGGTCGGTGTTTCTCCGGTCGTGAGCATGGGGTCGGGCTGTCGAGCCGAGCGGGACGACGCGCAGGCGACGGTGATCCTTGGAGCACCCGGCCCCAACTCCCGCAACGGTAGTCGGTTCGGAGCCATGCCCGCAACGCGCTTGTCGGCCTGCCCACGACACCGCTATGGCCGCGCTCACGGTGGCGTGACCGTGGGGAGCCAGACGATGCCGGATACGGACGACACCTACATCTACGACGAAGCGCTCGGCGAATGGCGCCCCGCTGGCGCGGCGGCGGCCGAGACGGCGGCTGCGAGGGCGCCTGTCCGCGACGCCGCGGGCAACATCCTGGCCGACGGCGATGCGGTCACCCTGATCAAGGATCTCAAGGTCAAGGGCGCGAACCAGACCCTGAAACAGGGCACCGTCATCCGGTCGATCCGCCTCACGGACGATCCGGAAGAAATCGATTGCCGCCACGATAGCATCAAGGGTCTCGTCCTGCGCACGGAATTCGTGCGCAAGCGCTGATCGCGCGCAGCGAGCGAGGCGGGGTCAAAGGGTGACGACGCGCCCGTCCTCCGCCGCGATGTAACCGTCCGGCGGGTGAGCGATCATCTCCGGGCTCATGCGTGAGCATCAGCCGCTTTGGGGGCGATCTCGGGCAGGCGCCGCTTCAGCGTCGCCCAATCGAGGTGGAATTTCAACGGACGCTCCACGGTGCAGCCCTCGGCGATCATCAGGTCCGCCCCACGGCGACGATGTCCTCCACCCACTCGGTTCGCCGGTATCGCTGACGACCTTGCCCGCCGCCTCGATCCGCAGGGCGTGCGCGGGCGCGCCGGAGGGGTGGCGCATGGTGAAGGCGGTGGCCCGCACGCCCCCGGCCTCGACCGGGCGCCCGGCTTCCATCTCCACGACCTCGATCCGGAACCGGCCCTCGGCCGTGCCCGGCGGCCCGACCACGGTCAACGGCTCCGTGCGCCCGCTGACGAGCTGCCCGTCGCGGATCAGCCAGGGCAGGCCGCCGAAATGGTCGCCGTGGAGATGGGTGAGGAACACCGTGCGGATACGGTTCGGCTCGGCTCCGAAGCGCCGGATCGCGATGAGCGCGCAGGCGCCGCAATCGATGAGGAAGGCGCCGCCGGGCGCATCGACAGACGCGTCGGCGGATGCATCGACGTGGAAGCAGGTTTGGAAGCGCCCGCCCGAGCCGAACGCGTCTCCGCAACCGAGAACTTGAAGCCGCATGACTCACGCCCTCTGCCTTGCCGACCTTCGGCGGGGATTTCGGTCACCGGGCGCCGCGATCAATCGTCTCCGGCCGGCGTGGATCGCGCGCATTCTCCGGAGGGCGTCTCCCGCGTGTCGGCAAGACGCAGGCCCGCTGTCAAAAGAGACAGGTTTGATTTCATTTGTTAATCTGCTGGAAATTCGAATTCAGCGCGGCATACTGATTTCTGTGTCCTGTTAGAGGGGTAGAGTCTGACCGTGCGCAGGCTGGAATTGCTTTTCAGGGGGCAGCATCCGACAAAATACTGTTTCAATGAGCCGGGTACAGTATCCCGCGGCCTGCGCAGATGCCAAATTCCGGCCGTGTGACCGCGTTCGGTCCCTTGTTCTTGCTCGGTTCATGACGATCCATTCCCACCCCTTCCCCGCCGCGATCCGCTCGGCCTCGATCGAGCCGGCTGCCGCCCTGTCGGCCGAGGGCGCCGCCCTGATAGACCGGATCTACGAGGCGGCGGCCTTGCCCGAGTTGTGGCGCGAGGTGCTCGTCGAACTCGCCCGCTTCGCCGGCGCGCCGCAGGCGGTGATGATCGTCTCGACCGGGACGCACTTTCGCGACTTCGTGACGACGTCCCCTGAGTTCGACGCGCTGGTGATCGATCATTTCGAGCGCTTCCCCGACAACGTCCGCACGGGGCGCCTGTTGGCGCTGCGCCATCCCGGCTTTCTCAACGACCTCGACGTCGTAACGGAGGAGGAGATCGCGACGCTGCCGCTCTATCAGGACTTCCTGATCCCCCAGGGGTACGGCGCGGGCACCGCGACCGCCGTGCTGGTGCCGAGCGGCGACAGCGTCATCGTCCATTGCGAGCGTGCCCGCGCCGAGGGCGATTTCGGGTCCCAGACCCTGGCCGCGCTCAACAGCCTGCGCCCGCATCTCGCCCGGGCCGCCCTGCTCTCCGCACGCCTGGAGATGGAGCGGGCCGCGACCACCACCCGGACGCTCGAAGCGCTCGGCCTGCCGGCGGCCGTGCTCGGAAACGGAGGGCGGGTCATCGACGCCAATCCGTCCCTGGTGGCGATGATGCCCCACACCCTCAGCGACCAGCCCTTGCGGCTCGCCGTGGTCGATCCGGCGGCCGACAGGCTGCTGCGCGAAGCCGTGTCACAATCCGCCCCGCCGCGGGCGATGCCGGTGCGCTCGATCCCGATTGCCGCCGCCGCCGAGCGTCCCCCGGTGATCCTGCATCTCGTGCCGATCCGCGGCGCGGCCCACGACGTGTTCGTCCGTGCCCGCTTCGTGCTGATCGCCACGCCCGTCGTGGCCCAGGACGTGCCGAGTGCGGATGTGGTCCAGGGGCTGTTCGACCTGACCCCGGCCGAGGCGCGGCTCGCCGCCCTGATCGCGGCGGGCGATGCCCCGGCTCCTGCCGCGGCCAAGCTCGGGATCACCCCCAACACCGCCCGCTCGGTGCTCCGGCGCATCTTCCAGAAGACCGGCGTGTCGCGCCAAGCCGAACTCGTCGGCCTGCTCGCCGGCCGGGGCGCCGGGGCGGGATTACGCGAATAACGGCCGATGCGTCGGCCGATACTCAGCTATGGCGTCGGCCAACTCGCAACTTCTGAAAAACCGCTCTATAAGCCCGGCTTCGCGCGAGGCGGGAGGGCCCGCGCGCATCACCCGATCGGGTGAGCGGAGAGAGTATCATGGCCGAGCGGTGGACCCCCAAAACCTGGCGCAACCTGCCGATCCAGCAGGTCCCGTCCTATCCGGACGCGGGCGCTCTCCAGGCCGTCGAGGCGCAGCTCGCGAGCTTTCCGCCGCTCGTCTTTGCCGGTGAGGCGCGCAAGCTGAAGGCGGCCTTGGCGCGCGTCGGTGCGGGCGAGGCCTTTCTGCTCCAGGGCGGCGATTGCGCCGAGAGCTTCGACGAGCACTCGGCCGACAACATCCGCGACTTCTTCCGCGTCTTCCTGCAGATGGCGATGGTGCTCACCTTCGCGGGCGGCTCGCCCGTGGTGAAGGTCGGCCGCATTGCCGGACAGTTCGCCAAGCCGCGCTCTTCGCCGACCGAGACGCTCGACGGCGTGGCGCTGCCGAGCTACCGCGGCGACATCATCAACGGCCTGACCTTCAACGAGGAGGCCCGGATCCCCGATCCGCGCCGTCAGCTCGAGGCCTACCGCCAGTCGGCGGCGACGCTGAACCTGCTGCGCGCCTTCGCGACCGGCGGCTACGCCAACCTCGAGAATGCGCATCGCTGGATGCTCGGCTTCGTGAAGGACAGCCCGCAATCCTCGCGCTACCGCGATGTGGCCGAGCGGATGTCGGACGCGCTCGACTTCATGCGCGCCATCGGCATCAATCCGGAGACGCACCAGGAGGTCCGCACCACGGACTTCTACACCAGCCACGAGGCGCTGCTGCTCGGCTACGAGGAGTCGCTGACCCGCGTCGATTCGACGAGCGGGGACTGGTACGCCACGTCCGGCCACATGCTCTGGATCGGTGACCGCACCCGCCAGCCGGATCACGCCCACGTGGAATATGCCCGCGGCATCAAGAACCCGATCGGCCTCAAATGCGGGCCCTCGACCACGGCCGAGGGGCTGATCCGGCTGATCGACCTCCTCAACCCGGAAAACGAGGCCGGGCGCCTGAGCCTGATCTGCCGCTTCGGCGCGGACAAGGTCGGTGACCATCTGCCGGGGCTGATCCGTGCGGTGCAGCGCGAGGGCCGCAACGTGGTGTGGGTGTGCGATCCGATGCACGGCAACACCATCGCCGCCGGCCGCTACAAGACCCGGCCGTTCGAGCGGGTGATGCAGGAGATCGAGGGCTTCTTCGGCGTGCACCGCGCGGAAGGCACGATCGCCGGCGGCATCCATCTCGAGATGACCGGCAAAGACGTCACCGAATGCACCGGCGGCGCCCGTGCGCTGACGGCCGACGACCTGCAGGACCGCTACCACACCTACTGCGACCCGCGCCTCAATGCGGAGCAGGCGCTGGAGGTGGCGTTCCTGACCGCCGAACTGGTGAAGCGCGAGCGCGCCGAGATCGAGCGCCCGCGCCTCGACGCGGCGGAGTAGCCTCGGCCGGATCGGATCGGAATGCGACGGGGCGGGTGCGATCATGCAGGATCGTGCCCGCCCTTTTCGTTGTGCGAACCCATGTGCAGCGAGGGCCGCCTCCGCCCCGACGTGCAGCCGACAAAAGATTCGGCGAAGCACCACATCGGCGCGCGTCAAGAATGTTTCTCGCGACCGAGCTTGGTTATCATCCTCTTAAGTGATCGGCTTCGGAGGCGGCATGGCGGTATCGGCGACCAGGAAGACTTCTCGCATTCGCAGTCTCTGGCCGAGCTGGAATCCAGGAGAGCTCTCCGCCGCCGCGCCTCCGCTGGATCGGCGCTCGATCGACCTGCGCCCCATCGAGCCCGAGGCGCGCCTGCCCTCGCACAACCTCACCGCCAACGAACTTATCGCCATGGCCCGCGCCGCCCGGGCGCGCCGCCTCGATCCGTGAGCGGATGCCCCGCTGCTTGGTGACGGCGAAGTCCCGATCCCGCGCCGGGACGGTCCGCAGGCGCCTCGCGTAGCGCCTACTGCACCAGCGCCAGACGGCCGCGTGCCTCGGTCGCTCCGGTGCGGATCGGCGGATCGCTGTGGCCGGCGAAGAAGTCCTCGACCATCTCGCGCAGGATCTCGGCCAGGTCGCCGCCGCGATCGGCCTCGACATGCACGTCGCTGCCGACGCAGCGGCCAAGGCCCGGCGTCGTGTTGCTGGCCAGGGTGAGGAGTCGCTCGTTGTACTCCGCCCCCAGGCCGTTCACGGCGATGAAGTTGCGCCCACCCAGGACGGGGCCGTACTTCACGGTGATCCGGTGCTCCTGATCGGCGTCGTTCTGCAACGTGGCGGTGAAGCCGACGAAATCGTCGCGATCCACCTCCGGGGCGGGGCAGGTGATCCGGCCGTGCTCGATGCCGTCCTCTTCCAACACCTCGGCCATCAGGCTCAGGGCTTCGGTGATCGGAGCCAGCGCCCGAACGCCCTCCTGAAGAAGCTTGGCCTGGATCCGATGCTTCTGCGCGTCGGCCGCGCGCAGGCGCGCCCGGAAGCGATTCTTGATGTCGAAGGGGTTCGTCATGGATGGGTCCCCGCGCGATTGTTCGGTGCCCTTTGATCGACTTGTAAGTTAGGAAGACGCTTAATCAGCGTCAAGCTGATGCACAGTATTCGTGCCTGATTGGACGCTGAGCTCTTGCATCATTATATGACGTGAGCATTTTTTGTGCAGAATTGGCAGGCGCGGTATTGGTGCGGCGCACGCGCTGGCGCGGCGACCGCACCAAACCGGCCGTCCGCCCGTCTCTGCATTGCGCTCTTTGACGGAATGCGCGTATCCGACAAACCGACCTTTTCCGGAGTCGTTCCCCGCGATGAGCGGCCGAGCGCCGATGGAGGACGAGCGGGAGCGACGCGCCTTTGGCCCAAACCAGCGCAGGCAAGACGAGCGAAGACACGACCATCGCGAGCATGACCGGGTTTGCCCGCTCCGCCGGCACGATCGGCGCGGTGCAGTGGTTGTGGGAGATCCGCACCGTGAACGGGCGTGGGCTCGATATCCGCGTGCGCGTCCCGAACGGCTTCGAGGCGGCGGGGGAGGCGGCCCGCATCGCTCTGTCCAAGGCGCTCTCTCGCGGCCAGTGCCAGCTCGGTCTGACCTTGACGCGGCCCGAGGCGGCGGTGCGGGTGCGCATCGACGAAACTTTGCTGGCGAGCCTCGCCGCGGCAATCGCCCGGGTGCCGCGCCCCGTCGAGGTCGGCCCGGCGACGCTCGACGGGCTGCTCGCCGTGCGCGGCGTCGTGGAGGCCGAGAGCGAGGCCGGAGCCGACCCTGAGGCGCTCAATCGGGATCTCGTCGCCGGGATCGAGACCCTCGTGGCCGATCTCGTCTCCGCCCGCCGCGCGGAAGGGGCGCGACTGCACGCGATCGTGGGGGGGCAGATCGCGGACATCGCCCGCTTGACCCAGGCCGCCGAGGACTGCCCCGCCCGCCGGCCCGAGGCGGTGCGCGCCCGGCTCGCGGATGCGGTGGCGGCCCTCGTCGGCGCCGGGGGGATCGACCCCGACCGCCTGCATCAGGAGGCGGTGCTGCTCGCGGCCAAGGCGGATGTGCGCGAGGAACTCGACCGCCTGCGCGCTCACCTCGCTGCCATCGGTGAGTTGCTGGCTCAGGGCGGCGCGATCGGCCGGCGGCTCGATTTCCTGGCCCAGGAACTCGGGCGCGAGGCCAACACCCTGTGCGCCAAGGCCGGCGACATCAGCCTGTCGCGGATCGGACTCGACTTGAAGGCCGTGGTGGAGCAATTCCGCGAGCAGGTGCAGAACGTCGAATGAGAGCGAGAGACATGCGTAGCGGAGTTTCCCGCCGATGACGCAGGATGCCACCCAAGGCAGGCCGGATATCGCCCGGCGCGGGCTGATCCTGATCCTGTCCTCGCCCTCGGGCGCGGGCAAGACGACGCTGACCCGCGCCATCGCCCAGCGGCCCGAATGGGGTCTCGATCTGTCGATCTCGGTGACGACGCGCTCGCGCCGCCCCTCGGAGATCGACGGGCGCGATTACCGCTTCATCGACCGCGAGGCGTTCGAGGATCTTCGCACGCGCGATGACCTGCTCGAATGGGCCGAGGTCCACGGGAATTTCTACGGCACGCCGCGCCGCCCGGTCGAGAAGACCCTCGGCCAGGGCCGGGACATGATCTTCGACATCGACTACCAGGGCACCCGCCAAGTCCGGCAGCGGCTGCAGGACGACGTGGTGACGGTGTTCATCCTGCCGCCGAGCTTTTCCGAGTTGCGCAACCGCCTGGAGCGCCGGGCGGAGGACGCACCGGAGACGATCGAGCGGCGGCTGGCCAACGCCTGCAACGAGATGCAGCGCTGGAGCGAGTACGACTACGTCATCGTCAACGACGACCTCGACGAGTCGTTTCGCGCGCTTCAGTCGATCCTGGCCGCCGAGCGCCTCAAACGCACCCGCCGCACCGGCCTGCCGGGTTTCGTCGATGGGCTGCTGGCAGAGGCAGATCGGGGCTGAAGGCAGGGCGCCGAGGGTCATCCTTCATTCAGGTCCGTGCTCTAGCGCCGAGGTTGCTGCCTTTCAGCGGCTCGATGCGCGCCTGAAGTATCGCGACGCCCGAAATCGGAACTGCGCCCTCTACGAAGGCCGCAGGCCCGGAGGGCGCCTGCGGCGGCATGTGTTGCGGGATGGCAGGGGCCGTCCGATCTGCGCCGGGCGGCGCTGAGCGGCAACGCGCCCTACTCCGCCGCCGTGCGGGGCCGCGACGGATGCGAATCCTCCATCTGCGCCGCATGGAGGCGGCGGTAGTAGCCGTCTCCGGCCAGCAGCACGTCGTGACGGCCCTGCTCGACGATGCCGCTCTCGGCCACCACCACGATGCGATCCGCGTGGCGGATCGTGGCGAGCCGGTGGGCGATGACGAGCGTCGTGCGGCCTTCCGCCAGTTCGAACAGCGAGGCCTGGATCTCCCGCTCGGTCTGCGTGTCCAGCGCCGAGGTCGCCTCATCGAGGATCAGGATCGGCGGGTTCTTGAGGAAGGCGCGGGCGATCGCGAGCCGCTGCTTCTGCCCGCCCGACAGTTTCACTCCACGCTCGCCGATCACCGTGTCGAGCCCCTCGGGCAGGGCGGCGATCAGGCCGTCGAGCCGGGCACGGGCGGCGGCGTCCATGATCTCGGCCTCGCTCGCGCGCAAGCGGCCATAGGCGATGTTCTCGCGGATCGTGCCGGCGAACAGGAACACGTCCTGCTGGACGATGCCGATCTGCCCGCGCAGCGAGGCCAGCGTCAGGTCGCGGATGTCGTGGCCGTCGATGGTGATGCGCCCGGTCTCCGCCTCGTAGAAGCGTGGGATCAGCGAGAGCAGCGTCGTCTTGCCCGCCCCCGAAGGTCCGACGAAGGCCACCGTCTCGCCCGCGTGGATCGTCAGGTCGATCTCGGAGAGCACCGGCCGATCCGGGCTGTAGCCGAAGCGCACGCCCTCGAAGCGGATTTCGCCCTTCAGCGGCGGGGCGGGAATGGCCCCCGGCCGGTCGGCGATGTCGGGCTCGGTGGCGAGCAGGTCCTGGTAGCGGCGAAAGCCGGCAATCCCTTTTGGATAAGTCTCGATCACCGCCCCGATCTTTTCCAGCGGCCGGTAGAACACCGCCACCAGGAGCAGGAAGCCGACGAAGCCGCCGGCCGTCAGGTCACCGCGCACCACGAAGGCGGCACCCCCGAGGAGCACCACGATCTGCACGAGGCGCAGGCCCAGATAATTGATCGACAGGGCGCCCGCCATCAGCCGGTAGGCTTCGAGCTTGGTGGTGCGGTATTTCCGGTTGTCGGAGGCGAACAGCGCCCGTTCGTGCGCCTCGTTGGCGAAGGCCTTCACCACGCGGATGCCGCCGACATTCTCCTCGATGCGGGCGTTGAAGGCGCCGACGCGCCCGTACTGCGCCTGCCAGTTGCGTGTCATGCGCCCGCCGTAGCGGATGACGACGAAGGCGATCAGAGGCAGGATCGCCAGCGTCATCAAAGCCAGCGGCGGGTGGACGAGGAACATCAGCGCGAAGGCGCCGAACAGCGTCATCACCGCGATGAACATGTCCTCGGGCCCGTGATGGGCGACCTCGCCGATCTCCTCCAGATCCTTGGTGACGCGCGCCACCAGATGGCCGGTCTTCTGTCCGTCGAAGAAGCGGAAGGAGAGCTTCTGCAGGTGGTCGAAGGCGCGGGCGCGCATCTCGGTCTCGATGTTGATGCCGAGCACGTGCCCCCAATAGGTGACGACCACCATCAGTCCGGCATTGGCGACGTAGAGCAGCGTCAGGCCCATTGCGGCCAGCAGGATCAGGCTCCAGTCCTGCTGTGGCAGCAGGCGGTCGACGAAGGCTTTGACCGCGAGCGGGAAGCCGAGTTCGAGCACGCCCGAGAGCACGGCGCAGCCGAAATCCACCAGGAACAGCGTCCGGTGCGGACGGTAATAGGCGAGGAAGGCCTTCAGCATGGCGCGGCTGTCACGGGTCTTCTGGCCCGGAAGCGGGCGGCTCCCCGGCCATAGGCGAGGGTGCGCCGTCGCGCCAGCGGCGCCGACGCGGGGGGCCACCCTCACCGCTCCATAAGAGGCCGCTTGGGTCCGCGCGGCGCTGCGGATGGCAGCGGCGCGGACCGCCGTTCAGCGCATCACATACACCTCGGTGCCGACGGTGACGCGCCCGAACAGGTCGGCGATGTCCTGGTTGTACATGCGGATGCAGCCGTAGGACGCGAAGGTACCGATCGAATTCGGCCGGTTGGTGCCGTGGATGGCGTATTCGCCGCCGCGCAGGGTCATGGCCGCCACGCCCATCGGATTGCTCGGCGAGCCGCCGCGGATGAGGTTGGGGAGGCGCGGGTTGTCGCGCTTCACCTCCGCCGGGGGCGACCAGTCGGGCTGGTAATATTTGCCGTCGATCTGCGTGGCGCCGCTCCACTGCTTGCCCGGCTTGCCGACCGCGACGGGGTAGCGGATCGCCGTGCCGTCGCCGTTGACGAGGTAGAGCCGGCGCTCGGTGGTGCGCACCACGATCGTGCCCGCACCGATGCCGTCGGCGAAGGGGACGACTTCCCGGGCCTGCGCGGCACCGGCCGCGCATAAAGCCGCCGTGAGCGCGCCCGCGAGACGCGCTCTGTACTTGACTGTCCTGAACATCGAAGATCGCCTTTCGAAGCTGGAGCGTAACTGACGAAGACGATCCGCCGTTCCAGCTTGCGATTCTGCTTTACGCGCCGCGAAATGCGCGCCTCATGCACGGCCTCTTGGCGGATTGGCGAATGCCGGGCTCGGAAATCCCGGAAAATTTTAAGTATCGGCGCTGACTTCCGGTGACGATCTCAGCGTTCATGGAGCCGGACCGCTTCCGGGTGCCGCTCCTGCCAGCCGTGGCGGACGAGTTCCGGGTCGGCATGCTCCTCGACCGGGTGGCCGACACAGAGATAGGCGACGAGATCCCAGCCTTCCGGTACGTCGAGGGCGTCCGTCACGAGGGTGGGTTCGAGGATCGAGACCCAGCCGACGCCGATGCCGTGGGCGCGGGCGGCAAGCCAGAAAGCATGGATGCAGGCCGCCACCGAGTAGCGCAGCATCTCCGGCATCGTCGCGCGACCGAGGCCGTGGCCGGCGCCCGTCCCGGAATCGCAGAACACGGCGAGGTGAACCGGCGCCTGACGCAGGCCCGCGAGCTTCAGGCGGGCGTAGAGCGCCCGTTGTTCGTCGGCATAGGTGGCGCAGGCGGCGGCGTTGCAGCGCTCGAAGCTCGCGATGACCGCCGCGCGCCGCCGGGGCTCGGACACCCTGACGAACCGCCAGGGCTGGCTGTTGCCGACGGAGGGCGCCAGCGCCGCCAGATCGAGGCAGGTCCGCAGCGCGGCCTCGTCGATCGGTTCGCCGGAGAAGCGCCGCACGTCCCGCCGCCACGCGAACAGGTCCGCGAGGCGTGCGCGGAAGGCGTCGTCGAAGACGGGCGGAGGCGCCGCTGCGCGGGGGGAGGACTCGGACATCGCCGCCGCTTCTCGCGCCAGCGGGCGCGGCTGCCAAGATGGTTGTTGGGGGGCGCGACCTCGGCTCCCTGCCTCGAGCATCGTCCCAACCGGTGGTCACCGGCTTTCGGGCTGATGCACCCGCGAGAGGCGGGCGCCTCGACACGAAAAAAGGGCGGCGCTCCGAGGAGGCCGCCTGAAGTCCTTGGGTCTCGAAACCCCTGGATGCCGGTTTGCCGAGATCCGCGGCATTGCCCGAGGGCTGGGGAGCTCGGGTTCAGGCGCCGCCGCGGTGGACAGACCGACGAGGTTTCAAGCCACAGTGAAAGCGTGTCGCGATGGCGATGGCAAGGCGAGTCTGCGGCGGGACCGTGATGTTCACCACCTTACCGTGCGGCGACGCACATCAGTCGCGCGCTGCGCCGAAACCACGCTGCGCGAACGATGGCCGGCGAAGCACCTTGCGGGTGCCTGCCGCGGAGCCCATCATCTCCCCCACGCCGCGGGAACGCCGGCACCGATACGGGAGTGACGATGAGCGAGGGGCAGAGCGTCGATCACCGCTCGAACGACCGGGACAGCCAAGTGGCTCCGCAAGTCACTCCGCAGGTGATCCCGTTTCCGTCGCCCACCACCCCGCAAGTCGCCTTCCAGCGCGACGAGTTGCGGACCATCTTCAACCTCTACGGACGGCGCGTCGCCGAGGGCGAGTGGCGCGACTACGCCCTCGATTTCCGCCGCGACAAGGCGGTGTTCTCGATCTACCGCCGCGCCTCCGAGATGCCGCTCTATCGGATCGAGAAGGATCCCAAGCTCGCCCGCCGCCAGGGCGCCTACGCGGTGATCGCCGCGAGCGGCCTCGTGATGAAGCGCGGCAACGACCTCGCCCGCGTCATCGGTGTGCTGGAGGGTCCATTGCGGGCGGTGTGATCCCGCCTCCGGGCGTGCCCGGCAGCGGGAGGGGGCGGCTACCAGCGCACGATGACCTGGGCCCGGACCGTGCGGGGGGCGCCGGGCAGGATGTTGTTGTTGTTGTGCGCCGAGACGATGTAGCTGCGGTCGAACAGGTTCTCGATGTTCACCTGCGCGCGGGCGTTCTCGCTGATTTTGTAGAACAACCCCAGATCGAAGCGCGAGTAGCTCGGGAGACGCACGGTCTGATCCGAGGTCGCGAAGGTGTGGGACTGGTTGATGAAGCCGACGCCGACCGAGAAGCTCGGGTCGATATCGAACTTGTTCCACAGCGTGAAGGCGTTCAGCGGTACCAGCCCGACGAAGTTTCCGGCGACGATCGTCGGAGACAGATTGTTGGTGATGCGCGCATCGGTGAAGGCGTAGCCGCCCGCGACCGACCACCAATCGGTGAGGTAGCCGTTGGCGCCGATCTCCGCACCCTGCGTGCTGGTCTGGCCCGAGGTCAGGAAGAAGCCGTCCCGGTTCGGGTCGGGGATGCGCTGGTTGCTGCGGTCGAGGTTGAACAGCGCACCGGTGACCTGGAGCACGGGGGACACGTCGTACTTCACGCCGACTTCGGTGTTCTCGAACTTCTCCGGCTGGGCGATGGCGAGCCCTGGGCTCAACGTGCTGAACTGGTCTCCCGACGAGGGTAGGTACGAGATGCTGTAGCTCGTGTAGAAGGCGAGGTTCGGCAGCGGCTTCACGACGATGCCGGCCCGCGGCGAGACCAGATCATCCACGCGGGCGTTGGTGGCCCTGGTGCCCCGGTCGGTCGCCGAGAAGTCGAAATGGTCGAAGCGCAGGCCGCCGATGAGCTGCACGTACTCGTTCAGCTCGACCTGATCCTGCACGTAGGCCGCGGCAAGCCCGAGGTCATACACGCTGTTGGCACCGGTCGTGTTGCGGAAGTTGATGCCGACGCGCGTGACCGGCGCGAGCGGATTGACGACGAGGGTCTGCGGCGCGCCGGGAAGCGCGAAGAACCCTTCCTGTCGGAAACTCAGACCTTCCTGGTAGCCGAGTTCGAACCCACCGAGCAGGGTGTGCTTCACGGGGCCCGTGAGGAACTGGTAAGTGAAGTCGGTCTGGTTGAAGTAGTTCGTCCGGTCGGTCTGGCTGTTATAGGCCGAGATGTTGACGGCCGTGCCGGCCGCATTCACTGCCCCGCCCGGGAAGACGTTCTGATAGAACTTCTCGTAATCGGCGATGCGTGACTGGCTGCGCATCACGACGCCGTTCTCGAAGACGTGGTCGAGCTGCGCCGTGGCGATGTGGGCGTTGACGTAGGTCGGCGACAGGAACGGGTTGCCGAAATAGGTCGAGGTGTTCTCGCGGTAGCGGTAGGGCCGGCCGAACTGCGAGGGGATGCCGCGGTCGGTGGTCCGGTCGTCGTGGAAATACTCGTAGGACAGGCGCAGCGTCGTCTGCGGCCCGAGCAGGAAGGTCATCGTCGGGTTCACGCCGTAGCGGCGGATATCGACGAAGTCGCGGTAGGTCGCCGTATCCTCGAACACGCCGTTCATGCGGAAGAACACGCTGTCCGAGACGCGGTCGCCGACATCGAGCGCCACGCGCTTGTTCGCGAACTGGCCGCCCTGGGCGACGATCTCGCGGGTCGGGACGCCGTCGGCTTCCTTGAGCACGCGATTGATGACGCCGCCGCCGCCGCCGCGGCCGAAGATCATCGCGTTGGGACCCTTCAGCACCTCGATGCGCTGAATGTTGTAGAGGTCGCGGTAATACTGCACGTCGTCACGGATGCCGTTGACGAAGAAGTCGGCATTCGAGCGCTGGCCGCGGATGATCAGCTCGTCGCGGTTGCCCTCGCCCTGGGCCTGGATCACGCCCGGCACATAGCGCGTCGCTTCGCCGATCGATTGGAAGCCCTGGTCGAGGATCTGCTCCCGCGTGATGATCGAGACGGATTGCGGCGTGTCGAGCAGGGGCGTCGGCGTCTTGGTGGCGCTGCGCGTCGCCTTGCCGAGATAGCCGACCGTGACGCCGCCCTGGGGTTCAAGGCGCAGGGCGCCGCGGCCGAGGCCCTCGACGGCCAGTTCATCCAGCGCGACGACGGCAGGGGAGGCCGTTACCGGAACGACAGGTTGAGCCTGTACAGGCTCCACCACTGTAGCGATCGTCCCCGCCAGAATCGCAAAGGCGACTTCACTCGTTCCAGAACGTCTCAAGTTCAAGTCCCCGTCTTCTTCGTAATATTTGACGATGCCGTTCCGCCGTCTTGGCGGTCATGACGGCATCGCCTGACGGGGATCAAGCGGGTGAGGCTTTATAACAAACGGCAGAAACCGGTCTTTAGTTTGTAATAATTTGAATCATTCCGCCAATTCGTTGAAGCTGAATGCAACTTTTTCAGAATAGAAGCATTACAGGCTGTACAATCCGGCAACAATGTTGCTAATTAGCCACGGCGCTGCTCAGAGCCATTGTAAGCTGACCGCCTCGCGCGGCGCCTGGGCCGCGCTGACGAGGCTCCGATCGATTCGAGGCGAATCGCGGTGGCCCTGCTGTCCTGTGCGTCTCCGATAGGCCCGAAGCCCTCGGAGCCCCGGCCATTTCAGGTCGGGACGTAACGGGTTTGCGGAATGATGCTCTACCGGGCGGGCCGCAAAGTCGCGGCGGCTTGGGCGAGCCGGCGGATCGCCGCCGGGTCGGGCTTGCCCGCGGGAACGACCCAGCTTCCGCCGACGCAGAGCACGGCAGGATGGGCGAGCCAGTCCGCTGCGCTCGCTTCGGTGATGCCGCCGGTGGGGCAGAAGCGCACCTGTCCGAACGGCGCTGCGAGTGCCTTCAGCGCCTTCAGGCCGCCCGCGGCTTCCGCCGGAAAGAACTTGAAGCGGTCGAGCCCGTGATCGAGGCCGCGCATGATGTCGGCTGAGGTCGCAACACCCGGCAGGTAGGGGACGCCCGAGGCGAGGGCCGCTTCCGTCAGCGGCGCGGTCAGGCCGGGGCTGACGATGAATTTCGCGCCCGCGCCAATGGCGGCATCGAGATCGCGCGCATTCAGCACCGTCCCGGCGCCGACCACCGCGCCCTCGACGCTCGACATCGCCCGGATCACGTCGAGCGCCGCGGGGGTGCGGAGGGTCACTTCGAGGGCGGTGAGCCCGCCACCGACCAACGCCTCGGCGATCGGCACCGCGTCGGTGGCATCCTCCACCACCAGCACGGGGATGACGGGAACGGAGCGCATCAGCGCGTCGATGGTGCTCATCGGGGTCTCCTCCGGTGTCGGTTCGGCTTGTCGCGGATGGCTCCAGAGCATCGTCCTGATCCAGGATGATGCTCTGGGCTCTTGTTCTTGCATCGTCTTTTTTCCGAAAGCCGGCAGCCACTGTTCGGGACGATGCCTTCGTGTCTCTCACAAGACGCCCGCTGCGCCGTCCTCGCCAAAGCGGGAACGGTCAGAGATCGGGAGTTTTGTGGGGCACTCTTAAAGGCCCGCTGCCGCCAGCATCGCCGAGCCGCCGCGCTCGGCATCGTCGGCGCCCTGGCGCATGAAGGCGAACAGCTCGCGGCCGGTGCCGAGGCCGTCCGGCGGTCGCACCGCGTCCTCGCGGCTCTCCCATTCGGCCGAATCGACCAGCACTTCGAGCAGGCCTTGCTCGGCCGAGAGGCGGACGATGTCGCCGTCGCGGATGCGGCTGATCGGGCCGCCGCCGACCGCTTCGGGGCTGACATGGATCGCCGCCGGCACCTTGCCGGACGCTCCCGACATCCGCCCGTCGGTGACGAGCGCCACCTTGTGGCCGCGGTCCTGCAACACGCCCAGCGGCGGGGTCAGCTTGTGCAGTTCCGGCATCCCGTTGGCGCGCGGGCCCTGGAAGCGCACGACCACGACGACGTCGCGCTCCAACTCGCCTGCCTTGAAGGCGGCGATGACTTCGTCCTGATCGGAGAAGACGCGGGCCGGAGCTTCGATGGTGCGGCGCTCAGGGTCGACCGCGCTGGTCTTGAAGGTGGCGCGGCCGAGATTGCCCTTCACCAGCCGCATCCCGCCATCCAGCTGGAACGGGCGAGAGGGGGGGCGCAGCATGGCCTCATCCAGCGGTTCGGCCGGCGCCTCCTCGAAGGTGAGGTCGTTGCCCTCGCCCAGAAGCTTCGGGTCGCGGGCGTGGTCGCGCAGGCGCGTTCCTGCGACCGTCAGGAGATCGTCGTGCAGGAGCCCGGCATCGATCAGCGAGGCGATGACGTAGGACATGCCGCCGGCCGCGTGGAAGTGGTTCACGTCGCCTGCGCCGTTCGGATAGACCCGCGCGATCAGCGGCACCACGCCGGAGAGCCGGTCGAAATCCTCCCAATCGACGACGATGCCGGCGGCCCGCGCCATCGCCGGTATGTGGATCGCGTGGTTGGTCGAGCCGCCGGTGGCGAGCAGCCCGACGATGGCGTTGACGATCGCCCGCTCGTCGATGCAGCGCCCGAGTGGGCGGTAATCGTTGCCGTTCCAGCCGATCTCGGTGAGCCGGTGGATCGCCGAGCGCGTCACCGCCTGCCGCAGCCGCGTGCCCGGATTGATGAAGGAGGCGCCGGGCATGTGCAGGCCCATCACGTCCATCATCATCTGGTTGGAATTGGCGGTGCCGTAGAAGGTGCAGGTGCCGGCCCCGTGATAAGAGGCGGATTCGCTTTCCAGCAGTTCCGCGCGGCCGACCTTGCCCTCGGCATAGAGCTGCCGGATGCGCTGCTTCTCCTTGTTGGCGAGCCCCGAGGGCATGGGGCCGGCCGGGACCAGGATCATCGGCAGATGGCCGAAGCGGAGCGCGCCGATGATGAGGCCGGGCACGATCTTGTCGCAGATGCCCAGCAGTGCCGCGCCCTCGAACATGCCGTGGCTGAGCGCGACCGCGGTGGAGAGGGCGATGGTGTCGCGGGAGAACAGCGACAGCTCCATCCCGCGCTGGCCTTGGGTGACGCCGTCGCACATGGCGGGCGTGCCGCCGGCCACCTGGGCCGTCGCACCCACTTCGCGGGCGAACAGCTTGATCTGCTCGGGATAGCGCCCGTAGGGCTGATGCGCCGAGAGCATGTCGTTGTAGGCGGTGACGATGCCGATATTCATGGCACGGCCCGCAATGATCGCCGGCTTGTCCTCACCGGATGCCGCGAAGCCGTGGGCGAGGTTGCCGCAGGCGAGCATCGGGCGGTGCACGCCCGCCTCGCGCTCGCGTTCGATCAGGTCGAGATAGGCGCGGCGGCTGTTGCGGGAGCGCGCGATGACGCGCTCGGTGACCGCGGCGACCTCGGGATGAAGCTCCGGCATGGCTCGTTCGCCTCGTTCGGATGTCGACGGCACGGACAGGCCCGCAAGAACGGGGCCTGCGCTCCCCTTAACATGGAGAGACTCCAAACGGGATCACGCCCGTGAGACCGCTTTCATGGACATGAACCTTGGAGGGGTCTGCTCGGCTGATGGTTGGGAATGCCGTCGCCGGATGACCCTGCCGCTGCCGTCGCGCGGGTCTGCCATCGCGATCACCTCAGCACTTCATCGGCTGCAAGGCAGGTGATCGCTGGATCGGCGGGCTGTCACCCGCCGATCCATCCGACGCCGGCCCGAGGGTCACGAGCCCTGTGCCGCGACCCCGCACGCACATTGAAGAAACTGCGCCTCACGCCCCCGGCGCGGTCGCGATATCCCGCTCGACCTCGGCCGGGTCGAGCACGTAGCGGCGCGAGCAGAACTCGCAGGTGATGGAGACGGTGCCGTCATCCGCCACCATGTCCCGGCGCTCCTCGGCCGAGAACGAGCGGATCATGCCGAGCACCCGCTCTTGCGAGCAGCGGCAGCGCTCGATCACGCTCTGCGCATCGAATACGCGCACGCCCCGCTCATGGAACAGGCGGTAGAGCAACCGCTCGCTCGACACCGCCGGATCGACGATTTCGTGGTCCTCCACCGTGTTCACGAGGCTGCGCGCCTCGGTCCAGGCGTCGTCGTCGCGGGTGCCGCCGGTGAGGATCTCGTGGCCCTCCGGTGCGTCGCCGGGCGGAAGGTCGGCTTGACGCATCCGGTCGGGCGAGGTCGGCAGGAACTGCACCAGCAGGCCGCCGGCTCGCCAGCGGCTCTCTCCGCCCTCCATCTGCTCGGCGACTGCGAGGCGGACCAGCGTCGGGATCTGCTCGGATTGGCGGAAATACTGGTGCGCGGCCTCTTCGAGGCTTTGGCCCTCAAGAGCGACGACACCCTGGTAGCGGCTCTGGGACGGCCCCTGATCGATGGTCATGGCCAGATGCCCGCGACCCATCAGGTCGGCGGCGCGCGCCTTCGGCCCAAGGGCGGCCACCGGCTCCGTATCGAAGCGGGCGGTGGCCCGCACCCGGTCGGGCGCCTCGAAATCGACCACCAGCATGTTCACCGGTCCGTCGGTCTTGGTCTGGAGCTGGAAGCGGCCTTCGAGCTTCAGGGAGGCACCGAGCAGCACGGTGAGCGCCGCCGCCTCGCCGATCAGCCGGGCGACCGCGTCGGGATAGCCGTGGCGGCGTAGGATGGTGTCGATCGAGGGCCCGAGCCGCACCGCGCGGCCGCGCAGATCCAGCGCTTCGACGGCGAATGGCAGAACGGCGTCGTCGTCGCCTTCGAGCGAGGGTGTGAAAGAAGGGGCGTGTCCGGAGCTCATGGGCTCTCCGTATCCGGGCTGGATGAAAAAGAGGAGCGGGAGGGCGGCCGGTCCGGCGGCGTCGCACCGAACCGGCGGAAGCGCGTGAACCGGCGCACGTCCTCGGCGCTCCTCATATGGGGGGCACCGTGCCCCGGCGCGAGACCGGCGCATGATGCCCTGGGCCGGCGCCGCCACGCAAACATTCCGGAAGCGGCCGTCGCGGCGTCCTCCACGAACCGTCCCGGACGAAGCCGCGTTGGCCGGACGGGTCAGAAATCCGTGTGCAGCCGCGTTCCGAAGAAATCGGCCGGGCCCCGGTCGCGGTTATAGGCCGGGTTCTCGACGTGCTGGTAGTCGAAGGACATCGTCACCGCCTTCGTCAGGTTCAGCGCATAATAGACCTCCACCGCCCGCTCCGGTGCATAGTTGTCGAGGCGGCCGTCGCCGATCAGGAGTCCGAGGCCGCCATTGGCGAAGTAGGCGCGGTGCGAGGTCGAGATCCGGTTCGCGGCGGCACCGACCCCGACCGTGTCCTGCGGCCGGCCCCAGGCTGCGCCCTTGAGCGAGAGGCCGCCCGAGACCGAGCCGTCGATATCGGTGAAATTCAGGCTTTCGTTGCGCCCGTCGTTGACGCTTGCCCGCGCGAACAGGCCGAGATCGGCGGTGAGGGCCTGTTCGAGATTGACGTAGGCGCCGCTCTTGCGCCGGGGCTCCCGGGTCGCTGCGGCCGCCGTGTTGATGTCGGCGAAGGCGCCGGTCTGCGTCAGCGCCACGACCTGCCGGAAGTTGGCGGTGTTGCCGACATTCGAGAACAGGCCGAGGCGTAAGCGGCCCGGCTGGTCGAGCACCGGCAGCGTGTGGCGTTCCTCGAACTCGATCACGGCGCCGGCCCGCTCGAACACCCGCGGGTCGAGCACGTCGGAGGACGGCTCCTTCGGCACTTGCGTGTAGGCGGCGCGGATCGCGAATTCCGCGCGATTGTACTCGACCATCACGCCTTGCGTGAAGCCGGGGAGGTTGGCTGGGAAGTCCCAGGCGGCGGCGGCCCACAGGCCCCAGTTCATGAAGTCCACCCGTGGGTCGTGGGCGTAGATGTTGCCGTCGAAGAAGTCGCCGAGCGCGAACTTGCCGGCGATGACCGTGATGCGCTCGACGTCGCGCGTGCCGGCGATGGAGTTCGGCCCGTCCGGCACCTCTTCCGTCTCGCCCCCGAGCCCGAAGGTTTGGCGGACGAAGTAGCGGTTCGAGCGCAGCTTCGGGAACGGCGCACCGGCCTTCTGCGCCTCGCCGTTGACGAAACCGGCCACGCCCAGCGTGCGCGACAGGCCGAAGCCCTGGCTGAATTCCGGGTTGTAGTAGAGTTCCGTGCCCTCGAAGAGCTTGAGGCCGAGGAACAGCGTCGCGGTGGTCGTCGCCTGCGCTTGATCCGGTACGAGGCTCTGCGGCCCGCGATAGGGTGCGCGGAAGCCGGTCACGCCCTGGTTCACGAAGGTCGTCTGGCCGTGCAGCGAGAAGCGGGCGTCCTTCGGGGGCTCGTCCTCCTCGGGCACGAGGGCCAGCGCCTGGGGGTGCCAGACCAGCCGGGCCATCATCTTGTTGGAGACGAAGCCGGTGCGCGTCGTCACCGGTCCCCCGTCGAGGCCCGGCAGCGTGCCGAGGCCGAAGCGGCCGCTCTCGCCGAGATCGCTGTAGCGGTAGTCGATTCCGAGCGAGAGATGCGGATCGACCGCGAACTCCACACCCGCGCCGAGCGTGAAGCCGAGATAGGAGACGTTGCGCGTAGCCGTGACCGTCGGGCCGCCCGCCAGATCCGGATAGACGGCGAGCACCCGGCCGTTGGCGCCCGTGAGTCCGGCGGTTGCGTAGATCAGGTTGTTGCCGAAGGCGTAGCCGAGCCGGGCGCGGGCGGCCCCGAATACGTCCGTCTTCTCGCGGATCAGGGCGAAGGGCGGATCGATCCCCTCGTAGCCGAAGCCCGTCGCATCGGAGCGTGCGCCGCGCTTGAGGTTGGTTCCGACGAGGTCGGCCTCGATGCCGTAGACGAGCGCCCCGTCCTGCCAATTCCAGCCGGCGAAGGCGCCGCCGACCGCCGTGGTGGCATCGCCGCCGAGATCGCGGCTGCCGGTGGCATCGCCTGTCGAGATCGACCGAACGCGGCGCGGGCCGATCGTGGTTGGGCCGAAATCGTAGTTGCCGAAGGAAGCGCCCGCGCTGCCTTGCACCCCGGCATAGAAACCGGACCAATCGATGAAGCGGGGCCGTGCACGTTCGGCGAGATCCGCGGCCATGCCCACGCCGGCATGCAAGCCGAGGATCGCGACAAGCCCTGCTGAGACCGCCACCTGTTTCGCAATTGTTCCCGCGCGCGCCTTGAACACTGCGCCAGCCCCCGCCACCACCCCGTGAGCGGCCTAGCAGATGCCGTTGCCGCCGCAATGCGCCCACGACCCGCTAAGCACAAGGCTTCAGGACGGTTGCACGGGCGCCACGATGTCCGTGAGAAGCGGAAACATCCGACAGGACGATGACGGCTGTATCGGCACCGGCCGAGCCGGACCGTGCCAAACCGGGATAAACGCGCTCAAGCCGTCCCAGAATGACAAATAAATGATCGCGGCCGCTCGCGCCCACTTGCGGCAGCGCAGCAACGCACTAACCTTAACCGGACTTGATCCCCATCAGGTTTGTCGGACTTCAGGGCGCGCCAGCAAAGGCGCGCCCCTTTTTTCTAAGATGTTCGGCGCGCGTCACTCCGCCGGGGCGGCGGGCGCCTTGGCCGGAGCCGGCTTCGCGGCGGTTTTCGCGGGCGTCGCGGCGGCCTGCTGGTTCACGTCCGGCACGCGGGTCCAAGTTTGCGAGCCGCACAGCACCTTGAGCATGCAGCCCTGCACGCTCAATTCGCCCTCGCTCTCGCGCTCCAGGCTGACCTGATAGATCTTGCCCTCGTCGGCGTTGTAGATCTCGCCCGCAAAGCCCGCATCGTCAGGCTTGAGGTTCTCGAGGAGCGTAAGCCCGATGATCGGGCGCGCCCGCTTCCTCGGATCGGGATTCTTCACGTCGTTGCGCGGCGCCCCGGCGTCATCGGTCGGAGATTTCAGCCAGACCACCTTGCCGCAGGCGTTGCCGCCGCTCGGCCCGCAACGGTCGATGCGGATCTTCGCGCGTCCGTCCCCCGTCAGCCACGTTCCGGAAAGGTCTTTGGGGGCGGCAAAGGCGGCATTCGAGGCCAGGAGGGCAGCGAGACCGAGAGCGATACGCATGAATGGCTCCTGAGGCTGGGCCCGAAACGGGCTGTGGCTTGCGGAGAAGGGATCACCCCGGCGGACGAGCGGGGGCAGGCGAACCGTCCACCCATTGAGCGGCCGCAATCCGGCGATTTTTCGGCGGTGTTGCGCTAAAGCCATGGCGAGGCCGAAAAAGGCCGAGCTCGCCGTGATTCCGTTCGCTCACGCATCCGCAGCTTGTCCGCCGCGTGACGGTGGTTGAGGGCCTACCGGTCCACCGCTATAAGCCCGGCGCGCCGGGCGCCAACCAGGCCGTCGACTGTCAGGACGGTCGGATCTCTCGGGCGGCTTTCGAGCCCGCCCTCCTTCAGCGCGTCGCGCGACCCCTTTCTCCAACGAACCGGACCGGACCATGGCCAACGAGCGCACCTTCTCCATCCTCAAGCCCGACGCGACGCGCCGCAACATCACCGGCGCGGTCAACGCCGTGATCGAGGCCGCCGGCCTGCGCATCGTCGGCCAGCGCCGCATCCGCATGACCCGCGAGCAGGCCGAGACGTTCTACGAGGTGCACAAGGAGCGCCCGTTCTTCGGTGAGCTGGTCGAGTTCATGACCTCGGGCCCCGTGGTGGTGCAGGTGCTCGAGGGCGAGAACGCCGTCGCCAAGTACCGTGAAGTCATGGGCGCCACGAACCCGGCCCAGGCCGCCGACGGCACGATCCGCAAGCAGTTTGCCGAGTCGGTCGGCGAGAACACCGTTCACGGCTCCGACAGCGCCGAGAACGCCCGGCTCGAGATCGCGCAGTTCTTCAACGACGCCGACATCGCCGCCTGATGCACGACCCTCGCCGGCCCCGCACACGGGGCCGGCGAGAAACGCGCTCGCGCTTGCGCGGGGCTGACGTCCAGGGCGCAATCCGGCCGAGTGTGACTCTCCTGCCCTAGCGGCGCGGGGCGGGCGGACCGAAGAACGGAACCGATCGACGATTTCCCGTCTCTCTCGGATTTTCGCTCCCATGCGCCTCACGTTTTCGCGCACCGGCCGCCTGCTCGTCGCGGCCGGCCTCGTGTCCCTGCTCGCCGCCTGCAACTCCGCCGGCCGCTCGACGCAGTACACCTCGCTCGAAGGCTACGTGCCCGATCCGACGCTGAAGACCGCGACGAAGACCAATCTGACCGGCCGCGTGCGCCACGCCTGCACCGTCACCCAGGCCCGGTTCCAGAAGGTCCCCGAAGACGCGCTCGCCGCGCCCTGCGGCTGCTATGCCGAGCGCACGCTCTCCGCCCTCGACAAGGACGAGATCGCCTCCTACCGCACCACCGGCTACTTCAACGACAGTGCTCGCGCCAAGGCGCTGAACGCGCTCGATAGCTGCAAGCTGCCGCGTCCGGTCTGATGGAATGAGGGGCGGCGTTTCGCGCCGTCCCTTCGAGAGAGGTGCAGGGCTCGAACCTGCACCTTTGACAAGGTCTCGGCCTTTCAGGGCCGGGATCTACAGCTTCTCGGTCGGCGTCTTGGTGTTCTTGCCGTCCGGCTTGGTCTTTTCCGGCTCGGCTGGCTTCGGGCAGATGGCCTGGAGGCTCTGCCACTCGGCCTCGGACAGGATGCCGGGTCCGGCCGGCTTCTTCCCCGCCAGTGACCGGATCCGCGCGGCCCGCTCCGCCGTGACCGGATGGGAGCGCAGGAACGAGGTTGCGTCCGGCTCCTCGTCGTCCTCGTCGGTGATACGCTCCAGGATCGCGGCGAGCGCGGCCCCGTCTCCGCCGGCCCGCTTCACGGCCGCCACCGCGTAGGCGTCCGCCGTCCGCTCCGCGTCGCGTGAGTAGCCCGCCGAAATCGCAGCCTGTCCGATCGTTGCCAGCACCGTCGAGCCGGTGAGATCGCCGAGCACGAGGCTCAGCAGGAACGAAGTGCCGCCCGCCGTGATCACCGAGCGCATCGGATCGCGGGCGGCGATGTGGCCGAACTCGTGCGCGAGGATGCCGGCCAGCTCATCGCCGCTTTTGGCCTTGGCGAGGATGTCGGAGAGCAGAATCACCCGGCCGCCCGGCAGGGCAAGCGCGTTGGCGACCTCGTGTCGGCGCACGCTCACCTGCGGTGTCATCGGCAGCGCCATGCCCTCCGAAAGTCGCGCCGTCAGCCGATCGAGCACCGCCCGCCCCCCCGCCTCGTTGCAGAGCGGCGGGTCGTCGAGCAGGCCGACGATCTGGGTATCGACGCTGCGCCCGAGTTGCGCTTCGATCGCCTGCGGGACCAAGGGGGCGAGCAGGTTCGAGGCCGCGGGCACGCCGTAGATAGCCGTCAGCAGCACGGAGACGCCCGCCGCGATCGACCAGAGCACGAGACGGGTGAGGCCGCCTTCGCTCTCGGTCCGGCTCAGGTCGGGACAGCGCGCCTTCAGGGCTTCGGCGAACGACGCGTCGGCGAACTCGACGCTCTCCGATCCCTGCGCGTGGTTGATCCGCATCAGGGGCGGGGCGGCGTCGGCGGCGCGCAGGTCGAGCAGGCTCCAGTCGCGGGAAACATCCTCGCCGGAGACTTCGAGCCGGAACGTCAGTCTCAGCGTCACCGGCCGGGGCCGGGCGCTGAGGCCGTCGAAGAACGTGCCGGTCGTGGTGATCGCTTCCATCGGCCGGCTAGAACCCGATCTCGAGAGCACCGCCGACATCGAGCGCGTCGGCCAGCCCTTCGTTGAGGCCGCTGGACCGAGCGCGCGTCGAGGCGAGCACCGCTTCCAGCTCCGGCAGGTTCTCGATCTGCATCGTGGTCGCCACCGCGTGCCACAGGCGCACCGTGATGATGCGGATATAGAGCACGTTCGTGCCGAGGATGGCCCCGAGATAGAGCAGCACGCTCGATGCGATGACGAAGGCGTGGATGCCCACATTCTCGCCGTCCGTGGCGATCAGCGGAACGAGTAGGGCGAAGATGATGCCGAGGACGATGATGAAGCCGATCACCGCCAGCATGTAGACGAGGTAGGGGAAGTAGAACTGACGCGCTTTCAGCGAGGAGGCCAGCCGTGCCTCCCCGAGAGAGGCCGCATTGAGGAAGGCGCGGGTCTCGCGGGCCCGGTAATAGGGAATCAGCAGCAGCGCGAGCGGGATCGAGACGGAAGCCGCGATCACGACGGCGGCGCCGTAGGAGGCAAGCGTGGTGTCCTCGTAGTCCGGGTTGAAGATGAACTTGCTCTTCTCGCTCGCCGGGTCCTGGATCAGCAGATCGCTCGGGATATCGAATCCGGTCGCCGCCAGCAGCGCCGCGACGCTCACTAGAATCGGCAGCAGCGCGACGATGTAGAGCATCATCCACGGTGTCAGGATCGAGCGGCCGGTCGCGGTCGAGCGCATCCGGCTCCGGCCGATCAGTGTGTGGTCGATGCGGTAGCGCTCCAGCGCCGCACGCATGAAGGGGAAGGCCAGACCGAGGCTGGCGAAGGTCGCGAGCCACCACAAGAAGGCGCGCCCGGCATAAGCGAAGCCCGAGCCGTCCTGGCCGAGGCGGATGCCGCGCCAGCGCGTGCGCGAGGCTCGGTAGCGCCGGCCGCGGAACAGCGCGTATTGCCCGAGTACGAACAGTCCGATGAAGGAGATCGGCGCGGCCAGGGTCGCCAGCACCGGGCTCAGGAGACCGATGACGAACAGAAGGATGTAGATCGGCACCAGGATGGCAAGCGCCACGAGGAAGCCGAGGAACAGCTCCTTTCCGGTGCCGAGATACTCGGCCGGGCTACCGGCGACGACCGTGCGGCTCCAGAAGTATCGCCGCAGATTGGTGAAGTACCAGAACCGGTAGATCGAGAAAGTGATCAACGAGAGCAGGAACCCCTTGACGACGATGCCCGTCAGCCCCGGTGCCTTCCGGTCGAACGCAATCTCTCCCGTCCGCGCCCCAGCCGGGCTCGGCACGCCTGCCATCTGATTCATCGTCGCAGTCCCCCTCGTGCCGGGAGACTAGAATCCGCGCTGGTTGCGTTGCAACAGCCGGCGCACACAATCCTTGCTTTAGGAACAACCGATCCAGGGAAAGCCGATGCGGCGGCCACGCGTCTTCAGGTTTCATGGTTAATTTCACGTGAAAACCCCGTCGTGACCGTGTCTCGACGGGCATCTCCGGCCGATTGCAAACGCCGCACTCGGCTCCGATTCTCCCGCCCATCTCGCTGCGACGGCGCGCGCATCGATGCCGATGACGGGAAACCTGCTACGTCCATTCAGAAAAAAACGCCGGGTCCGATCATGGGCCCGGCGTTCTCATGCAATGTCATCACGGGAGGAACGAACCATCCCTCCGGGGGATAAGCGAGCGCTTCAGCAGCAGCGAAAACCCGACGTGTTGCCGCCGCCGAAGCGAGCGTTCTCGCGGTTGCGAAAAAACTCCCGCTCGGTCATCGGCGCCTGATCGGGATGAGTCTTGGCGATATGGGCAACGTAAGTCCCGTAATCACCCTGACCCACCATCAGCCGCGCGCCGTCGCAAACGCACTTGTTGAAAGCCTGAAGGCGTTCGCGAAAGCTCTGCACCGACGTTGCGGTTCCGCTCATGACTGTCTCACTCCGCCGGGGCGAGATTGGAATCGGCTTCGAGTGCTGTCCAGCGATCGGCACGGTAGGCCTTCACGCAGGCCATGAGGCCGAACACCGCGATCGCGACGACGAGGCCGACGAAGAATACGGCCAGAGCCGCGTCGATGCGATCGTTGAAGACGATCTTGTGCATGTCCGCCATGCTCTTGGCCGGGCCGAGCACCTTGCCTTCCGCGATCGCCGTCGAGAAACGGTCGGCGTGCGAGAGGAAGCCGATCTTCGGGTCGGGCGAGAAGATCTTCTGCCAGCCGGCCGTCAGGGTGCAGATGCACAGCCAGACGGTCGGGATGATCGTGACGAAGGCATAGCGCTCGCGCTTCATCTTGAAGATCACGACGGTTGCCAGCGTCAGCGCGACGGCGGCCAGCATCTGGTTCGAGATGCCGAAGAGCGGCCACAGGGTGTAGATGCCGCCGAGCGGATCGGTAACGCCCTGATAGAGGAAGTAGCCCCAGGCGCTGACGCACAGGGCGGTAGCGACCACGCTCGGACCCCAGGCCGAGGTGTCCTTGAAGCGCGGCGAGAGCAGGCCGAGCAGGTCCTGCAGCATGAAGCGGCCGGCGCGGGTGCCCGCATCCACCGCGGTCAGGATGAACAGGGCCTCGAACAGGATCGCGAAGTGATACCAGAAGGCCATCATCGCCTTGCCGCCGATGGCCGAGGAAATGATGTGCGCCATGCCGACCGCGAGGGTCGGCGCGCCGCCGACACGCGAGATGATCGAGTGTTCGCCGACATCCTTGGCGGTCTGAGCGATGACGTCCGGAGCGATCGGGAAGCCGAGCGCCGTCACCGCGGCGGCGGCGGTTTCCGGCGTGCTGCCGAGCAGGGCGCCCGGAGAGTTCATTGTGAAGTAGATGCCCGGGTCGATCACGCTGGCGGCCACCAGCGCCATGATCGCCACGAAGCTCTCCATCAGCATGCCGCCGTAGCCGATGAAGCGGGTGTCCATCTCGTTGTCGACGAGCTTCGGGGTCGTGCCCGACGAGATCAGCGCGTGGAAGCCCGAGACGGCGCCGCAGGCGATGGTGATGAACAGGAACGGAAACAGCGAGCCCGCCCAGACCGGCCCGGTGCCATCGATGAACTTCGTCGTGGCGGGCATCTGCATGTGCGGGGCGACGACGACGATGCCGAGCGCGAGGCCGATGATGGTGCCGATCTTGAGGAAGGTCGACAGGTAGTCACGCGGGGCCAGCAGCAGCCACACCGGCAGGATCGCCGCGACGAAGCCATAGCCGATCAGCATCCAAGTGAGCTGGGTGCCCGTGAAGGTGAAGGCGGGGCCCCAGGTGGGGTGTTCGTTGATCTGACCGCCGCCGAGGATCGCGGCCATGAGCAGGACGAAGCCGATGATCGACACTTCGCCGATCTTGCCCGGCCGGATGTAGCGGGCGTAGAGGCCCATCAGGATCGCGATCGGGATCGTCGCGCCGACGGTGAAGGTGCCCCAGGGGCTCTCGGCCAGGGCCTTCACCACGATCATCGCCAGCACGGCGAGCAGAATGACCATGATCATGAAGGTGCCGAACAGAGCGATCACGCCGGGAATCACACCGAGCTCGGCCCGGATCAGCTCGCCCAGCGAGCGCCCATCGCGGCGCATCGAGATGAACAGGATCATGAAGTCCTGTACCGCGCCCGCGAGCACGACACCGGCGAGGATCCAGAGCATGCCGGGCAGGTAGCCCATCTGTGCCGCGAGCACCGGGCCGACCAACGGTCCGGCGCCGGCGATGGCCGCGAAGTGGTGGCCGAACAGGACCGATTTGTTGGTGGGGACGTAGTCGAGGCCATCGTTGTGACGGTGGGCCGGAGTCTCGCGCTTCGGATCGAGGCGCATCACCTTGTCGGCGATGAAGAGGGAATAGTAGCGGTAGGCGATGAGGTAGACGCAGACCGCGGCGACGACGACCCACAGGGCGTTGATCGCTTCGCCCCGTTGTGTGGCGACCACCGCCAGCGCCGCAGCGCCCAATGCACCGACCAGGGCCCAGGGCCCATGCTTCTGTATTGCGCCCATGTGACGCCTCACTCCGTCATTGGCCGCATTCTTGATGCAGGCGGCCTTGTCCCGGATCTGTGTGGCGCAATTTTTCCTGTGATACCAGTTGCGGTGAGCACACAGGTGCTGGTTCCCTCGTCACGGTCGGTGACATCTTCAACCCCGCGTTACCCGAACCTTGGGATGAATGCGCCGCGGCGCCACCAACGTCCGTGCGAAGCGCCGCTGGGCAAACGGGCATCCGGACGCGGCCGATGTTCGGAACACGGCTTCCGTTCGATCCGAATCGGTTCCGCCGTGCGGAGCGCCTTCGAACATCTCAATCGAGGACGATGACGCGGTTGGGGAGTTGGTTGTCGCCGTGGCTGCCCGGCAGCTCGGCCTTCAGCACGGCGCCGACCTGCTCCACCGCCGAGACGAGACCCTCACCGAGGGCTCCGCGTCCGGCCGCACCGAGCAGCTCCGAGACGATGGCGCGCCATTGCGCGTCCTCCACGCGGGCCCGCACACCCTTGTCGGCAACGATCTCGGCGTAGCGCTCCGCGAGGGCCACGTAGACCAGCACACCGGTGCGTCCCCGCGTTCCGGTGAGACCATGCGCAAAGAACTCGCGGCGGGCGGCGGCGTGGGCGCGCTCGCGCTGCCAGCGCCGCGGGGTGAGGGTGATCCGGAGACGCTCGTTCAGGGTCAGCATCAGCGTGACCAGCACCGTCGCCGCCTGAGCGAGCGCGATCTTGCCCGCACCGAGATCGGTGAGCAGAATCAGGGGCCAGGGCAGGGCCAGGGCGACCGCCAGGGCCAAAGCGAGGCCGGGGGAGCGATAGAGCCCGGCGCTGGCGGAGACAAGCACCACGATCTCGCCCGAGGTTCCGGTCTCTGCCCGCCCGATCGCTGCGGCGATCCGCTCCTGCGCGGCAGGATCGAGGATGCTCACGCTACCAGTCACCGGACGCTCCCCCGCCGCCGAACGAGCCGCCCCCGCCGGAGAATCCTCCGCCGCCGTCGGAAAAGCCGCCGCTCCAGCCGCCGGACGGTCCCGGGATCACCACGAAGCCGCCACCCCGGCCGCGTCGCCCGCCGCCGTTCATCCGCGTCAGCACGACGACGAGGGCGATGATGACCACGATCCAGAAGATCACCGTGACGGGATCGACCGTGTCCTCCCGCACCGGCGCGCGGCGCTGCCACTCGTCGGCATCGCCGGCGAGGATCGGAAGAATGGCGTCGACCCCCGCCTCCACGCCCCCGGAAAAGTCGCCCTGGCGGAAACGGGGCGTGATCGCCGTCGTGATGATCGTCTTCGACAGCGCATCGGTGAGCGCGCCTTCGAGCCCGTACCCGACCTCGATGCGGACCTTGCGCTCCTTCGGGGCCACCAGCAGCAGAACACCGTTGTTGGTCTTCTTCTGGCCGATGCCCCAAGCCCGGGCGAGACGGTTGGCGTAGTCCTCGACCGTGCGGTCCTGAAGGCTCGGCACGGTGGCGACGACGAGCTGATCGCCCGTCTTGTCCTCGTGGGCCTTGATCTTGCCGTCGATCCTCGCCCGCGTCTCCTGCGAGAGGATGCCGGCCGCATCCACCACCCGGCCCGTGAGCTTGGGGAAGTCGGGCTCGGCCGCTTTGGCGAGACCCATGAGGCCGGCGACGACCAGCAGCGCGAGCCACAGCGCCGACAGCGGGCCGAATACGGGGTGCCGAGCGGTCCGATCGGGATGCGTCATCACCAGTTGACAGGGTGAACTAGAACTTCACGTTCGGCGCGCGCTCTGCGCCCGGCGTCGAGGTGAAGGTCTCCATCGGCTTCGCCTCCGGATAGAACCACGAGGCGATCCACCGGCCGGGAATGGTGCGGATCTCCGTGTTGTAGGCCTGGACCGCCTGAATATAGTCGCGCCGCGCCACGGCGATCCGGTTTTCCGTTCCCTCGAGTTGCGACTGGAGGGCGAGGAAGTTCTGGTTCGATTTCAGGTCCGGATAGGCCTCGACCGAGGCGAGCAACCGTCCGAGCGCCCCCGAAAGCTGGTTCTGCGCCTCCTGGAACTGCTTGAACTTCTCCGGATCGCTGACCGTCGAGGCATCGACCTGGATGCTCGTCGCCTTGGCCCTGGCTTCCGTCACCCGGGTCAAGGTCTCCTGCTCCTGCTTGGCATAACCCTTCACCGTCTCGACGAGATTCGGGATCAGGTCGGCCCGGCGCTGGTACTGGTTCTGCACCTCGCTCCAGGACGATTTCGCCTGCTCCTCCAGGCTCGGCACCCGATTGATCGCCCCGCACCCTGCAAGGCATGCCGCCAGCCAGAGCGCCGCGAGCGCGGAGACGACCCGGCTGAGGATGGAGGGGCGGGCCGGAGCCGCGGAACTGGGGGCGGGGGGCATGGAGTGTGGTCTCCGGGTGAGCACAAATATCAGTCGGATATCTGTAAGTCAGCCTAGAAGATGGGAACGGAATAGGTTATCTTCGGATCAAGATATTTCTTGCATGGCAGTTTTAGTCCCGCTTTCTGATAAAATATAGTCATAATAGCTTTTGATCCTATCCACTTTATGCATCGGGCCTACGCCGCCACAAAAATGAATTAAACCTTTATCAACTATTTTTTCGTTCTCCAGCGGCGGCCAGGGATGAATATACTTGTCGATAAGTGAAACATCGTACGATGCAATTTTGTTATAGACATAATTTGCTGCCGGCTGATCGTAAACTTCATAACTCTGCCGATCAGTTCCATTTTCGATCTGAAAATAGATGCAACTGACTACCGCGGTAAAGTCTCCTCGAACATGTTCGGCATTTCTGAAGCCGATAACGCCTGAGTTGAAACCAATAGGGCTTCTAATGATTGAGAAACGATCCCCACGGCCTATCGTGGCTGTTTCATCCGCAAGAGTGAGAACCCCACCATATGATTGGTGATCCAGTGGACCTTCAGATTTTACGAAAATCGTAGAGCTATTTGCTGGGTCGTTCCCAACAATATCTCCCAGCATGTCTTTGATGCTCCCATTGCATATAATGTCAAAATCAGAATAAACAATTGGCTGGTACAGATTTATACTATCTACATCGATTACTTTAAAGCGAGCGCACACCATATCGGTCTCGTCAACGACAGGAATAGCTGCAAGTTGCAACCGATCCGGCGGAACAAAATCTAATAAGCTTCTGATAAAAATTTCAGACTTGTTTGTAATAATGAGGTAATTTCCGTCATAACAACCAAATCGTTCGATGCTATCAATGCACATTTTAAGTAAGAAGAATGACTGATCTCTACCGTAGGCCGAAAAATACATTAGTGGCTTAAAAAGCAATAGTTTTTCAACTTTGTATGTTCCGTAAGATAGATAGATCTGTTTACCATCAATGTTGCACCCATATTTATTCACGTTCTTAATGCCAAATTCAATTTCGCCAACTTTGATTATAAAATTTGGCTTAAATGTAATTTGGCTCTTTTCTATAATGCGCTTAAGAGATATTGAGTACCAAGAGTTGTTCAATAATAAAATTGGGAGTGATTGACTAGAAAACAACCAAAACTTTTCGTAGACTTCTCTCCACACTTTGAAGTCCACAGTGCCGTCGGGCTCTGCGGATAGTTGTTGACCATTTATATCAAAATAAACGAATTCCTCGTCTACAAAGCTCACATTCAGTTTTTCTGCAACCATTTGTGGGGTTGAATAAATGCTGGAGCCGAAGTTGCTCGGCATTACGTACCAAGTTTCGCCTTCATCTTCGAACGATAGATTAGCTTTTCCATTTGCAATTTGCACAGAAATGATATGTTGGTGATCAACGTTAGGTGATGTGCGCAGCTCGCCTGTGATTTTATCATAAATCAATACTTGGCCGTGGGTCGAGAGACAGTGCATGCAATGACTCATGGTTGGTATCCTAAGACTTCTGTGCTCCAATGTCGGAGGAGCGTCGCACAGTTATACAACCACTTCGGTGTTGCCCTGTTTGCTGCTACGCAAATCGGGCTAGGACGCGGTGAGAGAGATTGGAGCAATGCCCTGAGATACTAGCGAGTTTTCGCTTCCATTAATAGCCAGTGCTGCCGGCACATTCGGTTCTCATTGACTAGGCCCCACCTTTCAGGGTCCGTCAAGTTCGCCAGGATGGGGTATTCGTTTGGGTTTCTGCCGCCAGCCCAAACGATTTCAATATTATGCGTCGGCAGGTAGTGCGCGAAAATTCCAGGCGTAATATTGCCATTTATAAAATCGTGGCATTCAATTATGAAATCGAACTTTCGCAACGCTGATGCGACGTCTGAACGGCAAAGAAGCTCAAGTTCATAGCCCTCACAGTCAATAATCGCGAGGCCTCGATGATGTTCTTCAGATAATTGAATAAGATGAGCGGGAGTGCATTCTGCTTCGAACCTAATTCGTTCTAGCACTCCGTTGACTTCAGCGGCTTCGCGCGCAACGTTAAGGGCCTGCGGGTTCAGATCGAATGCATGAAGGTTGATTTTGTCAAATATGCGGGCTAATCCTACGGCATCGAACCCTTCCGCGCAGCCAACATCTACAATGACGTTGTATGACTCGGCGCTCAGGCGACAGATACCCGCGTGAAGCTCTTGCTCGTACATCCCTAGCAGCTTTGTGCTTATGTCGCCATCGCCCCATGAGAACTTATTTATAAGTTTCATGCCGGAAAAGGGACCGCGTTGAACAACCGATCTTGTTGCATCTATAACGATATTGTTAATTCGCGTTCGATCCATCGGTACCCCTCCCTAGAAAAGTTCGCTTTTCACCTGATCGTGGTTCGTCGTGCCGCCGCTGGGTTGCTTCAGAGAGCGCTGGTAGGTTGGTTGAGAAACGTCATTTTCACGATGCTTTGGGTTTGTGGTCTACGATGTGCTGATGAGTCTGTAGGATTTTCGTGTCTATATCGCTGGTCGTATTATCGCGACCAACGAGGTAGCAGGCTTAGGTCAAAGCGCGCTCAAGCTGGCACGCCGACGCTCGTCATCCAGAGCCTTCTGATACTTATCTATTGCTCCGATTTGCTTCCATTTTAGATCCTCAGCTCCAGTATGGGCGTCGGGCTTGCGCAGGGAAATGAAAAACTCGAATTGGCCCGGCTCTGTATTATGGAAATTGACGATTTCGAATTTGAATTTTTCCAGTAGAACCGCTGCTCGAAGCAGAGATAGAAATGAAGTAGGGGTATATATCCAGCAGTGTGAGTCGAAATATTCGTTATTCGAATGAATTCTGTGAGCTTGATCTTGCGCCAGCCACAGTGCAAAATCACCATTGTATGGCTTTAGCTCGCTAGTGTTGATGTTTTCTTTCCAAATCGCACCCGGATCTATTGCGGCGATGTGAACGCAGTGGTCAAACATCTGCCTTACGCTCGGCCTTTCGTACGAATAGAGATCGGCTTCAATGAGTTGGCCGATGGTGCTGAGCTGGCAGTTTGTATCGAAGGTGTATCTCTTGTCTGGTATTGCTAGGTTGAATATTCCTTCTGGTCTCAGAACCTCAAAAATGCCTCTAAACCAACCAAGAGTGTTGGGTACGTGTTCGATAACATGGCTTGCTATAGCAAAATCAAACACGTTTTCTTGCCCGACAACACTCGCTAGGCTTCCGCTACCGCTCCAGATATAATCAACATTGACAATTCCATTTACGCGCTCCTGATTTGATTGGTGTTGCTTTTTTAGTCCATCTGTATCCGTGTAATCAATAAAGCGCGATAGCCCAGCCGATGGAGGAATGATTG
This sequence comes from Methylobacterium sp. AMS5, assembly GCF_001542815.1. Classification (GTDB taxonomy): domain Bacteria; phylum Pseudomonadota; class Alphaproteobacteria; order Rhizobiales; family Beijerinckiaceae; genus Methylobacterium. The sequence continues at coordinate 2,059,644 of NZ_CP006992.1, forward strand.
GATTATTCAGAGCCCCAATTTCTATGCCCTTGTGTCGAGTTTCGTCTATGCCGAATGTCAGTTTCCGATCTCTCCGACTGATCGGATTCCAAGCCGATTTCTCAATTTCTTGCGACATAACTCACCTGCTGCATTGCGGATCATTTGGAGGTTTTATGGTTTGTGTCCCACTGGACGACAAGCCTGTCCCAGGTTCTGTGATAAACCTGTAGATAATTTTGGATTGAAGCGGTCAACGATTTTCCGCATCCAAGCTTCGATCCCGAGGTGGGCCAGCAGAAAGATTGGTTGACAACCTTTCGGTGTTAGGTGCGTCCTGTCACCATGCGCGATGCCTCTGGTTCGGCCTGCCTCTCTCCATTGCCGCCCTGCCCCCGCATCACGATCACCTACTGCACCCAATGCCAGTGGCTCCTGCGTGCGGCGTGGATGGCGCAGGAGCTTCTGTCAACCTTCCGCGATGATCTTGGCGAGGTCGCCCTGCGGCCCGGCACGGGCGGGGTGTTCGTGATCGCGTTCGATACGGAGGTTATCTGGGAACGGGTGCGCGATGGCGGCTTTCCCGATGTGAAGGTGCTCAAGCAGCGGGTCCGGGACCGGCTCGATCCGGGCCGGGATCTCGGGCATGTCGATCGGGCCGGGCGGGAGGGCTGAGCCGGGGCAGTTGGCACGCCCACCCGCGCTGGGGCATGATGGGCGGGCGCCATCCCTCAAAACCCTTCAGCGCAACGCCGCGGGACGCCTTGATCCGACGCATGCTCTCCCGGCTCGGCCAGCGTGGCTTCTCCACGCAGTTCTACCTCATCATGCTCGTCATCGCGCTGATCGGCCCCGGCTTGATCTTCACCGCGATCCTGCTGACCCGCTACGCCGCCACCGAGCGCGCCCGCTTCGAGCAGGATGCCCGGGAGAACGTCCGCGGGATCGCCCTGTCGATCGACCGAGACACCGCCGGGCTGGTCTCGGTGCTGCAGACGCTGGCCACCTCGCCGCGGCTCAGGGACGGCGAGTTCGCCAATTTCGAAAATCAGGCCCGACTCGTGCGCGAGGCGGTCGGCCTCGATCTCGTGCTGCGGCGGCCGGACGGACAGCAGCTCGTCAACACCGCCCTCAAGCCGGGCGCACCGCTACCGGTGAGCACGCTGCCCACCGACCGCGAACTCATCGAGAGCGGGCAGCGCTCCATGGTCACCGGCTATCTCGCCGGGGCCATGCCGGATCAGGCGCATTACGCCGTCGCAGTGCCGGTGCGGATTGAGGAGACGCCCGCCTTCATTCTCAGCTTCTCGGTGCCCCTGAGCCGCATCGCCGGCATCCTCGCCCGCGAACAGGTCCGGGGTTGGGTCACGGGGGTGTCGGATCGCGACGGCGTCGTGCTCGCGCGCCTGCCCGAGATGCCGGGCGTGATCGGGTATCCTCGGCTCGTGACCCTGCGCCAGACGATGACGGGCACGCCGGGTGTCTGGGAGGGGCGCGACCGCAATTTCAAGCCCGTCACCGTGGTCGAGGCGCGCTCGCGGCTCAACGGCTGGACCGTGGGGGCGAGCATTCCGCGCGAACTGGTCGAAGCGCGGCTGCGGCGCTGGATCTGGGCCTTCGGCGGCTTCGGCCTTCTCGTGCTCGCCACCTCCTCGGTGCTCGCCGTCCATCTGTGGTCGCGGGTCTCGAAGCCCCTGCGCCAACTCGCGGCGACGGGGCCGGCTCTTGCGCGGGGGCAGGCGATCCCGCGGATCGCCTCGCCGATCCACGAGATCCGCCGCCTCGCCGACGTGCTCTCGGAAGCCTCGCTGCGGCTGCGGACCCGCAGCGAGGAGCGCGACCGGGCACTCGCCGAGACCCAGCGCGGCCTCGCGGCTTTGCGCGAGAGCGAGGCGCGCTTCCGCCACATGGCCGATTCGGCCCCGGCGCTGATCTGGATGACCGACGAGACCGCGGAGGTGGTCTTCGCCAACATGCATTTCGACCACCTGTTCGGCCGCCCGGCGGCGGAGATGGCCGGCGGCGGCTGGGCGTCGATCGTGCATCCGCCGGACCTGCCGGCTTTCCAGGAGACGTTCCAAGAGGCGTTCGAGCACCGGCATCCGTTCCGGGCCGAGATGCGGGTCATCGATCGCAACGGGGAGATCCGCTGGCTGCGCTGCGAGGGCGTGCCGCGCCTCGACGACCACGGCACCTTCCTCGGCTTCACCGGATGCAGCGTCGATGTCACCGACGCCAAGCGGGCCGAGGAGCATCTGCGCCTGCTCATCAACGAACTGAACCACCGGGTGAAGAACACCCTGGCCACCGTCCAATCGATCGCCATGCAGTCCCTGCGCGGGCTCGACGGCGAGGAGGCGCTCGCGGCCCGCGCCGCCTTCGAGGCGCGGCTGCTGGCGCTCGCCCGCGCCCACGACGTGCTGACCCGCGAGAGCTGGGAGGGCGCCGAGCTGAAGACCGTGGTGGGCGACGCGATCCGCCCGCTGGAGGCGGGAGAGGGGCAGGAATCGCGCTTCGTCGTATCGGGCCCGCGCCTGCGGCTCGCGCCGCGGCTGGCTCTGTCCATCGCCATGGCCCTGCACGAACTCGGCACCAACGCCGTCAAGTACGGGGCTTTGTCCAAGGAGGGCGGGCGGGTGACGATCACCTGGACCGTGCAGCGCCGGCCCGAACTCTCGCTGTCCCTGCGCTGGACCGAGAGCGGCGGCCCGCCGGTCTCACCTCCGACCCGCCGCGGCTTCGGCTCGCGCCTGATCGAGCGCAGCCTCGCCCGTGAACTCGCGGGGCGGGTCGAACTGCTCTACGAGCCGGACGGCGTCGTCTGCACCATCGATGCGCCGGTGCCGCCGCCGGGCTTGCTGGAGCGCAAGGGCGGCACGCAACTCGCCGCGACGAAGCCGCTGCCGCTGGCGGGGTGAGGGGCGCTCTCGGGACGGCCCGTGCCGGGCCCCTACTGGCAGGATTACTGGAACGTCATCGGGTCCGGCCCGATTCGTCCGTCGGCCCGGTCGAGACCGGCGATGGCCGCGTGGTCCTCTTGCGTGAGCGAGAAGCCGAACACGTCGATGTTCTCGTGCATCCGGGCGGGCGTGGCGGATTTCGGGATCGCGACGAAGCCGTTCTCGATATGCCAGCGCAGCACCACCTGGGCCGGGCTGCGCCCGAGCCGATCGGCGATCCGGGTGATGGCGGGTTCATCCAGCACCTGCGCCTGACCTAAGGGGCTCCAGGCTTCCGTGACGATGCCGAGCCGAGCATGGGCCGCGCGCAAGGTGCGTTGCTGGAACCGCGGATGCAGCTCGATCTGGTTGAGGGCAGGGGTGACGCCGGTCTCGTTCACGAGCCGTTCGAGCTGATCCTCGGTGAAGTTCGAGACGCCGATCGAGGCGGCTCGACCCTCCTCCCGCAAGCGGATCAGCGCGCGCCAGCTGTCGAGATAGAGCCCCCGCTCGGGGCAGGGCCAGTGGATCAGGTAGAGATCGACATGGTCCAGCCCCAGCCGGGCGAGGCTGTCGTCGAAGGCGTGCCGCGTCGCATCGTAGCCCTGAGCGTCGTTCCAAAGTTTCGTCGTCACGAACACCTCGGCCCGAGACACGATCGTCTCCCGCAGGCCCCGCCCGACGCCGCCCTCGTTGCCGTAGGCTGCAGCGGTATCGATCGAGCGATAACCGCTGCCGAGCGCCGTTCCGACGAGGGCGGGCGTCTCCGCCTCTTGCAGACGCCAGACGCCGAAGCCGAGCTGGGGGATGGAGCGCCCGTCGTTGAGAGCGATCTGCGGCACGGGATCGGGGGCTGTCATGTCGTCTTTATTCTCATGCGCTGCCCGAGCGACAGGCCGAAGGCAGGGCACAGAGAATCGGCACGATCCTGCCTCTCGTACAGGCATCCTTCCGGGGGGCAGGCCTGCGCGCGCGTCAGAGCCCGGCGCGCGTGATGTTCCCAGCGGCTTCGTGATCGGGCATCCTGACGAGGTGCAGATAGGTCGGATCGAAGTCGCAGAACGCCTGCAGGCGCTTGACGTCCGGAACGTGCAGCCGGCGCTCCTTCAATTGGATCAGCCCGGCGAGGCGCAGGTCGCGCAGGATGCGGCTGACATGGATCGTCGTGATGCCGAGGATGTCGGCGAGCATCGGCTGGGTCAGAGGCAACGGGCAGTCGCGCTCCCCGGCCGTGCCGACGAGCTGCTGCCGCAGCAGCAATTCGCAGAACAGGTGGGCGATGCGCTTGTCGGCGGAGCGCTGGCCCATGCTGGCGAGCCATTCCCGCAGGATGCTCTCATCGACCAGCGTCGCCCACCACAGCGCCCGGGCGAGACGCGAATCGCGGAAGACCAGGGCGTCGACCCGGTCCTGCGGGATGTCGGCGACGGTGCAGGCGGTCAGTGCGGCGATGTAGTGGTCGGACGGGCCGAGCACGATCGATTGCAGGTCGCAGAAATCACCCGGCAGGAGCAGGCCGAGGATCTGGCGCTGTCCGTCATCGATGAGCTTGTAGCGGAAGGCGTAGCCTTCGAGGACGAGGTGGACACCCGCCGCCCGATCGCCGGCCCGCACGATATCCTGCTGTGACTCCAGGCTGCGGCGGGATCGGGACAGGTCGGCCAAAATGGCTCGATCCCCGGCATCGAGATCGGCGCCGTAGCGAAGCCGAAGGATCAGAGGGTTCGTGCGCGTGAGCGTCACAGTCGCGTCCATGGACGCTCAACGCGGATCGCGCCGTTCCGTGCCATGAAAGCGAACGGAGGGTCGCGAGAAACCACCCTCTGAGGATGCGATGTTCCCGCAAGAGTGTCGGGCCAAGGGTGTCGCGCGTTATGCCAAATCCGATCGGTTCCCTCGGGAGGGCGGATATGGGCTTCGCTCGATCACCGCGTGGGCTGGCCGACACGGTTGCCCGCCTCGTGTCGCTCACGAAACTCCCGCTGTGCCGTCATCGCCAGAGGGAGAACGGTCAGAGATCGGGCGTGGTGTGAGGCACTCTTGGTCCGGGCGGAAACCGTGTCCGCCGCGTCTCAGGCCGCCTTCCAGCGGCGGGCGGTGTGGTTGCCGAAGGCGCGGGCGTAGAGGTTGCAGTAGTTCAGCGCCGCCCCATCCCAGCCGAAGGAGCGGGACATGGCGCTGCGCCGCATGGTGTTGAGGCGCTTCTTCTGGCCGAAGGTCTCGAAGGCGCGGCGGATCGCCGAGGTCAGCCCCATCGGCGAGGCCTCACCGAAGGTGAAGCCGGTGACGCCGTCCTCCACCGTATCGTTGAGGCCACCGGTGCGGCGCACGATCGGCAGGGAGCCGAAGCGCTGCGCGTACATCTGGGCCAGCCCGCAGGGTTCGAAGCGCGAGGGCATCAGAAGGAAATCGCTGCCGGCGAAGATGCGGCGCGCCTCGGTTTCGCGGAAGCCGACATGGACGCCGACATTCTCGGGATGGCGCCCGGCCAGATCGCGCAGGGCTTCCTCGAACCGGCCCTCGCCCTGGCCGATCACCACGAGCTGGCCGCCCTCGGCAACGATCGATTCGGCGGCGCCGATGCTGAGGTCGATCCCCTTCTGGTGCACGAGGCGCGAGACGATGGCGAAGAGCGGCCCGCGGGAGACCGCCATGCCGAACGCCTTGCGCACCTCGTCGGCATTGGCCCGCTTGCCCTTCCAGTCGTCGGGCTCGAAGCGGGTGGCGAGGTGCGGGTCCGTGCGCGGATCCCAGCTCTCGTCGATGCCGTTGAGAATGCCGGTCAGGCGGCCCTGCGCGGCGCGGGTGCGGAGCAAGCCGTCGAGACCACAGCCGCCCTCGGACGTGGTGATCTCGCGGGCATAGGTCTCGCTCACCGTGGTGACGTGCGAGGCGTGATAGATGCCGGCCTTGAGGAAGGAGAGCTGCCCGTAGAACTCCACGCCATCCATCTGGAAAGCGTGGTCCGGTACGCCGACCCGGCCGAGATTGTCGCGGTGGAAAAGCCCCTGGTAGGCGAGATTGTGGATCGTCAGCACGCTCGGGCGGCGGATGCCGAGCCAGGACAGGTAGGCCGGCGCCAGCGCGGTCTGCCAATCGTTGAGATGCAGCAGGTCGGCCGACCAGAACGGGTCGATGCCGCCGGCCAGTTCCGCCGCCGCCCGGCTGAGGCGGGCAAACCGCAGGTCGTTGTCGCCGAAATCGCCTCGCTCGTCGCCGTAAGGCGTGCCGTCGCGCTCGTACAGATCGGGGGCGACCAGCACGTAGACGCCGAGGCCGTCCGGCGTGGTGCCGAAGCCGAGTTCGCAACCCGGAACGCTGGCGAAGCTGCCGAGCCGGGCGATCATGGTCAGGTTGTCGAGCCCGGCGAGCACTTGGGCGTAGCCGGGAATGAGGACGCGGACGTCATAGTGGCGGCGCAGGGAGCGGGGCAGGGCGCCCGCGACCTCGCCGAGGCCGCCGGTCTTCACGAAATCCGCCATCTCAGGGGTGGCGTAGAGAATGCGGGGGAGGAGGGCGTTGCCGAATCTCGGCTCGGGATCGAAGGCGGAGGTCGGTGGCGGCGGATCGGCGACCTGGAGCCCACCGAGATCCACGTACGCCATCGACTCGCCCCTACGCCACCCGCGCGGCCCTTGAAGGGCGGGAACCGCCGCTGCTACGCTCGGCATTGAAATGCTCCGGAAGGCAATCCGTTCCGTTGCATCGCACAATTCAGGCCACGTTCGGACCAATATTTTTGAGCGGACGCCTGCGCTTCCATCATGGGTTGTCTGCGCTGGGAGAATAGCGAAAGCGTGCTGCGTATCCCTCCCGGTTTTGGCTGGGTCGAATGCGCAGGGTGCAGCGCGGCAACACTCCGTCCTAGCGGCTTGCCGGCTTGAGGATGACGCCCTCGTCCGGTGCGAGCCGGGCCTCGCCGTCGGCCCTGTCGCCCACCCGTCCCGGAAGGGTCGAGAGCAGGATCGTCCAGCCCCCATCCTCCAAGGGGATCGTCCGTTCCACGCTGCCGAAGTTGAGCAGGATGCGTAAGACGGCGCCACCCGAGACGCGCTCGAAGGCAAAGACCTCGGCGGCGAGATCCGCTGAGAGGGGCAGGCTGCGCCAATCCCCGACCGACAGGGCCGGATGATCGCGGCGCAGGGACAGGAGCCGGCGGTAGAGGGTCAGGATCGAGCGGGCATCGTCGCGCATCTCATCGACGTTGCGCCGCGCCGCATCCGCGCTGAGCGGCAGCCACGGCGTACCGGTGGTGAAGCCCGCATTCGGGGCGTCCTCCCACTGCATCGGCGTGCGTTCGGGGTCCCGCCCATGGCCTGGCTCGTTGCGCCCCCACGGGTCCTGTGCCCGCTCGGGCGGCACCGGAACGTGAGCGAGGCCGATCTCATCGCCGTAATAGAGCGTCGGCGTGCCGCGCAGCGTCAGCAGAAGCATCGCCGCGATCCGCGCCTGCGCCTCGCCGACGCGGGCGGCGATGCGGGGCTGATCGTGGTTGCCGAGCACCCAGTTCGGCCAGCCGCCCTCGGGGAGGGCGGCTTCGTATTCCGTCACCAGGGCCGCCACCGCCTCGGCGCGCCACGGCGTCTGGATGAGCTGGAAGTTGAACGGCAGGTCGGCCCCGGTCAGGCCGGGCCCGTAATAGGCCACCAGCCGCTCGATCGGCAGATAGATCTCGCCGATCAGCACCCGCTCGCCGTATTCGCGCAGAACCGCGCGCATTCCGGCGATGACGTCGAGCACCTCCGGCCGGTCGCAGGAGAAAACCTGCTGGAAGCGGTTGATCCCGGCCTGATGCGGCTGGAAATCGGGGTTGTGCGGGTTGTCGCGAAATCCCTCGTCCTTGATCAGGTGCCAGATCACATCGACGCGGAAGCCGTCCACGCCGCGCGCCAGCCAGAAGCGGAGGGCGTCGTGCATCGCCGCCCGCACGTCGGGGTTGCGCCAGTTCAGGTCCGGCTGCTCGGGCAGGAAGGCGTGGTAGTAGTACTGGCCGGTGGCCGGATCGCGGGTCCAGGCCGGGCCGCCGAAATTCGAGAGCCAGTTGTTGGGCGGTCCGCCGTCGGGAGCGGGATCGCGCCAGATGTACCAGTTGCGCTTGCGTGCCTGGCGGCTCGCCCGGCTCTCGGTGAACCACGGATGCTCGATCGAGCTGTGGTTGGGCACGAAGTCGAGAATCACCCGGAGCTTGCGTCGATGCGCCTCGGCAATCAGCGCGTCGAAATCCTCCAGCTTGCCGAACAGCGGATCGACCGCGCAGTAATCGGCCACGTCGTAGCCGAAATCGGCCATCGGCGAGCGGTAGAACGGCGAGATCCACACCGCATCGACGCCGAGCCATGCGAGGTAATCCAGCCGTGCCGCGATCCCCCGAAGGTCGCCGACGCCATCGCCGTCCGTGTCCTGGAACGAGCGGGGATAGACCTGATAGACTGTCCCGCTCTGCCACCAAGCCGCTTCGGAGCCGTTCGTCCCAGATACTGGACCGCCCATCGGACCTCCCGCGATGTTGCCGCGATGCTGCCATCGACGCCGTGCGCATCATTCAAGGGTCGGTTAGGGCCGTTCAGCAAGCCTTCAAGCGGCCGGCGTCATCTCTCATGCGAGGCGGCGACGATGCACCGGCTCTGTGTCTACAGTGACACAGAGGGTCGGGCACACGACTTGCGAATGATGTGTTTGCACGCATGTGTCTCGACAAGTCCGCCGGCCGGCAACACCATGGTGGCGCAGGGCGACAGACCACGTCGCGGATCATTGTGCCGCCGCAAGAAGCGGCCAGACTCCGCGTCCGACCGACATCCTCGGCTGTAACGAAGGGGGATACCCAGGTGCTGAACGAAGCTCTGTCCGTTCTCGTCAGGAACGGCGAAGCGGACACTTCCGCTTCATCGGCGAAGGCCGCCGCCACCTCTGTTAAGCCCCGCTCGGTTGCCGGAGGCGACGCGGTGGTCGAGTTGCGCGAGGCCATCCGCGCCAAGCTCCTCTACGTGCTCGGCAAGACGCCCGAGGTCGCCCGCGAGCGCGACTGGTTCGCCGCCACGGCGCTGGCGCTGCGCGACCGGATCGTCGACGCCTGCCACGGTGCGCAAGCCGCCGATGTGCCGGAGAAGCGGGTCTATTATCTCTCGCTCGAATTCCTGATCGGCCGGCTGCTGTCGGACGCGATGAACAATCTCGGTCTCGTCGAGACCACCCAGGCCGCTTTGCGCGACCTCGGCGTCGATCTCGCCGGCGTCGAGGGGGCCGAGCCCGACGCGGCGCTCGGCAATGGCGGCCTCGGTCGGCTCGCCGCCTGCTTCATGGAGAGCATGGCGAGCCTGTCGATCCCCGCGACCGGCTACGGCATCCGCTACGACCACGGCCTCTTCCGCCAGTCGCTGGAGGACGGATGGCAGCGTGAGGCGCCGGAGACCTGGCTCGCGGAGGGCAATCCGTGGGAGTTCCCGCGACCGGAGACGACCTACAAGATCGGCTTCGGCGGCCACGTCACCATGACGAGCCAGGGCGACCACTACATCCGCCGCCACTGGCACCCGGCCGAGACCGTGAACGCCGTGGCCCACGACGTGCCGATCGTCGGCTGGCGGGGCAAACACGTCAACGTCCTGCGCCTGTGGAAGGCGGAGGCCGACGCGCCGGTCGAACTCGCGCGCTTCAATGCCGGCGACCATGTCGGGGCCGTGGCCGGCCGGGCCCGGGCCGAGGCGATCTCACGGGTGCTCTACCCGAGCGATTCCTCCGCCGAGGGCCAGGAACTGCGCCTGCGCCAGGAGTTCTTCTTCACCTCCGCCTCGCTCCAGGATCTCGTGCGCCGGCACGTGGCGGAGCGCGGCTCCTTGCGCTCCCTGCCCGACCACGCCGCGATCCAGCTCAACGACACCCACCCGGCCATCGCCGTGCCGGAGCTGATGCGCATCCTGATGGAGGATCACGACTTCCCCTGGGAGGATGCGTGGCAGATCACCTCCAACACGCTGCACTACACCAACCACACCCTGCTGCCCGAGGCGCTGGAGACCTGGCCGGTGGAGCTGATGGAGCGGCTGCTGCCGCGCCACATGCAGATCATCTACCTCATCAACTGGCTGCATCTTGAGGAGCAGAGCAAGAACGCCAAGGGCAGCGCCTTTGACGTGTCCACCGTCTCGCTGATCGACGAGTCGCACGGCCGGCGCGTGCGCATGGGACCGCTGGCCTTCCACGGCTCGCGGCGGGTCAACGGCGTCTCGGCGCTCCACAGCGAGCTCTTGAAATCGACCGTGTTCAAGGATCTCCACGCGATCGAGCCGGAGAAGATCCTCAACAAGACCAACGGCATCACCTTCCGCCGCTGGCTGCACAACGCCAACCCCGAACTGACGGCGCTGGCCGTCGAGGCGGCGGGCGAGGAGGTGCTCGATGATCCGACCCAGCTCGAGAGGCTGGTGCCGTTCGCCGACGATCCGGAGTTCCGCAGGCGCTATGCGGCGATGCGGACGATCCGCAAGCAGCGCCTCGCGCATGTCATCGCCGAGCGCACCGGCATCGCCGTCGATCCGTCGGCGCTGTTCGACGTGCAGATCAAGCGCATCCATGAGTACAAGCGCCAGCTCCTCAACCTGATCGAGACGGTGGCACTCTACCAAGCGATCAAGAAGGCCCCCCACAAGGACTGGACGCCGCGCGTCAAGATCTTCGCCGGCAAGGCGGCGCCGAGCTACGTGCAGGCCAAGCTCATCATCAAGCTGGCCGGTGACATCGCCAAGGTCGTCAACGCCGATCCCGAGATCGGCGACCGGCTGAAGGTGGTGTTCCTCCCGAACTACTCGGTGAGTCTGGCCGAGGTGATCATTCCGGCCGCCGACCTCTCCGAGCAGATCTCGACCGCCGGCATGGAAGCCTCGGGCACGGGCAACATGAAGCTCGCGCTCAACGGTGCGCTCACCGTCGGCACGCTCGACGGCGCCAACATCGAGATCAAGGACCATGTCGGCGCGGAAAACATCTTCATCTTCGGCCTCGATGCCGAAGGGGTGCTCGCCCGCGTGAAGGAGCCGGACTACGCCACCAAGGCGATCGCGGCCTCGCCGCGGCTGGCCGCGGCGCTCGACGCCATCGCGGACGGCACGTTCTCGCCGGACGATCCGGCCCGCTTCGCGCCGCTCGTGGACGAGCTGCGCCACGGCGACCGCTACCTGACGACGGTCGATTTCGAGGATTACTGGCGCGTTCAGCGCGAGATCGACGCGGCCTGGAAGCGCCCCGCCCAGTGGTGGCGGACGGCGATCCTCAACACCGCCCGCATGGCGTGGTTCTCCTCCGACCGCTCGATGCGGGAATACGCCGAGGAGATCTGGCGGGTGAAGGTCGCCTGAACGTCCGACTCTGATGAAGACAGCAGGGCGAGAGGCGCGAATACGCCTCTCGCCCTTCGTCGTTTCGGGTGTGCCGTCGGTTGTCCCGCAGGGAGTCCGACCCACACATCGATATCAGTGAGGACCGGCATCGCAGCGGGTTCACCCTGCGCAGGTCCGCCCCAAAATGCAAACTCTGGTTGAAACGACGCGCGGCCGATCCGAGCGTGAGGGCCGTTCAAGGGTGACCGGGCTCGACGTCGTGGTGTTGAACCTGCCGAGGCTCGCTTGGTTCTCGTGCCTGGCGACGATCGCCGCGATGTCGCTGCTGAATTTGTATTGTGCGGCGAGCATCGAAACCGATCGAGTTCCCATGCAATGGGGCATCAGCGGACGGCCGACATGGTATGCTGATAAGACGATCGGCCTCTGGATGCCGGTCGCGATCATCGTCGTCCTTGCTCCCCAGATTTATCTGAAGATCAAGCAGGTCGAAGCCCAAGCCGGGGCTTGGTACTGGATCGGGATGATCGCAACGTTCTGCTTCTTCGCCGCCGTGTATGCCTGGCATATCTCGGCGGTCATAACCTGGGCGGAAGCGCAGCCCTGAACCCGATGCGGGAGGCGGTCTAAGCCCCCGGTTCGAGAGGGATCGGATAGTACCGCGCCCCCGCCGCCGCGGCCAGGACCTCCACCGCGCCGAGGGTCGAGGAACAGCCGGAGGCGTGCACCACGTCGGTGGTCCGCAGGCTCGGGATATGGGCGGTGAGCGGGCCGGGGCGCACGTCGGGCCCCCGCTGGCGGTGGCGGTCGGCGGCCAGCGTGATGCGGGTAACGCCGGTGGCGCGCAGCCATTCGAGCGACGGGCGCATGTAGAGGTCGAGGGGATCGCGCGCGCCGACCACGAGGCAGATCTCGCGGGCCGGCTCGATGTAGCGTGCGGCGCGGGCGATGGCCCAGATGCCGGCGAACCCCGTCTCCGCCGCCACCAGCACGAGGCGGCCGCCGCCGGGTCGATAGGTGCCGTTGCCGACGGGACCCTTCACCTTCACCGCGCGGCCGGGCTCGACCGGGCAGCCGAACAGGGCGGCGAGATCCTCCGCGCACTCGCCGCGCAGGTGGAAGACGAGTTCGTTCAACTCCGCCCCGCCCTCGACGCCGAGCGTCGGCGTGAGCGTGACAGGGCGCCCGCCTTCGAGCGTGACGACGACTTGGTCGCCGGGCTCGAATGGAAGCCGGTGCTCCAGGGTCGCGACGACCTGAAGGACCCGCGGCGCCAGCGCCGTGATGGAGTCGATGCTGCCGGTGCGGCGCACGGCCGTCCGGGCCGGCGTCTTGACCGGCCGGATCGTCGCGTCCGGATCGGGAGCGGACAGCGTCACCGCCTCCGCCCGTCGCGCCCGAACGGGGAGCCGCCGTGAGGCCGGGCCGGGGCCCTGGCCGAGCAGCCCGGTCATCGGGCCGATCATGCCGTCCGCCAGCGCGGTCTCCAGGGAGGTGTCGCCGGGGGAGACCCGCAGGGGCTGGCCGTTGACGACAAGCGAACAACGGGCGCTCGTGGGAGCACGCATGGCGGCAACCCGCTCCGATCGGATGAGAGGTGTTTTGAAAGGATCAGAGCGGATTGTGGATCAGGCGCTCGACCAGCGCGGCCCAGCGCGCGCGGACGGCCCGCGCCTCTTCGCTCAGCGTTTCCGCGTCCGCGAGGCCGAGGCTGGTCCGAAGGGCCTCGCTCTCCCGGCGCTCGGCGGCGAGTGCGGCCTTCATCACCGCCACTTCGAGGCGCAGGCGCGCGAGATCCGCCTCAGCCGCATCCGCTTCGGGCTCGAAGGACAGGGGGGTGGGGACGTCCGCCGGAGCGTCCACCACGATCGGCGCCATGGCTTCCGCCGGAGCCTGCGTCATGGCTTCCGCCGCAACCTCGGCAACGACCGCCCGCGGCTGCACCGCGGCGGCGAGATGCGCGTGGATGGGCCGCGTCATCAGGCGCCGCATCGCGCTGCCAGAGGGGGCCGGGCTCCTGCGTCTCGTCGCCTCGATCATCGTCCATCCTCAGCCCGGCGGGCCCGCCGAAGAGGCGTCCCGGATATTCGGATGGACCTTCCCGCAACATGGTTAAGGGAGGTTTAAACAGAAGCGCGAGACCTGCGCTTCATTGCGGGATCAGGCCGCTTCGGGCGCGGCGCCGACGAGCTGGCGGGCCTGGAGCACGGTCATCGGCTCGCCGAAGGCCGCCCCTTGCGCGTAATCGCAGCCGAATTCCTGCAACACCTGCGCATCCTCCTCCGATTCGGCGCCCTCGGCGATGGTCGCCAGACCGAGTTCCTGCCCCATCCGCAGGACCGAGCGCAGCATGGCGGTGCGGCCCTGGCCCATCTGGCGCACGAAGCTCTGGTCGATCTTGATCGTGTCGAAGGGGAAGCGCTGGAGGTAGGAGATCGCCGAGTAGCCGGTGCCGAAATCGTCGAGGACGAGCCCGGCGCCGAGATCGTGGATGCGGGTCAGCATCTGGGCGGCGTATTCCGGGTTCTCCATCACCAACCCCTCGGCCATCTCCAGCTTGAGCGAGCCGGGCAGCACGCCGGTGCGGGCGATCACCGTCTTCACGTCGTGCAGGAGGTCGTGGCGCAGGAGCTGGCGCGAGGAGACGTTGACCGAGGCGAAGATCGGCGGTTCGACGTCGAGCGAGCGCTGCCAGGCGGCGAGTTCGAGTGCCGTGCGCTCGATGGCGAAATTGCCGAGCGGGACGATGACGCCGGTCTCTTCCGCCACCGGCAGGAAGGTCGAGGGCGGGATGCGCCCGAGCTTCGGATGGTCCCAGCGCAGCAGCGTCTCGAAGCCGGCGACCGTGCGGTCCTCGAGCCGGACGATCGGCTGGAACAGCACCTTGATCTCGTTGCGCTCCAGCGCCTTGCGCAGGTCCGCCTCCAGCATCAGCCGGTCGGAGCGCTCGAGGCGCATGTTGGCGCGGAACACCTCGATCCGGTCGCCGCCGCCGCGCTTGGCCTGGATCATCGCCATCTCGGCGTTCTTGAACACCTCCTCGCGCCGCGTCTGCCCGCTGCCCTGGTTGCTCGCGCCCTGCGTCGCCTCGTGCAACGCGATGCCGATGGAGACGGTGAGGAACACCTCGCGGTCGGCATAGGTGACCGGGGTGGCGATGGCGCGCCGGATCATCTCGGCGAACGAGAGGATGCGGTCGGGCTCGCGCTCGGAGAGCAGGATCACCGCGAATTCGTCGCCCGCGACCCGCGCCAGCGTGTCCTGCGGCCGCAGCAGCCGCCCGAGCCGGCGCGAGAGCGTCAGCAGGATCGAGTCGCCCGCCGAGAGGCCGATGGCGTCGTTGATCGCCTTGAACCGGTCGATGTCGAGGGCGATCACTGCGGGCTTGAGGCGCGGGTCCTGGCTCGCCATCGCCAGCGCGGCCTCCAGCCGGTCGTGGAACAGCTCGCGGTTCGGCAGGCCGGTGAGACTGTCGTGCACGGCGTCGTGCAGAAGCCGCTCCTCGGCGGTCTTGGCCTCGGTCACGTCGCTGATGGTGCCGACGATGCGGATCACCTCGCCATCGGTGCCGATCACGGGCCGCGCCTTCAGCCGGTACCACGCGTAGGGGCCGTCGGCCGAGCGCAGGCGGAAATCGTGGGTGATGCGCCCGCGCCGCTCCTCGATCACGGTGTCGAGGGCCGCCGAGTAGCGCTCCACGTCGAAGGGATGGAGCAGGCCGAGCCAGTTCGCCGCCGGACCTTCGAGGGTGCCGCGCTTGAGCCCGAGCTGCGCCTCGATCTCGGGGCCAGCGAAGACGCGGTCGCCCGGCACGTCCCAGTCGAACACGATGTCGCCCGCGCCCGTCAGCGCCAGCGCCCGGCGCTCGGTGTCCGAGACGAGGCTGTGGCTCAGGCCGCCGCCGGCGAAGGCGTGCTGCATCACGGTGAAGCCGATCAGCATGACGATGAGCACGAGGCCGCCGATGAGCGCCGGCTGCACGAGGTCGGAGCCGATCTGCCCGGTGATGGCAAAGCCCGCCGCCACCACCCAGACCAGCAGCAGCAGCCAGGTCGGCACCAGCAGGATGGCCCGGTCGTAGCCGTTATGGACGGCGAGATACAGGATCAGCAGGAGCCCGACGCCCGCCACCGCGGCGATCGAGATGCGCGCCACGCCCGCCGCCACGGGCGGGTCGAACACCGCCAGCGCCACGAGGCCGGCGAGGAAGGTGAGCCAGAAGAAGGCGACGTGGCTGTAGCGCACGTGCCAGCGCGACAGGTTCAGGTAGGCGAACAGGAAGACGAGCAGCGTCGCCCCGAGCACGGCCTCGGCGGAGGCCCGGTAGATCCGCTCGGCGAGTTCGGTGACGGGAAACACCCGCTGCAGGAAGCCGAAATCGATGCAGGCATAGGCCAGCACCGCCCAGGAGAGCGCGGCGGCGGCGGGGAAGATGATCGCGCCCTTCACCACGAAGATGATGGTGAGGAACAGCGCGAGCAGCCCGGCGATGCCGATGATGATGCCCTTGTAGAGCGTCAGCCCCGAGGTCTTCTTGCGGTAGGCGTCCTGATCCCAGAGGTAGACCTGCGGGATGTTCGGGCCCTTCAGCTCGGCGACATAGGTCACCGTGGTGCCGGGATCGATGGTGATCAGGAACTGGTCGGCGTCGAGGCTCTCGTCGCGCTCGGGCCGGATGCCCTCGCTCGCGGTGATCGCGGCGATGCGCGAGCCGCCGAGATCGGGCCAGATCACGCCGGAGCCGACGAGGCGGAAATGCGGGGCGACCAGCAGGCGGTCGATCTGCTCGTCGGTGTCGTTGGTGAGCGCGAACACCATCCAGTCCGGCCGCGCGCCCGCCTCGCGCGCCTTCACCGCGATGCGCCGCACGATGCCGTCCTTGCCCGGGGCGGTGGAGATCTGGATCAGGTCGCCGTCCGAGCGGTAGCGCTCGATCGTCGGCGTCAGGTCGATGGCGGGCGCGTCGAGGGTGACGCGCACGGCCTCGACCGCGTGGGCGGGGGCGGCGGTCCCGATGAGGCCGGCGAGGGAGCCCGCCACGGCCGTCAGGATCGCGAGGGCCAGGGCAAGGGCCAGTGAAAGCGTGCGCAACGGGCGATTCTTGACAACCGACTTGAGCGATGGGGGCGAGCGGCCAAGTCGTATCGGCGGCTCCCCGCCCCCGCAAGGCAAGCCGGCCGGGACGCGCGGCCCGCCCACCGCTCTTTCGGCGGACCGTGCCGAGCGGATCGCGTGGCTTTGCGGCCAAAACAAGTTGGGATCGGTTGCCGTGGTCTCGCTTGGACGGGTGCAGGCGGGTAGAGCGGGCGATATGCGAACGGTCAGAACACGCCCGGAATCCGTCCCCCCTCTACGGGAGAGGGGATTTCCGCGGCTTCCGGCAGCACGATGATCCTCGCCCCGCTCCTCGTCGTACCGCTGGCGGCGCTCCTTTCCGCCGGGCTCATCGTGCTGCTGAAGCCGCTGCTGCAGCGCTACGCCCTCGCACGGCCCAATGCCCGCTCCAGCCACCGGGTGCCGACGCCCCAGGGCGGCGGCATCGCGATCATCGCCGCCGTGCTGATCACGGCGGCCGTCCTGGCCATGCCGGCCGGGATCGCGCTCAGGGGCGTCGAGCTGTCGGCGCTGGCGCTCTCGGTGATCGCCCTCGCCGTGGTCGGCGCCGTCGACGACATCCGGCCCTTGCCGGCCTCGCTCCGGCTCGTGATCCAGGCCGGCGCCGTCGCCGCCGTCGTGCTCACTGCCGAGGGCCGTCTGCTGCCGGATATGCCGCTCTGGCTGGAGCGGGGCTTCGCGATCTTCGCCGGGCTCTGGTTCGTGAACCTCGTCAACTTCATGGACGGGCTCGACTGGATGACGCTGGCCGAGTTCGTGCCGCCCACCGCCTTCCTGTTCGCCCTCGGCCTCGCGGGCCGCTACGCGCCCGAGCCGACGCTGGTCGCCGGCGCCCTGCTCGGCGGGCTTCTCGGCTTCGCGCCGTTCAATCGGCCGGTGGCACGGCTGTTCATGGGCGATGTCGGCTCGCTGCCGATCGGGCTGATCGTGGCGTGGCTGCTGTTCCGCCTCGCGGGGCAGGGGGGCTTGGAAGTGGGCTTGGAAGGAGGGGGCTTGCAAGGGAGCTTGGAAGGCGGCTTGGCCGCTGCGCTGATCCTGCCGCTCTATCCCATCGCCGACGCGACGCTCACCCTGCTGTGGCGCCTGCGGCGCGGCGAGCCGGTGTGGCAGGCCCACCGCAGCCACTATTACCAGGTCGCCACCGTCAACGGGTTCTCCGTGCCGGAGACCGTCGGCTCGGTCTTTGCCCTGCAGGTCGCGCTGGCCGCGCTGGCGGGTGTGACCTTGCTTTGGCCGTCTCGGGTCGTCACGCTCGCCTGCCTCGTCCTCGCGGCGGGGCTGGTCGGATGGCTGCTGCGCCGGTTCGCGACGCCGCGGGCCGCCAGCGCGTGAGGGGATGACGGGTGAGCGGAAAGCTGATCGCGCTGACGGGAGCCACCGGCTTCATCGGACGCCACCTGCTGCGGGCCCTCTCGGAGCGGGGCTACCGGGTCCGCGTGCTGCTGCGCCGGCCGGTCGAAGTGCCGGAGGGCGCCAGCGGCGCGGTGGTGGGCGATCTGGCCCGGCCGATGAACATGGCCGCCGCGCTCACCGGGGTCGATGCGGTGGTACATTCCGCCGGCCTCGCCCACGCCATGTCCGGCGCCCCCGAGGACGACTTTCGCAATTCGAACACCGAGGCGACGCGCAAGCTCGCTGACGCCGCGCAGCGGGCGCGGGTGGGCCGCTTCGTGTTCCTCTCCTCGATCCGGGCGCAGGCCGGTTCGAGCGCCCCGGCGCCCCTCTCCGAGGCGGACGCGCCCGTGCCGACCGATCCTTACGGCCGCTCCAAGCTCGCCGCCGAACAGGCCCTGGCCGAGACCGGGCTCGATTGGGTCGCCCTGCGCCCGGTACTCGTCTACGGCGCCGGCGTGAAGGGCAACATGGCGGCTTTGCTCAAGCTCGCCCGCACGCCCTATCCGCTGCCGCTCGGGAGCCTGACCGGGCGCCGCTCGCTGGTCTCGGTCGAGAGCCTCGCGGGCGCGGTGGCGACGGCGATTGAGGCGCCCGGCCCCCTGCGGCGTCCGCTGGTGGTGGCCGATCCCGACCCGCTGACGCTGCCCGAGATGCTCGCCGCGCTCCGCGCCGGCCTCGGCCGCGGGCCCGGCCTGCTGCCCTGCCCGGTACCGCTGATCGGCCTGGCCTGCCGCGCCACCGGCCGCGAGGCCGCCTTCGACCGGCTGTCCGGTTCGCTCGTCGCCCGCGCCGAGGGGCTGGAAGCCCTGGGCTGGCGGCCGGCGCAGGCCTCGCGGCACGGGCTCGCGGCGCTGGCGCGGGGAGGAGGCTGAGGTTCTTCCGCCGGCTCCGCTTCGATCCGAGGGTTCGGTTATCAGGCGGTCGCCGCTTGCGCGGTTTCGGCCGGCGGAACGATGCCTTTCAGCTTCGTCGTCGGGACGGCCGCGGCCCGATTGCGGAAGTCCGGGATCGCTTCTTCGAACACAGCCTCCGCCGCCGCCCGGTCCCCGGCGGCCACGGCCTCGTGCAGGCGAAAAATCCAACCGTCCAGCACGGCGCGGTCGGCGAAGACGGGCTTGGCCGCCATCACGCCCTCGATGCCGGCGAGCGTGACGCGCGGCTCCTCCTTCGCGAACAGGATCTCGTTGAGACGCTCGCCCGGCCGTGCGCCGGTCACTTGGATCTCGATGTCCTCGCCGGGCTCGAAGCCCGCGAGCCGGATCATCCGCTCGGCCAGATCCCGGATGCGCACCGGCTGGCCCATCTTGAGCACATAGACCGCCGCCCGCTGGTCGCCGGTGTCGCCGCGCCCTTCCGCGTCGGCGTGGGAGGCGGCGGTGAGCACGAGGTCGGAGGCCTCGCGCACGGTCATGAAGTAGCGCACCATCTCGGCATGCGTGACCGTAACCGGGCCGCCGCGGGCGATCTGCGCCTTGAACACCGGCACCACGGAGCCGGCCGAGCCCAGCACGTTGCCGAAGCGTACGGCGATGAGCCGGGTCGCCTCCGCGCCGCTGCGTTCCGCGTCGAGGGACTGGGCCACCATCTCGGCGAAGCGCTTGGTGACGCCGAGCTGCGAGACCGGTTCGATCGCCTTGTCGGTGGAGATCATCACCAGGGCGCGGGCGCCCGCGGCCACCGTCGCCTCGGCGACGTTGATCGAACCGAACACGTTGGTTTTGATGCCCTCAGCCCAGTCGCGCTCGAGATAGGGCACCTGCTTCAGAGCGGCGGCGTGGAAGACGTAGGTCGGCCGGAAATCGCGGATGATGGCGTGCAGCCGCTCGCGGTCGCGAATGTCGGCGAGCGCACCCTCGACCGTGGCCTCGGCGTGGAGCAGGGCGGGGCCGTTGAGCACCGCGTGCAGCGCCGGCTCCGAGTTCTCGATGACGAGCAGCGCCGAGGCGCCGAAGGCGACCGCCCGGGCGCAGATCTCCGCGCCGATCGAGCCGCCGCCGCCGGTGACGACGACGCGGGCACCGGTGAGGAAACGCTCGAGCCGCGGCCGGTCGATGGCGACGGTGGGGCGCAGGAGTAGGTCTTCGATTTCCAGCGGCGCGAGTTCGGCGTCGCGCATCCCCTCGCCGAGGCTGGTGACGCGGGCGAGCGGCAGGCCGAGACGGCGGGCACGGGCGATGAGATCGTCAGGCTCGGATTCCGGCGCCAGCGCGCTCGGCGTCGCCACGAGCCGGCGCACCGGCAGGCCGCGGTTGGCCAGATCCGCGACCACCTGTTCGAGGTCGCGAAACCCGCCGAGCACGGGCACGCCGCGCATCATCTGGCCCGCCTCGTCCGGCCGCGGCGAGAGGATGCCCTTGGGGGAGAGCCGCTTGACCGAGCCGGATTCGATCGCCCGCAGCACGATCTCGATATCGGCGCCACGGCCGAGCAGCAGCGTCGGCGTGGTGGCGGCGCGGGCCTGGCTCTGCCGGGAGCGGGCGTATTTCAGGTAGCGGAAGGCCAGCCGCGGCCCGCCGAGCAGGAAGATCTGCAGCACCCAGTAGAGGACGATGGCAACCTTGCCGAAGAAGTAGAACCCGTAGAGATTCGATGAGACCAGCACGTAGTCGAGCACGAGCAGCGTCAGCGCGGTGACGCTCGCCGCGCGCACGATGCCGGCGAGGTCGGGCAGCGAGGCGAAGCGCCACTTGGTGCGGTAGAGCCGGAACCACGCGTAGATCAGTCCGGCATAGGCCAGGAACGGCGGCAGCAGCAGCGGCAGCGCGTGCAGGCGCTCGGCCAGGGCCCCGTCCTGAAAGCGGAAGACGAAGGTCAGCACCACGGCCGCCGCGGTCGCGGCGAGATCGTGGACGACCATCACCGCCGTCTTGAGGGTGCGCTTCTGCATGGTGCTTCGTGTCAGAGCATCGGCCCGAACGATGGAGACCGGTTTTCGGCACGAGGCCGATGCTCCAGGCGGAGCGCGGTATCGGCGCCGACAGGGGGGAATGTCAACGCGCGGCGCGAACCGCCTTGGCGAGCACCCCATTCCCCTCGTCGAGATCCGGGGCGTCGATATGGCGATAGCGGGCTTGGATCAGGCCGAAGGCACCGAAGGCGAAGTGGCCCGCGGCGACGATGGCGAGCAGCACCCAGCCGTAGGGCTGCGCCCTCAGCGCCGAGAAGGCGCCCGAGAGGCCCGTGGCGTCGGAGGAGGCCTGCGTCCAGGCGGCGGTGAGGACGAAACCGCCGATCATCAGGAAGACGAGCCCCCGCGCCGCGTAGCCGAACCGGCCGAGCCTGTCGATCCAGGCCTCGGAGCCGGCGGGCAGGGAGAGCCGTTCGGTGACGTTGCCCTTCCAGGCCTTGGCGGCGTAGCCGATCCCGGCGGCGACGATGCCGAGCCCGACGATCCCGACGAGCCACGGGCCGAGGGGCTGGTCGAGCAGCCACTTGGTCCAGTCCCGCACCCCGTCGCCGCCGGCCGAGGCGCGGCCGATGCCGAAGGCGAGGCGGGCCGCGGTGAGGCTGAGGCCGGCATAGATCACGGCGCTGATCAGGTGGGCGCCACGCACGGCCAATGCCTTTGGCGAGTGCCCGCGCCGGTCCGCGTCGGTCGCGCCCTCGAAGAGGCGCCACAGCGCGAAGCCCGCCAGCCCCAGCGCGATCAGCCCGACGATGACGGCGCCGAACGGGCCACCGAGCACGGCCCGGATCGCGCTTTTGCTGTCGCCGGCCGATCCGCCTTGCCCGAGGGCGGCGAGCACGGCGAGCGCGCCCACGACGCAATAGACGAAGCCGCGGGCCCCGTAGCCGAAGCGGGCGAGATGCTCCAGCGCGTTGTCGTTCCGGCTCCAAGCCATCGGTTTCAGTCGCGCTCGCGATCCGGCTTGCCGGCCAGTGCCACGTAGAAACCGAGCCCGTCGCCCGCGGGCAGGGTCTGGAGCCGCTCGATCCAGCCGCGCCGCTTGGCATCGAGGAGTTGGCGCCCGATCGGCTGGAACAGTGTCTCGCCTCCCCCCTCCGGCGGTGGATCGAGGCGGATCGCCACGGTCTTGCCCTTGGCGAAGCGGCTGCGCTCCAGCATGTCGGTCAGCGAGGCCTCCGCGGTCGGGCGGTTGGCCCCGCGCAGATCGAGCACCGATTCCGCATCGGTGACCCCGAGCGAGCCGCGCAGCTTGTTGGCGTAGAAGTCTTCGAAATGGGGCAAGGCCGGTCCCGCGCGGGTTCGTCGTCTAGAAGGCGATGTCGTCATAGATCTCGGCAACGGCCAAGTGGCCGCCGAGTTCGGGCAGATCGATCGCGTCGCCGAGGCCGTGGGCCTCGAACGCCCAGCCGTCCTCGGGCTCGCGGCGCCACACCTCGACGCGCGGCTCGTCCTGATAGGCGATCAGGAACAGTTTGAGCGAGGCGATGCTGCGGCGAAAGTCGGTCTTGCGGCGGCGATCCCGGCTCATGGTCGAGGGCGTGAGCACCTCCGCGACAAGGACGGGGTCGCGGGCGTAGCCGCCCCTCCGTGGTGGTCCGCAGCGCACCCCCACGTCGGGGATCGGTGCGAAGGTGTCCATGCTGTCGCTCAGCACGGCAATGCCGGGAATCGCGCGGCAACCGCGGTCGCGGGTCATGTCGGAGAGTCGCCGCGCCAGGTTCAGTACAATCTGCTGATGCCGCTCGCTCTGCGGTGCCATCAACACCGGCTCGCCGTCGATCCGCTCCCAGCGCTCCTCGTCCGGAAGGTCGGCGACCCAAGCTTGATACTCCGCGACCCGCATGCCGGGGTCGCGCCGAAGGGCGAGCACCATCGAGAGACCTCCGAAAGCGAAGGCGATGCTAGCACCGCCCCGGAGCCAAGCAAGCGGCGTGCGGCGCGGGGTCAGACGGTAAGGCGCGCATAGACCTCCGCCACGGACAGTGCGCCGCCGAGTTCTTGCAGGTCGATGACCGCGCCGGGCCCGGCAAACTGAACCGTCCAATCCGGCCTCCGGCGCCAGACCTCCACACGCGCCTCGTCCTGATGCACGAGCAGGAGGACGGCGAGCGAGGGAACGGTCTGGTCGAACTCGGTCTTGCGGCCACGGTCCGGCACGAGGGTCGAGGGAGAGAGGACTTCCACGACGAGCAGGGGAGCGCCGGTGTAGCCGCCTTCCAGCGGCTGGCCGCATGGCACCACGACGTCGGGAATCGGCGCGTCGTCGTCCATAGCCTCGCTCAGGATCGCAAGGCCCGGATAGGCGCCGCAGCCCCGGCCTTCGGCGAGGTCGTCGAGACGCTTCGCGATGTTCGTGACGATGCGCTGATGCCGACCGGGCTACGGCCCCTGCAGCACCGCTACTCCGCGGCCCGCATGCGGGTGTCCGTGCGTGCCGGGCCGGCCATATGCGAATCTCGTGCGGTCGCGACAGCTTAACGAAGAAGGGGCCGCCCCGGACAGGGCAGCCCCTCAAAGCTTTCGTTCGAAGAACCCTCAGCCGTGCACGAGCACGTTGCGGAACTGCCAGGGATCGCTCGGGTCGATGTCCTCCGGGAACAGGCCCGGACGGTCGGTGAGCGGGGTCCAGTCGGTGTACACGCCCACGACCGGGCCGAGATACGGCGTCTGCACGTCCAGGCAGCGGCGGAAGTCGATCTCGTCGGCCTCGACGATCCCGGCCTCCGGGTTCTCCAGCGCCCAGACCATGCCGGCGAGCACGGCGCTCGTCACCTGAAGGCCGGTCGCGTTCTGGTAGGGGGCGATCCGCCGCGTCTCCTCGATCGAGAGCTGCGAGCCGTACCAGTAGGCGTTCTTCTCGTGGCCGTAGAGCAGCACGCCGAGCTCGTCGATGCCGTCGACGATCTCGTTCTCGTCGAGGATGTGCTGGTGCTCCTGCACCTTGCCGGCATTGCCCCACATCTCGTGCAGCGAGAGCACGGCGTCGTTGGCCGGGTGGTAGGCGTAGTGGCAGGTCGGGCGATAGACCGCCTCGCCGTTCTCACGCACCGTGTAGTAGTCCGAAATCGAGATCGCCTCGTTGTGGGTCACGAGGAAGCCGAACTGCGCCTGCGCGGTCGGGGTCCAGGAGCGCACGCGGGTGTCGGCGCCGGGCTGGAGCAGGAAGATTGCGCAGCGCGAGCCCTTGGTCTGCTCCTCGGCATTGGCGGGCTTCCAAGTCTCGTGCGTGCCCCAGCCGAGTTCGGCCGGCTGGTTGCCCTCGGAGACGAAGCCCTCGACCGACCAAGTGTTGACGAACACGCCCTGGGGCTTCGGGGTCTTGGCGCGCTGGGTGTCGCGTTCGGCGATGTGGATGCCCTTGACGCCGAGTTCGCGCATGAGCGCGGCCCATGCCTCGCGGGTCTTCGGCTCAGGGGTCGAGGAGCCGGTGTCCTTGGCAATGTTGAGCAGCGCCTGCTTGACGAACCACGAGACCATGCCGGGGTTTGCACCGCAGCACGACACGGCGGTCGTGCCGCCGGGGGCGGCGCGGCGGGCGGCGAGGATGTTCTCGCGCAGCGCGTAATTGGTGCGGTCGGCCTGGCTCAGGTCCTTGTCGAAGTAGAAGCCGGTCCAGGGCTCGGCGACCGTGTCGATGTAGAGCGCACCGAGTTCGCGGCAGAGTTCGAGGATGTCGCGCGAGGAGGTGTCGACCGAGAGGTTCACGCAGAAGCCCTGGCCGCCGCCCTCGGTGAGGAGGGGCGTGAGGACGTCGCGGTAGTTCTCCTTGGTCAGAGCGACCTTCTCGAAGCGCAGGCCGTGCTTCTCGGCCAGATCCTTATGGGTGTCGACGGGATCGATGACCGTGAAGCGGCTCTTGTCGTACTCGAAATGGCGCTCGATGAGGGGCAGGGTGCCCCGGCCGATCGAGCCGAAGCCGATCATCACGATCGGGCCGGTGATGCGACCGTGGACGGGCCAATCCTTCGTCGGGCCATCGGACATGCGCGGACACTCCTGTCGGGCTGCTCGTTGCTTGAGAGCGGCGTGATTGATGCTTGGAAGTGACGAGCGGATGACGGTTCGACGTCTGCCGGTCAACCGGTCGATCCGTTCGGATGTTGCGGAACCGTGAAGATTCCATATGTTCAGCTATGAGGTGAGTGCAGGGCTGAGGCCGGATGACGTCGGAGGCGTGCGCTGAAAAGTATGTCTATGCTGCACTGCAACAAGGGAGTGACGCTCAAGGGCCGACAGCACGCACAAGGAAACCGAACCATGCTGACCGTCCTCACCGCACCGTCCATCCACCCCGAAATCGAGACGATCGATCGCGATCCGGGCATCATCACACTCCTCGCCGCCCTCGTCCGCGCCGGACGTACGGCCGCCGGTCAGGCCCGCGCCTTCCACGATGGTGCCAGCCGCCTGTCCTTCTCCGCGACCGCTTGGCCCTATCACCGCTGAACCGGTGATCCGCGCCGGTGCTCTCGGCCCATTCCGCGACGACCATCCTAGACCGGATCAGGGTCCGCCGCCGCTCCTGCGCGTCGACGGGCCCTGTTTCGCACGCGATCACGCACTCAATCCGATGACGGAAAGCGGGCGCCGAAGCCCGGCCTCGCCTCAGGCGGCGTGTCGTCGTGCCTCGATCGCGGCGGCCTCGGCCGCGACCTCCGTCATCCGCTCGAACGCGCCGGTGGCGCGCAGCACGCCCTCTGCGCCCGCAAGTGTGCCGGCCGCCAGCTCCAGTCCGAGGAAGCGCTCGCGCTCGAACGGACCGGGCATGTAGAGGCCTGCCGCCTTCTCCGGGGCGAAGCCGAAGCGGGCGTAGTAGGGCGCATCCCCCACCAGCAGCACGGCGCCGTGGCCGAACGCTGCCGCTTCGGCGAGCGCGGCCCGCATCAGCGCTCCGCCGAGGCCGGTGCCCTGAACCTCCGGATCGACCGCGAGCGGGCCGAGCAGCAGGGCCGGACGGCCGCAGCCGGTCTCGACATCCCACAGCCGCACGGTGCCGACGAGTTTGTCGCCCCGCACGGCCGAGAGGGCGAGTCCGCGCGCCGGGAGACGGCCCTCGCGCAGGCGCTGCGAGGTCTTCAGGAAGCGGCCCGGGCCGAAGCAGGCGTCGAGCAGGTGCTCGCGGGCCATGACATCGGACGCGGATTCATTGCGGATCTGGATCACGGCCGTACCCTCCCAGGTCGCTGAGAAGCGGGGGGAAACAGCCCTCGCACCCGCCGAGGCGGGCCGTCCGGGACACAACGACATGCGCGTCTCGTGAGACGCGCGGCACTTCTGAGGGAAAAGGCGTGAACGAAGCCTGACCGAGGCGGCCCCGCGGCGCGATGCGGGGCCGCACCACGGGGATCAGCCGTTCAGATCACGATCTGCTCGAGGGGCGGGAAGCCGTTGAAGGCGACCGCCGCGTAGGTCGTGGTATAGGCGCCCGCGCCCTCGATCCACACCTTGTCGCCGATCGAGAGGGAGACCGGCAGCGGGTAGTGGTTCTTCTCGTACAGCACGTCGACCGAATCGCAGGTCGGGCCGGCGACGACGCAGGGCGCCATGCGGTCCTCGTCGTGGTCGGTGCGGATCGCGTAGCGGATCGACTCGTCCATGGTCTCGGCCAGCCCACCGAACTTGCCGATGTCGAGATAGACCCAGCGCACCTCGTCCTCGGCCTCCGACTTCTTGGAGACGAGCACGACCTCGGCCTCGATCAGGCCGGCATTGCCGACCATGCCGCGGCCCGGCTCGATGATCGTTTCCGGGATGCGGTTGCCGAAATGCTTGGTGAGCGCGCGGAAGATCGCGTCGCCGTAGGTTTCCACCCCCGGCACCTGCTTGAGGTACTTGGTGGGGAAGCCGCCGCCGAGATTGACCATCGACAGGCCGATGCCGCGAAGCGCGCATTCCCGGAAGATTTCGGAGGCGGAGGCGAGCGCCCCGTCCCAGGCTTCCGTGTTGGCCTGCTGCGAACCGACATGGAACGAGACGCCGTAGGCATGCAGGCCGTGCCGGTGGGCGTGCTCCAGCACGTTCACCGCCATCTCCGGCTCGCATCCGAACTTGCGCGAGAGCGGCCAGTCGGCGCCCGCGCCGTCGCAGAGGATGCGGCAGAACACCTGCACCTCACCGGCCGCGATGCCGGCCGCCTCGCTCGCGCGAACGATTTTCTCGACCTCGGCCTGGCAATCGACCGCGAAGAGCCGGATGCCGAGCTTGAGCGCGCGGACGACGTCGCGCTCCTTCTTGATGGTGTTGCCGAAGGAGATGCGGTCGGCGGTGGCGCCGGCGGCGAGCGCCATCTCGATCTCGGCCACGGAAGCCGTGTCGAAGCAGGAGCCCATCTCGGCGAGCAGGCGCAGCACTTCCGCGGCGGGGTTCGCCTTGACGGCGTAGAACACGCGGGTGTCGGGCAGCGCGCGGGCGAAGGCCGTGTAGTTGTCGCGCACGACATCGAGATCGAGGACCATCACCGGACCCTCGTCCTGGCCGAGGTCGCGGCGCGCGCGCAGGTAATCGCGGATGCGATCGGTCATTGGTCGTCCCCACCACAGGTTCGAGGCGCCGTCGAGGGCGCGAGATCGAATCGTGACGGTCCCGGAAGGACCGTCGGCGTCAGGGGGCGATGCGTCGCTTCCGCTTCGCGCTTTGGAGACGCGGAACGGTCAGCGGGCGCGAGAAGCACCCCGGAAGCTGCCGTGGATTGGATGGGGGAACCCCAACCGCACGCCGGGCAAGGATAAACAAGCCTCTTCGGTGTCGGCCTTTGGAGGGCAGACGAGACCAAAAAAGCCCGTTCGTCGTTGCTTTAAGCTGCGTCCCCCGTGGAGAGCGGGGTTCGCCGGTTTCGCCTCCGGCTGCCGGTTGTTGTTAGGGTCTGGTGTCGCCACCCGGATGCCGGCCGTAGGGATCCACCCTTTACGACCATCGATCCTTTAAGACCCCTGGCGGCTGTCCGGCAGTTGACCGGATGCCCACCAACCGACACGCGGCCACAGGCACGTGCGAAATTGGGCAGGCGCCGTATACGACCGGGTGCTCTCGACCACAAGGGAAAACGGGCCCGCTACCCCCCGATTTCCGGCCGGATCTGACGAGAATTCGGCGTGGCGCCTGATTGTTGCGCGAAAGACGCAGCTCCGCATCGCACGAGCCCGGCCAGCCCCTTTCCAAGCCCGACCGAAGCGGCCATTGAACCGTGGCATTTCGGGATGGGATCATGATCCACGCCAAAGGCCATCACGCCCCCAACGGCCAGGCCGTGCCGACGGGCGTGCCCTCGCGCCGGGGCGTGATGTCGGGGCTCGCCGCCGCCGGCCTTGCCGCGGCCCTGCCGGCTTGCGCCGAGGAGGATGCGAGGAGCCTTCCTTTCGAGCCCGGCATGGTCGAGCGCCAGGCGCAGGCGCTCGCGGCGCAGCCCTTCGACGGCCGCTTCCCACCGCTGCCGCCGCCGCTCGCGGGCCTCGATTACGACGCCTATCGCGACATCCGCTTCCGAAAGGACCGTGCGTTTCTCGGCCAAGCCGGCGGGCCGTTCCGGCTTCAGCTGTTCCACCGTGGCTTTCTCTATCCGCGCCCGGTCTCCGTGAGCCTCGTGCGCGACGGGATCAGCACGCCGATCTCTTACGATCCGGCGCTCTTCGATTTCGGCCGGACACGGATCGACGGGACGCTGCCGAGCGACCTGAACTTTGCCGGCATCCGCATCCACGCGCCGCTCAACCGGCCCGACCGCCTCGACGAACTCATCGTCTTCGCCGGCGCCAGCTATTTCCGCTTCCTCGGCCAGGACCAGCTCTACGGTCTCTCCGCCCGCGCCCTCGCGATCGGTTCGGACGGCGAGAAGGAAGAGTTTCCGTTCTTCCGCGCGTTCTACATCGAGGTGCCGTCGGCGGCGTCGAAGGCCCTGACGATCCACGCCCTGCTCGACAGCCCGTCCGTGGCCGGCGCCTACCGCTTCACGGTCGAGCCGGGCCGCACCACCGGGGTGCGGGTGAGCGCGACGCTCTATCCGCGGCAGGACCTGGCCTCCGTCGGCATCGCGCCGCTGACCTCGATGTTCTTCATCAGCGAGACCGATCGCGGCCACAGCGACGATTACCGGCCGGAACTGCACGATTCGGACGGGCTCCAGCTCGCCACCGGCTCCGGCGAGTGGCTGTGGCGACCGCTCGACAACCCGCAAAGTCGGCGGATCTCGACCTTTCTCGACCGCGACCCGAAGGGCTTCGGGCTGATGCAGCGCGATCGCGACTTTGCCAGCTACCAGGATCTGGAAGCCGGCTACGAGCGCCGACCCGGCTACTTCGTCGAGCCGGAGGGCTCCTGGGGCGAGGGCAGCGTCGTGCTGATGGAATTGCCGACCGACAACGAGACCGCCGATAACGTCGTCGCGTTCTGGCGCCCCGAGCAGCCTTATCCGGCAGGACGGCCGGTGCGGCTCGCCTATACGATCCGGGCGCTCGCGGCTGAGGATCTCCACCCGAACGGCAAGGTGGTGAACACCTTCATCGCCGAGCCCGCCGCGAGCGGCGCCGCGCGCCGGGCCGCGGATGCGGCTGCCCTGCGCAACCGGCGCTTCCTGATCGATTTCGGCGGTGGGGCGCTGGCAAAGCGTCTCGGCGATCCCCTGCCGCCCGAAGTCGTCGCCAGCACCAGCCGCGGACGGATCACCGCGACCTCGATCGTGCCGAACCCGCATGTCGGCGGGTTTCGCGTCGCCCTCGACGTGCAGCTCGACGGCCCGGGCGCGACCGAATTGCGGGCCTATCTGAAGACGGACGATCAGGCCCTGACCGAGACATGGTCCTATCCCTGGAGCGTCGCGTGAGCACCCGCAGCGAGCGCGTCGCTGCCCGCGTGCCCGTGGAGATCCGGCCGGCCCGGCTCGCTGATCTCGACGCGCTCGTCTCGCTCGAACACGCCGCCTTCAGCACCGACCGGGCCGAGCGGCGGGCGATCCGCCACGCGATCCGCTCGGTCAGCATGACCCTTCTCGTCGCCGTCGCGCGCGAGCGGGCGGAGGGCGGCGAGGTCGAGATCCTCGTTGGTGCCGCCACGACGGAGCGGCGGCGCACCAGCCGCGTCGCCCGGCTCTCGTCCCTCGCCGTCGCGCCCGCCCGCGCTGGCCTCGGGCTCGGGCGCAAGCTTCTGCAGGCGGCGGAGGCCGATGCCCGCGCCCATGGCTGCGGGCGGCTGCGCCTGGAGGTGCGGGCCGACAACGGCGGCGGCATCCGGCTCTACGAGCGGGGCGGCTATGCGCGAACCGAGACCAAGCCGGACTATTACGAGGACGGCATGGAGGCGTGGTGCTACGAGAAGGCGCTGACGGAGGGGTAACGTTGGCTTGTACGCCGCAGCGCAGGTGCGCCAGCGCACTGGCGAACCGGTCGGCCAGATACAAGGTTCAGCCCACCGAAGGCGGCTCCTGCGACTGCACCGCAGCGTTTTCGAGAGCCGCTCCCTCCCGATAGAGTATCGAATGCCCTCAATCTTTGACCCGATCACGCTCGGCGCGTTGAAGCTTCCGAACCGAATTCTCATGGCTCCGCTGACCCGGGCCCGCGCGACCCGGACCCACGTTCCGACGCCGCTGATGGGCGCGTATTATGCGCAGCGCGCGACGTCCGGCCTCATCATCTCCGAGGCGACCGGCATCAGCCAGGAAGGGCTCGGCTGGCCCTACGCGCCGGGCATCTGGTCCGATGAGCAGACCGAGGCGTGGAAGCCGGTGGTGAAGGCCGTGCACGAGGCGGGCGGGCGCATCGTCTGCCAGCTCTGGCACATGGGCTACCTCGTCCATTCCGACTTCCTCGGCGGCGAGCCGCCGGTCGCCCCCTCGGTCGCCACGGCGCCGGACGAGGCGCACACCTACACGGGCAAGAAGCCCTACAGCCAGGCACGGGCTCTGCGCGAGGACGAGATCCCGCGGCTCATCGCCGATTACGAGCGGGCGGCACGCAACGCCGTCGCGGCGGGCTTCGACGGCGTGCAGATCCACGCGGCGAACGGCTACCTGCTCGACGAGTTCATCCGCGACGGCAGCAACAAGCGCAGCGATCGCTACGGCGGCTCGGTCGAGAACCGGGTTCGGCTGGTGACCAAGGTCGCGCAGGCGGTGGCCGGCGTCGTCGGCGCGGATCGCACCGGCATCCGCTTCTCGCCCAACGGCCCGATCCAGGGCGTGGACGATTCCAACCCGCACGAGGTCTTCGGGCTTGCCGCCGAGATGATGGAGCGCGTCGGCCTCGCCTTCATCGAGATGCGCGAGCCGGGCCCGGACGGCACCTTCGGCAAGGCGACGGTGCCGCCGGTAGCGCCCGTCATCAAGGAGCGCTTCGGCGGTCCGGTCATCCTGAACTGCGACTATGACGGCGAGCGCGCCAAACGAGCGGTCGCCTCGGGCGAGGCGGATGCCATCGCCTTCGGCCGGCCCTACATCGCGAACCCCGATCTGGTCGAGCGCATCGCCAAGGGCCTGCCCTTCGCCAAGGACGACATGAAGACCTGGTACAGCCAGGGGCCGGAAGGCTACGTCGATTATCCCTCGCTGTCGCAGAAGGCGGCGTAAGGCGGGCCTCGGCCTCCGGCCGCACCGAGCGATCGAATACAGGAGGCGGCCTTGCGCAAGCGGGGCCGCCTTCCGCCGTCTGGCAGGCCCGCTTCCTTGAGGTGCCCGATCCCGTGAGTGCCATGATCCCGGAGGACGCTGCGGCGGCCGCTGCCTACCGCCTCGTCGCCTTCGACTTCGACGGCACGCTCGCCGACACCTTTCCCTGGTTCTGCGCCAACCTCAACGACGTGGCCGCGCGCTTCCGCTTCCGCCGGGTCGGGGCGGACGAGACCGAACGGCTACGGGGCTTGAGCGCCCGGGCGATCCTGAAGGATCTCGGCATTCCCGCCTGGAAGGTCCCGCTGATCGCCCGTCACATGCGTGCCCTCGCGACCCGCGACGCTCCTCGGGTGCGGCTGTTTTCCGGCATTCCGGAGATGCTCGCGGGGCTCGATGCGGCGGGGTTCGCCCTGGCCGTCGTGAGTTCCAACAGCGAGGCGAATGTGCGCTGTGCCCTCGGCGCGTCGGCCGGATCCATCCGGCACTATGCCTGCGGTGCCTCGCTGTTCGGCAAGGCGCGCCACCTGCGCGCGGTCGCGCGGGCAGCGGGCGTCGAACCGGCTGCCATGCTGGCGGTGGGAGACGAGATCCGCGACGCGGAGGCGGCGGCACAGGCCCGATGCGGCTTTGCCGCGGTGGCCTGGGGCTACAACAGCCCCGAGGCCCTGGCCGGTACGAGACCGGCCTTTCTGTTCGCCGGGCCGGGCGCCGTGGCGCGGGCCCTGGTGGGCCCGCCCGGACGCCCTTACTGACCGGCGCGGGCGCCGGGGACGACCGAGGCGCCGGCACCGCTGCCGAACGGCTCGTAGCGGGTCAGGCCGCGGAAGAGCTGGCTGATGAAGGCGCGGTCGGAGCCGCTGGCCGGCGTCGTGCGCTCGATGAAGTCGAACACGCGCCCGTCCTGCAGGCCGTAGAGTGCGACGCGCTCCACCTTCATGCCCTGGCTGAAGTAGACTGCCGTGACCTTCTGGTCCTCGATCTGCTCACCGAGGAACATCACCGTGCGGCGGGTGTTCTGGCTGATATAGTACCAGGACTTGTTGCCGACCGTGGAGACGGTGGACGGGGTGCCGAGGATCTGCAACACCTGTTCGGCACCCATGCCCGGCTTCACCGTGGCCAGAGCCGCCTGATCGATCTGATAGCCGTGGCGGATATCCTCGCCGATGCAGCCTGATACGCCGATCGCGACGGAGCCGAGAACGGCCGCGCGGGCAAGCGACGAGACGAGACGGCGCGACATCGGCCCCCCTGATTTCATGCCAAAAGGGTCTTCATCCGCGGCGCGTTTCAACTCGCGCGTCTTCGGACTTGCACCCTGGTCCGCGGTTGCCGTACCGCGGGGTTATGGCTTTGACAAGGCAAGCTTGGCCACAGCGTCGGCACATCCGGTGGAACGTATGATCGCGGGCTTATTCCGCCGCGCCGACCGGCGGCGGCGGACGATTCAGTCGCTGCATCGGACAATCGGCGAGGCCGCGCGCCGGCCCGGCCTTTATACGGGGCTCGGCGTGCCCGACACCGTGGAGGGCCGGTTCGAGGCGTTGAGCCTGCACGTGATCCTCGTGCTGCGCCGCCTCGGCCAGTTGCCGCCGCCGGCGGCGGACGTGGCGCAGGATCTGGTCGATTCCGTCTTCAGGCAGCTCGACGCTTCGCTGCGCGAACTCGGCATCGGCGACATGGGCGTGCCCAAGCGCATCAAGAAGCTCGGGGCTTCGTTCTACGCCCGGGCCGGAGCCTACGGCGCCGCGCTCGATGCGGGCGACCGGGCCGGGCTGGCCGAAACACTCGCCCGCAACGTCCTCGACGGCGTCGCATCCGAGGCCGCCGGGCCGCTGGCATCCTATGTCGAGGCCGCCGCCGCCGCGCTGGGGGCCCAAGATCTCGACGGCCTGCTCGGCGAGGGGCCGCGCTTCCCCGAGCCCGTCGGCGCGGCCGCGATAGACGATTCAGGAGACCATCGATGACGCCGAAGCCCGCAGGGCCGCTCTCCCGCTCCGTCAACGTCGAGCGCCTGCCCAAGGACCGCGCCGAGATCGTCGTCGAGGCGAATCCGGCCGAGTGCGAGGCGCTGGCCCGGGACTTCAAGGTCCCCGCCATCCGCGACCTCGTCGGCCGCTTCACCTTGAGCGGTTCGCTGACTCGGCTGCGCGCCGAGGGCCGGGTCGAGGCCGCGGTGACCCAGATCTGCACCGTGACGCTCGAACCCTTCGAGGCGAAGGTCTCCGAACCCGTCGAGGTCGACTTCACCAATGCCGACATCCTGGAGGGCACCGACGCCGAGGATGTCGATCTCCCCGATCCGATCGTGAACGGGCGCGTCGATTTCGGCGTGCTGACCGCGGAATTCCTGGCGCTCGGCCTCGATCCCTACCCGCGCAAGCCCGGCGTCGCCTTCGATGCGGTCACGGTCGGCGAGGATCCGCTGCCGTTCTCCGATCTCGCGGCACTGCGCGCCAAGCTCGGTGGGGACAAGAGTTGATGGACGGGTCCGCCAGCCCTCCGGCGGGCCTCATCGCGACGACGGGTCAGTTTTTGTTTGCCCGGCGGGGCGCTGCCGCTATTTTGCGCCGCCGATTCCGGGGCCTGTGATGCCCCTTCACGCTCGCTGCCCGCCGGCTTGTCCCGCGGCGCCCCGAAGGAACCATGTCGAACCGCGTTTGCATCTCGCTCGACGCCATGGGCGGCGATCACGGCCCCACGACCGTCGTGCCCGGTGCGGCCATCGCCCGTGAGCGGCACCCTGAACTCCACTTCATCCTGTTCGGTGACGAGGCGGTGGTGCGCCCCCTCGTCGAGGCCGAGCCGCGCCTGAAGGGCGCCGTCGAGATCCGCCACACCACCGTCTCGATCGCCATGGACGACAAGCCGAGCCAGGCGGTGCGCCAGGGCCGGGGCAAGTCCTCGATGTGGCGGGCGATCCAGGCGGTGCGCGACGGCGAGGCCCAGGCCGCGGTCTCGGCCGGCAACACCGGCGCCTTGATGGCGATGTCGAAGATCTGCCTCAAGACCATGGCCGGCATCGAGCGCCCGGCCATCGCCTGCCTGTGGCCGACGGTGCGCGGCGAGAGCGTGGTGCTCGATGTCGGCGCCACCATCGGCACCGATGCCGAGCATCTGGTCGAGATGGCGGTGATGGGCTCGGCCATGGCCCGGATCGTCCTCGACGTCGAGCGCCCGACGGTCGGGCTGCTCAATGTCGGCACCGAGGAGATGAAGGGCAACGAAGCCGTGAAGGAGGCCGCCCGCCTCCTGCGCGAGTCGGAGCTGGCCAATTTTTCGTATCACGGCTTCGTCGAGGGCACCGATCTCGGACGCGGCACCACGGATGTCGTGGTGACGGAAGGATTTACCGGCAACATCGCCCTCAAGACGGCCGAGGGCACGGCCAAGCAGATCGCGTCCTATCTCAAGGCGGCGATGGGGCGGACCCTCTCGGCCAAGATCGGCTACCTGTTCGCGCGCCAAGCCTTCGCGGCCCTGCGCGAGAAGATGAACCCGAGCCGGGCCAATGGCGGCGTGTTCCTCGGATTGGAGGGCATCGTCATCAAGAGCCACGGCTCGGAAAACGCTCAGGGCTTCGCGGCAGCCGTCGATCTTGCCTACGACATGGCGCGCTATGACCTGATGCGGACGATCCGGGATATGCTGGAGCAGACGCCGGCGGTCGCCGCCGGGCTCGAAACCGGCTTGGTCGAGAAGTGAGCCGGGCACAGAATATAAGAAAGGGACGGATCTGATGGCGCATTCGCGCTCCGTCGTGGTCGGCTGCGGGGCGTATCTGCCCGAGACCGTCGTCACGAACACAGACCTCGCCGAACGCGGGATCGAGACCTCCGACGAGTGGATCGTCCAGCGCACCGGCATCCGCCAGCGCCACATCGCGCGGCCGGACGAGACGACCTCGGTGCTCGGCACCCGCGCGGCGATGGCGGCCCTCGACGATGCCGGGCTCTCGCCTGCCGATATCGATTTCGTGATCTGCGCGACCTCGACACCCGATCACACCTTCCCCTCCACCGCCACCCAGATCCAGGCGGCGCTCGGGATCGAGGGCGGCTTCGCCTTCGACCTCCAGGCGGTCTGCGCCGGCTTCGTCTACGCGGTGGCCACCGCCGACCGCTTCCTGACGACGGGTGGGGCCAAGCGTGCCCTGGTCATCGGCGCCGAGACCTTCTCGCGGCTGCTCGACTGGGAGGACCGTACCACTTGCGTGCTGTTCGGCGACGGCGCGGGCGCCATCGTGCTGGAGGCTCGAGAGGGTGAGGGCACGAGTGCCGACCGCGGCGTGCTCTCGAGCTGCCTGCGCTCGGATGGGCGCCACCGCGCCAAGCTCTACGTCGATGGCGGGCCCGGCTCGACCGGCACCACGGGCAAGCTGCGCATGGAGGGCCGCGAGGTGTTCCGCTTCGCGGTCGGCTCGGTGACCGACGTGATCGAGGACGCCTTCCGCGCCTCCGGCACCACCGCAGACGACCTCGCGTGGTTCGTGCCGCACCAAGCCAACCGCCGGATCATCGAGGCCTCGGCCGACAAGCTCGGCATCGCCCGCGAAAAGGTGGTGCTCACCGTCGATCGGCACGGCAACACCTCGGCCGCCTCGATCCCCCTGGCGCTGGACGCTGCCCGCCGCGACGGACGCATCCGCGAGGGCGACCTCGTGATGATCGAGGCGATCGGCGGCGGGTTCACCTGGGGCGCCGCGCTCATCCGATGGTAGGTGATGGGCGCCGGAACGGGCTTGGCCTCCTGTCAACCGCTGTCAACCGCAAGGTTCTGTTGACCGTCGCCCTTCAGCCGATTAGCGTGTTCGATCATAGAGATACACGGCGGGATCCTTTGTCGGGGAACCCGTACGGCATTTGAGCGGAGGCTGCATCCGTACATCCTGAGAAGGATGGCATGGATGTCGAGCAACTCGGCCGGAAGGGGGAGCGGATGGCAAGCAAGACGGTCACACGCGCAGATTTGAGCGAGGCCGTCTACCAGCAGGTCGGTCTATCACGGGCCGAATCGGCTGCACTGGTCGAGACGGTGCTCGCCGAGATCTGCACGTGCCTATCCTCGGGCGAGACGGTGAAACTGTCCTCGTTCGGCTCCTTCGTCGTGCGCTCCAAGGGCAAGCGCATCGGCCGCAATCCGAAGACCGGTGTCGAGGTCGAGATCGAGCCGCGGCAGGTGATGGTGTTCAAGCCCTCGAACGTGCTCAAGGCCCGCATCAATGGCGGCCACGTCAACGGGCTCGACATGGATGATGACGAGTGACCCGGCCACGCCGCCCCGGTCCTCCCCCGCACGATCTGGTTTGAGGCGCTGCCATGGGACTGCCGCTGGAATCGCCCGCCCTCGATTCTCCCACCGGTGACGAGCGGAGCGAGAAGAGCCCCGGCGCCTTCCGCACCATCACCGAGGTGTCCGAGGAACTCGGCGTGCCGCAGCACGTCCTGCGCTTCTGGGAGAGCCGGTTCAGCCAGATCAAGCCGACGAAGCGGGCCGGCGGCCGGCGCTATTATCGGCCGGAGGATGTCGATCTCATCAAGGGCGTGAGCTGCCTGCTGCGCGGAAAAGGCTACACGATCCGCGGGGCGCAGCGCGTCCTTAAGGAGAACGGCGTGCGCTTCGTCCAGGCGCTCGGCCGGGGCGAGGCCGAGGTCGGCGCGCCGACCGGCATCGACCGGGACGAGGAAAGCGTCGAGGCGGCCGCCTCGGATCGCCGGGCGCTCGAGGGGGCGCTTGCCGAGCTGCGTGCCTGCCGGGCCCTGCTCGCCGGCCTCGACGAGGCGGATCACGAGGCTGCCTGAGGCGGGGTCGGCGGCCGCCATCGAATTCCGAAAACTCGCTTGCGCGCAAGGTATTGGCCGGGCTTGCGGATTTCGGCCCACCCTGGCGCTTCGGCCGGCAGATGGAGGCTGAACTTTACCGGTGGAACGGCGTTGAGGCGCCATGGCCCCCCCTCGCTCCCGGATGTCTCCGACCCAGGAACTCATCGCCCGCGTGATGCGGATCGTGCGCGCTTGCCCGGAAGCCGCCAACGAGGTTCTGGAATTGATGTTCCTCGTCAGCCAGATCGAGGCTTCGACCACGGTCGATCGGGAATACCGGGACGCGCGGCGGGTCATCAGCCGGCTGCGTGCACCGCTCTGGGATATGGGGCCGGCCGATCGGGAGACGCTGCTCAGGGCCGCCGATACCATCCGCCGCGCCTGCGATTTGGGCGATGGGGACATTCCGGCTGCACCCTTCGCCGACCTCGGCGAACGCGAGCGCGTCGAGAGGGCGCTGACGCAGGCGCTCGCCGGTCATCTCGATGACGCGCAGATCGCGCGGGTGACCGGCACGGTCGCCGCTGCGCTGCAGCACTGAGCAGGCGCCGCGTTCGGCGAGATTCGATCGGCAAGATTCGATCGGCAAGATTCGAAGAGGCAAGCCTCGACGCGGGCCGGCGCCCTCCCCACATCCTCGTCGGCGGCCGGCCGCTCTCCGGCGGGTCGCCCGACGACGCTCAAGGAAACGCCGATGGATCTGCCGACCACTGCCAAAAGACCGGCCACTCGACCGATTGCGGCGCTGCCCACTGCCTTCGCCGCGGCTTGGCTCTTTCTCGCCGGGCCCGCCCTGGCCCAGACCACCGTCACCAAGAGTGAGACCGTGCCCGCCGGCAAGCAGGCACGCCTCGTGATCGTGCCGAACCTGAAGAAGGATTGTTCGGCCGGCCCGATGCCGGAGATCAAGGTGGTGACGCCGCCGAAATCCGGCTCGCTCATCACGAAGGCCGGCAAGCTGAAGACGCCGTCCAAGTACCGCTGCCCCAACAAGGACGCCGAGGTTCAGGCGATCTTCTACCAGCCCAACAGCGGCTATACCGGCTCCGACGGGGTCGTCGTCGAGATCAAGAATTCCGACGGCGAGATCGAGAAGCGCGACATCCGCATCACCGTCGGCAAGGACGACAAGTCCAAGGACGAGAAGAAGAGCGGCACCGATCTCTGATCGGATGGACCATTTCGTGCATGGCAATGCCGCGATGCAGCAATTCCGACGGATTTCAGGAGCTTCCGGTCTTCGGCCGGAGGTTTCTGCCTCCGGTCCGAGGCCGGTCAAGCTCGGGCTAAATCCCGACCAGCTTTGAGTGTGTCCCGTTTCACACGCAAGACAGACCTCCTGTGGGCGGTGCGACAAAACCCGCAATGTCAGTTGCGTTCGACCCGAGACAGGATGAAGCTGTCATCAGCCTGAAGGGGGTGTTCGAATGCCGCTGCACTCGACGAACGACCTGTTCCAGAGCTTCGCTCGCGGTTACGAAGCGCGCCGCGACACGGAGATGACGCTCTCCGAGTACCTGGAAGCCTGCCGCGACAATCCTCTGATGTACGCCTCCGCGGCCGAGCGCATCCTCGATGCGATCGGTAAGCCGGAGATGGTGGACACCGCTAAGGATGCCCGCCTCGGCCGCGTGTTCATGAACCGCACGATTCGGACCTACCCGGCCTTCTCCGAGTTCTACGGGATGGAGGAGACGATCGAGCGGATCGTCTCGTTCTTCCGCCACGCCGCGCAGGGGTTGGAGGAGCGAAAGCAGATCCTCTACCTGCTCGGCCCCGTCGGCGGCGGCAAGTCGTCGCTCGCCGAGCGCCTCAAGGCGCTGATGGAGATCCATCCGGTCTACGTATTGAAGGCCGGCGACGAGGTCTCGCCCGTCTTCGAGAGCCCGCTCGGCCTGTTCGATCCGGAGGTCATGGGCCGGGAGATCGAGGAGCGCTTCGGCATCCCGCGCCGCCGCCTCACCGGCCTGATGAGCCCCTGGGCGCTGAAGCGCCTCGACGAGTTCGACGGCGACATCTCCCGCTTCAAGGTGATCAAGGTGCGGCCCTCGCGCCTGCGCCAGATCGCCATCGCCAAGACCGAGCCGGGCGACGAGAACAATCAGGACATCTCGTCGCTCGTCGGCAAGGTCGACATCCGCCGGCTCGAGACGCTGTCCCAGGCCGACCCGGACGCCTATTCCTACTCGGGCGGCCTCAACCGGGCGAACCAGGGCGTTCTCGAATTCGTCGAGATGTTCAAGGCGCCGATCAAAATGCTCCACCCCCTGCTCACGGCGACGCAGGAGGGCAACTATGTCGGCACCGAGAATATCGGCGCGATCCCCTTCACGGGCGTGATCCTCGCCCACTCGAACGAGGCCGAGTGGCAGTCGTTCAAGACCAACAAGAACAACGAAGCCTTCATCGACCGCATCTACGTCATCAAGGTGCCCTACTGCCTCCGCGTGACGGAGGAGCAGCGCATCTACGAGAAGCTGATTTCCGGCTCGGAACTCTCCACCGCCGCCTGCGCGCCGGGCACGCTGGAGATGCTGGCCCGCGTCTCGGTGCTCTCGCGGCTTCGCGAGCACGCCAACTCGAACCTGTTCTCGAAGATGCGGGTCTACGACGGCGAGTCCTTACGCGAGGTCGATCCCCGCGCCCGCTCGATGCAGGAATACAAGGATACCGGCGGCGTCGACGAGGGCATGGACGGGATCTCGACCCGCTTCGCCTTCAAGGTGCTGGCCGCGACCTTCAACCACGATACGACCGAAATCTCGGCCGATCCGGTCCACCTGATGTACGTGCTGGAGCAGGCGATCCGGCGCGAGCAGCTGCCGCCGGAGACCGAGAAGCGCTATATGGAGTTCATCAAGACCGAGCTGGCGCCGCGCTACGCCGAGTTCATCGGCCACGAGATCCAGAAGGCCTATCTCGAATCCTACCACGATTACGGTCAGAACCTGTTCGACCGCTACATCGACTACGCCGACGCCTGGATCGAAGATCAGGACTTCAAGGACGCCGAAACCGGCCAGCTCCTCAACCGTGAGCTCCTCAACCAGGAGCTGACCAAGATCGAGAAGCCCGCCGGCATCGCCAACCCGAAGGATTTCCGCAACGAGGTCGTGAAGTTCGCGCTGCGCTCCCGGGCGCAGCACGGCGGGCGCAACCCGTCCTGGACATCCTACGAGAAGTTGCGCGAAGTGATCGAACGGCGGATGTTCTCTCAGGTCGAGGAACTGCTGCCCGTGATCTCCTTTGGATCAAAGAAGGACAGCGACACGGAGAAGAAGCACGGCGAGTTCGTCGATCGCATGACCGACCGGGGCTACACCGAACGGCAGGTCCGGCGACTCGTGGAATGGTACATGCGGGTGAAGCAGGCGGGCTGAGGCCAAGTCCTCCGGCATCCGCCGCCGCACTTCCGCACCTTTGTCCCCGAGCGGGGACGTGAGACTTGAAGGCGCTGAGCGACCCCGGATGCACATCGTCGACCGTCGGCTCAATCCAGGTGGTAAGAGCCTCCCGAACCGCCAACGCTTCCTGCGCCGGGTCAAGGACGTCGCACAGCGCGCGGTTCGGGAATCCGCCCGCGAGAAGGATATCAAGAACCTCGGCAAGGACGGGCGCATCACCGTGCCCGGCGACGGGGTGCGCGAACCGCGCTTCTCGCGCCAGCCGGGCACGGGCCATCAGGACTACATCCTGCCCGGCAACAAGACCTATGTGGAGGGCGACCGCATCGAGCGCCCGCCGGGCGGCGGGGGAGGCGGCGGCTCCGGCGAGGGCGGGGACGGTGGCGAGAACGGCGAGGACGCCTTTCACTTCGTCCTGACGCGCGAAGAGTTCCTCGACCTCTTCCTCGAAGACCTCGAACTGCCCGATCTCGCCAAGCGGCGTCTGGCGGTGGTCGAGACGGAAGGCCTGCGGCGGGCCGGCTATACCGTCTCGGGTTCGCCGGCCAACCTCGCCCTGTCGCGCACGCTGCGCAATTCCATGTCCCGGCGCATCGCCCTCAAGCGGCCGAAGCTGGAGGAGGTGGCGGCCCTGGAGGCCGAGATCGCCGCGGCTGAGATCGCCAGGGATCCGCGCCTGCCCGACCTGAAGCTCAAGCTGCTCGAACTGCGCGAGCGCTCCAAGCGCATCCCCTATGTCGATCCGATCGACCTGCGCTTCCGCCGGTTCGAGCCCTATCCGAAGCCGATCGCCCAGGCCGTGATGTTCTGCCTGATGGACGTCTCGGGCTCGATGACCGAGCACATGAAGGATCTGGCCAAGCGCTTCTACATCCTGCTGCACATCTTCCTGACGCGCCGCTACAAGCACGTCGAGATCGTCTTCATCCGCCATACCGACAAGGCGGCCGAGGTGGACGAGGAGACCTTCTTCGGTTCCCGCGAGACCGGCGGCACGCTGGTCTCCTCGGCGCTGGTCGAGATGAAGCGCATCGTCACCGAGCGCTACTCGCCGGACGACTGGAACATCTACGCCGCCCAAGCCTCGGACGGCGACAACGTTTCCTCCGACGGGCCGACCTCGACCGAATTGCTGCGCGCGCACATCCTGCCGGCCTGCCAGCACTTCGCCTATCTCGAAGTCGGCGACGAGAACGGCCCGCGCGCTGGCTTCGTCGAGCACCGCACGACCCTGTGGCGGACCTACGAGGCCCTGGCCAAGGCCGGCGAGCCGCTCGCCATGCGCAAGGTGAACCACCGCCGCGACATCTACCCCGTGTTCCGCGAGCTGTTCGGCCGCAAGGATGCGCGGGCGGAGGCGGAGCGATAGGCTTCCCCGCGAGGGGAGGCGAGACAGCGTCGAAGAGAAGGGCCGACATGGTCGCGAGCCTGAGCCGCACGAAGTCGACAGCACCCAAACCGGGCGAGCTGTTGTTTTCCGGCAATGACTGGGACTTCGAGACGATCCGGCGCATCCACGATGCCTGCGAGGCGGTGGCCGGGCCCGAACTCGGCCTGTCGTGGTACCCGAACCAGATCGAGATCATCACCGCCGAGCAGATGCTCGACGCCTATGCCTCGATCGGCATGCCGCTGTTCTACAAGCACTGGTCCTTCGGCAAACACTTCGCTCAGCAGGAGGCGAGCTACCGCCGCGGCCTGATGGGGCTCGCCTACGAGATCGTCATCAACTCCGATCCGTGCATCTCCTACGTCATGGAGGAGAACACGGCGACGATGCAGACGCTGGTGATCGCCCACGCCGCCTTCGGCCATAACCACTTCTTCAAGAACAACTATCTGTTCCGGCAGTGGACCGATGCCGAGGGCATCCTCGACTATCTCGACTTCGCCAAGAGCTACATCGCCCGCTGCGAGGAGCGCTACGGGCATCAGGCGGTCGAGCACGTGCTCGACGCCGCCCACGCCCTGATGAGCCAGGGCGTCCACCGCTATCCCCGCAAGAAGCGACCCGATCTGGCGAGCGAGCAGCGGCGCGAGCGCGAGCGCGAGGAGCACGGCGAGCAGATCTACAACGACCTCTGGCGCACGCTGCCGGCCAAGGCCGGCGCGGCCAAGGGCGACCCGGCCCTGGAGCGGCGCAGGGCGCTCTTGGAGCTGCCCCAGGAGAACATCCTCTACTTCCTGGAGAAGGTGGCCCCGCGCCTGCGACCCTGGCAGCGCGAGATTCTTCGGATTGTCCGGCTCGTGGCGCAGTACTTCTACCCGCAGCGCCAGACCAAGGTGATGAACGAGGGCTGCGCCACCTACTGCCACTACCGGATCATGAATTCCCTCTCGCAGAAGGGGCAGCTCAGCGAGGCGGCCTATCTCGAGTTCCTGACCTCGCACACCAACGTCATCCGCCAGCCGAATTTCGACGACCGCTCCTTCGGCGGCCACAACCCCTACGCGTTGGGCTTTGCCATGATGCAGGACATCGCCCGCATCGTGGAGCAGCCGACGGACGAGGACCGGGACTGGTTCCCCGACATCGCCGGGACCGGCGACGCCATGGGCGTGCTGCGCGATTGCTGGGAGAATTATCGCGACGAGAGCTTTATCGCGCAGTTCCTGAGCCCCAAACTCATGCGCGACATGCGGCTGTTCCACGTCGTGGACGATCCCGACGAGCCGGAGATGCGCGTCGCGGCGATCCATGACGAGCGCGGCTACCGCAAGATGCGGCGCTCCTTCGCCCGCCAATACGACGTGGCGTGGCTCGACCCCGACATCGAGGTGGTGGACGTGGATCTCGAAGGCGACCGCCGGCTGATCCTCCACCACAAGGCGCTCAACCGCATCACCCTGCAGCGGGAGGATGCCCGCCGCGTGCTCCAGCACCTCGCCGACCTCTGGGGCTACGACGCGGTGCTCAAGGAGGTCGATCCGGCCACCGGCGCGGTGCTGGTCGAGCACTCAGCGAGCGCGCGGCCGATCTTTTTCTGATTTTTTGGGCGCTGGCCCGGCCGCTCCCATCCGATCCTCGACCTCATCCCGAGGTGGCGGCGCGGAGCGTGGCCCTCGAAGGATCGTCCAGG
The DNA here is from genome assembly GCF_001542815.1 of Methylobacterium sp. AMS5. Lineage (GTDB taxonomy): Bacteria > Pseudomonadota > Alphaproteobacteria > Rhizobiales > Beijerinckiaceae > Methylobacterium. The sequence goes on from NZ_CP006992.1 coordinate 2,103,219, forward strand.
GATCGGGCGGGCACGGGAGCACCCTTCGAGGCCGCTTCGCGGCACCTCAGGATGAGGGTGCGAGGTGGAGTGGTGCGATCGAAGCTGCGTTCAGAGCGAGAGGATCGCCGATCCGGCGTCGCGCGCTTGCGCCGTGAAGCGCACGCGGCCTCCTTCCAACGTGGCGCCGCCGCCCGCGATCAGGGCCAGCGCTGCCGGGTAGAGCCGGTGCTCCTGAACGATCACGCGGGCGCTCAGCGTGTCGGCGTCGTCGCCCGGCAGCACCGGCACGGCGGCCTGGGCCACGATCGGGCCGGCATCGAGTTCCGGCACGACGTAATGCACCGTGCAGCCATGCAGGCGCACGCCCGCTTCCAGCGCGCGCTCATGGGTGTGCGTGCCCTTGAACAGCGGCAGCAGCGAGGGGTGAATGTTGATCATCCGGCCACCCCAAGCCTCGACGAAGGCGTCGGTGAGGATGCGCATGAAGCCGGCGAGTACGATCAACTCGATGCCCGCTTCGTCCAGTTCCGCCTGGAGCGCGGCGTCGAAGCGGGCGCGATCGGGGAACGCCTTGTGGTCGATGGCGTGGGCCCGGATGCCCGCCGCCCGCGCGCGGTCGAGGCCGGCGGCGTCGGGGCGGTTCGAGAGCACGAGCACGATCTCGGCCGGATAGTCCGGCGCGCGTGCCGCCTCGATCAGCGAGACCATGTTCGAGCCGCGACCCGAGATGAGGATCGCGACGCGCTTCTTCGGGGTCGGAGCGCTCACAGGGCGAGCTGCCCCGTGAAGGTCACGGCTTCCGCCCCGCGCTCGGTGATGTGCCCGAGCCGGACCGGCGCCTCGCCGGCCTCGGTCAACGCGTCCGCCACGGCGTCGGCCGCGTCGGCGGCGGCGACCACCACCATGCCGATGCCGCAGTTGAAGGTGCGCAGCATCTCCGCTTGCGCGACCCCGCCCTCGCGCGCGAGCCAGCCGAAGACCGGCGGCACGGCGATGGCCGAGAGGTCGATGGCGATGCCGACGCCGTCGGGCAGGACGCGGGGGAGGTTGTCGGGGAAGCCGCCGCCGGTGATGTGGGCGAGCGCCCGGATGCCGCCGGCCCGCTTCAGGGCGGCGAGCAGCGGCTTCACGTAGATCCGGGTCGGCTCCAGCAGCGCCTCGCCGAGGCTGCGGCCGGGCGCGAACGGCGCGTCGGCGTCGTAGCCGAGGCCGGTCTTGGCCACGATCCGCCGCACCAGCGAGAACCCGTTCGAGTGGACGCCCGAGGAGGGCAGGCCGAGCACGACGTCACCGGGCAGGATGCCGGGGCGCGGCAGCAGCGTGCCGCGCTCGGCCGCGCCCACCGAGAACCCGGCGAGATCGTAGTCGGCGCCGTCGTAGAGGCCCGGCATCTCGGCGGTCTCGCCGCCGATCAGCGCGCAGCCCGCCTGCCGGCAGCCCTCGGCGATGCCGCGCACGATGTCGGCGCCGACGCCGGGCACCAGCTTTCCGGTGGCGTAATAGTCGAGGAAGAACAGCGGTTCGGCGCCCTGCACGATGATGTCGTTGACGCACATCGCCACGAGGTCGATGCCGATCGTGTGGTGGCGTCCGGTCTCGATGGCGATCTTCACCTTGGTGCCGACGCCGTCATTGGCGGCGACCAGGATCGCGTCCTTGAAGCCGGCCGCCTTGAGGTCGAACAGGCCGCCGAAGCCGCCGATCTCGGCATCCGCCCCCGGCCGGCGGGTGGCGCGCACCAGCGGCTTGATCGTCTCGACGAGCGCGTTGCCCGCGTCGATATCGACGCCGGCCTGCGCGTAGGTGAGCCCGTTTCCGTCCTGCGCCGTCATCGCCGCCCCGTCGTCCGGTAATCGCTGGTCATGCCAAAACCCGCTGCCACATCGCGGCGCGATTGGCCACTGTCACCGGCGCGGGGCGGCATGTTCGGGCACAGCATCATTCCGGCCCCTGGGCGAAAAGCGCCTCGATCGGTGGCCCCGGTTGCCATGGTGCCCGAGTCGCTCGAGGCGAGGCGGTGATCGAACGCCTTCCCGCTGCGCGCGGCAAGCTCCGCCATGCGAGGTCCGCCTTGACCGGGCGCGCCCCGCTTCCCACTGTCCGCGCCGGACGGATTGACGGGGACGGCATCTCGATGCGTGGGCGGGCAATCATCGGGCTGTCGATCCTCGCGGTCATCGTCTTCCTGCTCTACGAGCTGCGCGAGGTGATGCTGCCCTTCGTGGCGGGGCTGGCACTGGCCTATCTGCTCGATCCGCTGGCCGACCGGCTGGAGCGGCTCGGCCTCGGCCGGCTCGCCGCCACGCTGCTGATCCTGGCGGGCTTCGTCGTCGGGCTCGTGGTGGTGCTCATCATCGTTGTGCCACTGATCGCCGGGCAGATCGCCTCGCTCGTCAACGCCCTGCCGGGCATGGTCGGGCGGTTGCAGAGCATCCTCGTGGAGCGGGCCGGGCCGCTGCTCCAGCGCATCGGCGGGGCCGAGGTCGTCAACGAACTGCAATCCTCCGTCGGCACGCTGGTCGGGCAGGGCGGTACGTGGTTCCTGGCCTTCCTCAAGTCGCTCTGGACCGGGAGCCAGGCGCTCGTCTCCATCGCCTCGCTGCTCGTCGTCACGCCGGTCGTCGCCTTCTACGTGCTGCACGACTGGGACCGGATGATCGCTGCCCTCGACGGTTGGGTGCCTCCGCGCCACCGCCCGACGGCGCGGCGGCTCGCGGGCGAGATCGACGGGGCGGTGACCGGCTTCGTGCGCGGCCAGAGTCTCGTCTGCCTGATCCTCGGCTCGTTCTACGCGATCGGCCTGTTCTTCGTCGGGCTGAACTTCGGCGTCCTGATCGGGATGATCTCGGGCTTCCTCACCTTCATCCCCTATGTCGGCACGCTCACCGGCTTCCTGCTCTCGGTCGGCGTCGCCCTGGTGCAGTGGTGGCCCAGCGGGGACTGGCTGCATATCGGGCTGACCGTCGGGGTGTTCCTCGTCGGGCAGTTCCTCGAAGGCAACGTGATCTCGCCCAAGCTCGTGGGCGATTCGGTCGGCCTCCACCCGGTCTGGCTGATGTTCGCGCTCCTCGCCTTCGGCTCGCTGTTCGGCTTCCTCGGGCTCCTGCTCGCGGTGCCGGTGGCCGCCTCGATCGGTGTCGTCGTGCGCTTCGGCATCGAGCGCTACCTCGAGAGCAAGCTCTACCGGGGCGACGGGCCGCTGCTGATCGGGGAGTCGGGGAACTCGACGCTGCCCGCCCGCGATTGATCGCGCGGCGGCGGCGGAGAATCCCGCGCCGACGACCCTTCCTGATAGCCGGAGGCAGTGCGGGCGTTCGCCGGGCGCTCGTCTCCCGACTCGTGTCGAGCAACTTGGTGTAAGGTGCGAGGATGCGCGACACGGAACCCCCGAAGCAGCTCACCTTCGACCTGCCGCTCGATCCGCGCTACGGCGCCGAGGATTTCCTCGTCAGCCCCTCCAACGAGGAGGCCTACGCCCTGATCGAGGCGTGGCCCGACTGGCCGGACACCGTGTTCCTGCTCCGCGGCCCGCCCGGCAGCGGCAAGAGCCATCTCGCCTCGATCTGGGCGACGCGGGCGCAAGCCTGGACGGTCCCTGCCGCGGACGTCGCGATGGACCGCGTGTCGCATCTGATTTCCAACGGCGCCCTCGTGGTCGAGGACGTGGACCGCGCGGCGGGCCGCGACGAGGCGGCCCTGTTCCATCTGCTCAACCTCGCGCGCGAGCGCCGCTTTCCGGTGCTGCTCACGGCCTGCGGACCGGTGGACGGCTTCGGCCTCAAGGTCGCCGACCTGCGCTCGCGGCTGCGGCTCGCGCCCGGCGCCGAGATCGGCCCGCCGGACGACGCGCTCCTGAAGGCGGTGATCGTCAAGCTGTTCGCCGACCGGCAACTCGGCATCGACACCTCGGTGGTCGATGCCCTGGCCCTGCGCATCGACCGCTCGCTCGCCCGCGTCCGCGAGGTCGTGGCCGAACTCGACCGCGACGCGCTCGGCCGCCGCCGCCGCATCACCCGGCCGCTCGCGCTCGCCGTCCTCGACCGGATGGAAGCCGCCGATGGGGGAGGCGAGGGTCAGGAAGAGGGGGGCGGCGAAGAGGAAGAGGCCGCGGGAGGGTCGTGAGTCGGCCGCCAGCGTCACGAAACCGTCAAACCGGTTCGGCCGCCCTATGTTAGGGAGCCGCGCAGCACTGCAAGGGGCGGAGTCGTCACCGGTCGCATCGTGACCGGACGCGCTTCGGAGCGGAAGGGAGCCAGGGCGTTGTCGGAAGTGGAGTCGGATGTCGTCGCCCGGGATACGGAGGCGACCGAGACCGAAGAGACCAGCCTCGCCACCGAGCGGGGTGTGCGCAGCGAATCCGCCCGCGCCCGGACTGCTCGCGCCGCCCGCATCCTCGCGGCGGAGAAGGCCGCCGAGAAGCCGTCGGAGGCCGATGCCAAAGCGGAGAGCGATGCGGCCGAGGCCGCCCGCGAGCCGGTGCTGGAGGCAGGGCGATCGCTCCGCCACTCGCCCGAGCGGTTCGTGAACCGTGAGCTGTCCTGGCTCCAGTTCAACCGCCGGGTTCTGGAGGAATCCTCCAACCCCAACCATCCGCTGCTGGAGCAGCTCCGCTTCCTCTCGATCTCGGCCAACAATCTGGACGAGTTCTTCATGGTGCGTGTCGCCGGCCTGCACGATCAGGTCCGCGCCGGCCTCGTCGTGCCCTCGCAGGACGGCCTGACCCCGTCCGAGCAGCTCGCCCGCATCGGCACGGAAGTCTCGCGGCTGGCGTTGGACCAGCAGGATCGCTGGCGCGCGCTGCGCGAGGAGCTGAACGGCAACGGCATCCACCTCGCGGAGCCGGCAGAGCTGTCGGCGGAGCACCTTGCTTGGCTCGACGACTATTTCCTCACCTACATCTTCCCGGTGCTGACGCCGCTCGCGATCGATCCGGCCCACCCTTTCCCGTTCATCCCCAATCTCGGCTTCACCGTCGCGCTGATGATGGTGCGGCCCCGTGACGGGCGCACCCTGCGCGCCCTGATCCGTCTGCCGTCCCTGCTCGACCGGTTCGTGCGCCTGCCCGAGGTCATCGGCGACGGCACCGCCCGCTTCATCGCCATCGAGCAGGTGATCGCGAAATACGCGAGCCGGCTCTTCCCCGGCTACTCGCTGAAGGGGCAGGGCGCCTTCCGCGTCGTGCGCGACTCCGATCTGGAGATCGAGGAGGAGGCGGAAGACCTCGTCCTGCACTTCGAATCGGCGATCAAGCGCCGCCGCCGCGGCGTCGTCATCCGCCTGGAGGTCGAGGCGGGCATGACGGAGGAATTGCGCGCCTTCGTCGCCGACGAGCTGGAGATGGCGCCGGACTCGGTCTTCGTGGTCGAGGGGATGCTGGCGCTCAACGAGCTGTCGCAGATCGTCGGGGTCGACCGGCCGGACCTCAAGTTCAAGCCCTACAATCCGCGCTTCCCCGAGCGCATCCGTGAATCGGGCGGCGACGTCTTCGCGGCGATCCGCCAGAAGGATTTCATCGTCCACCACCCCTACGAGTCGTTCGACTCGGTGGTGCAGTTCCTGGCCCAGGCCGCCCGCGATCCGAACGTCGTGGCGATCAAGCAGACGCTCTACCGCACCTCATCGAACTCGCCGATCGTGGCCGCACTCGCGGAGGCGGCGGAGGCCGGCAAGTCCGTCACCGCACTGGTCGAGCTGAAGGCCCGGTTCGACGAGGAGGCCAATATCCGCTGGGCGCGCAACCTCGAGAAGGCGGGCGCGCAGGTGGTGTTCGGCTTCGTCGAGCTGAAGACCCACGCCAAGTTGTCGATGGTCGTACGCCGTGAGGGCGACCGCCTCGTCAACTACTGCCATGTCGGCACCGGCAACTATCACCCCATCACCGCGCGCATCTACACCGACCTGTCCTTCTTCACCGCCGATCCGGCCATCGCCCGGGACGTCTCGCGCATCTTCAACTTCATCACCGGCTACGCCGAGCCGGCGGAACTGGAGCGCATGGCGGTCTCGCCGCTGACCCTGAAGCCGCGCCTCTTGCAGCACATCGAGGAGGAGATCGCCCACGCCAAGGCCGGGCGCCCGGCGGCGATCTGGATCAAGTGCAACTCCCTGGTCGACAGCCAGATCATCGATGCGCTCTACGATGCCAGCCAGGAGGGCGTGCAGATCGATTGCATCGTGCGCGGCATCTGCTGCCTGCGGCCGGGCATTCCGGGGCTGTCCGACACGATCCGGGTCAAGTCGATCGTCGGGCGCTTCCTCGAGCACGAGCGCGTCTACGCCTTCGGCAACGGCGCCGGGCTGCCGCACCCGAAGGCCACCCTCTACATTTCCTCGGCCGACCTGATGCAGCGCAACCTCGACCGGCGGGTCGAATCCCTGCTGCCGATCACCAATCCGACTGTGCATCAGCAGGTGCTCGATCAGATCATGCTGGCCAATCTTCTCGACAACCGGCAGAGCTGGCGTGTACTGGCATCGGGTGCGAGCGAGCGGATCAGCCCTGCGGACGGGGAGGAACCGTTCAATGCGCACAAGTATTTCATGACGAATCCGAGCCTGTCCGGGCGCGGAAAGTCATCGAAGAAGTCGAGCCCGCGGGCGCTCAGCCGCCGCGCCCAGCGGTCCTGACCACGGCCTGCACCGGGCCGGTTTCCGGCCCGGTACTATCCTAAGTGCTCGGCCGGTTTCCGGTCCGCGACTTTCGTGAGTGTTCGGGCGGCTTCCGCCCCTGCACCATCGTGAGCGCCCCTTGCGCGGGGTGCTTCCCTGAGAGGGGGCTGCATGGGTCCGACACGTCCTCACCTGACGCTCGCCCACTCCGCCGAACGGCCGGCCCCGATGATGACTGGCATGACGTTCGATCCCGTCGCGATCATCGATATCGGCTCGAATTCGGTGCGGCTCGTCGCCTATGACGGGCTCCAGCGCGCCTCGACGCCGCTCTATAATGAGAAGGTGCTGTGCGGGCTCGGCCGCAGCGTCTTCTCCACGGGCCGCCTCAACGAGGATTCCGTGCAGCGGGCGCTCACGGCGCTCCGCCGCTTCCGCGTCCTGTGTGATACGATGCGGGTCTCGCGCATCTTCGTCCTGGCGACCGCCGCCGCGCGGGATGCGGCCAACGGCCCGGCCTTCCTGGACGCCGCGCGCGAGGCACTCGGCCAGGAGATCCAGCTTCTCTCCGGCCGGCGCGAGGCCGAGTTGTCGGCGCTCGGCGTCGTCTCCGGCTTCTACGCGCCCGATGGCGTGGTCGGCGACCTCGGCGGCGGCTCGCTCGAACTCGTCGACGTCAACGGCACCACGGTCGGCCAGGGCGTGACCATGCCGCTCGGCGGGCTGGCGCTTCAGGATCTCTCCGAAGGCTCGCTCAAGAAGGCGCGCAAGATCGCCCGCGAGCATCTGAAGAAGGCCGAGCCGCAACTCGACACCTTGCGCGGGCGCACCTTTTACGCGGTCGGCGGCACGTGGCGGGCGCTGGCCCGGCTGCATCAGGCCGCCCGCGATTATCCGCTCCACGTCATGCACGGCTACGCGGTGGAGCCCTCCGACGAGCTGAGCTTCCTCGAAATGGTCGAGGCGAGCGACGCCGCGACCCTGCAGGAGGTCGAGACCATCGCCGAGGCGCGCCGGCCGCTGCTGGCCTTTGGTGCGGTGGTGCTCGAAGAGATCATTCGGGCGGGCCGTCCGCGCGAGATCGCGATTTCCGCCTTCGGCGTGCGCGAGGGCCTGCTATTCGAGCAGCTCGACCGCGAGACGCGTCTGACCGATCCGCTGATCGTCTCGGCGCGAGAGTTGAACGTGCAGCGCGCCCGCTCGCCCGGCCACGGCGACGAGCTGCGCGAATGGACCGACCAGTTCATCACCAGCCTGGACGGTCCCGAGACCGCGGGCGAGCGTCGCCTGCGCCACGCCGCCTGCCTGCTCTCGGATATCGGCTGGCGGGCGCATCCCGATTACCGCGGCGAGCAGAGCCTCAACGTGCTCGCCAACGCAGCCTTCGCCGGCATCGACCATCCCGGCCGTGCCTACCTCGCTCTATCGGGCTATTTCCGCCACGAGGGCGTCGCGCCGGAAAAGGCGAGCCCGACCCTGCGGGCGCTCGCCGGCCCGCGCCTGTTCGACCGCGCTCGCCTCGTCGGGGCGCTCATGCGCGTCGCCTTCCCGGTCTCAGCCGGGATGGCGGGCCCGCTCAAGCGGATGCCGCTCGTGGTGGAGGACGGCAAGGTGGTGCTGCGCCTGCCCGCCGAATGGGCCGAACTCAACGGCGAACGCTTGCTCAGCCGCGTCCGTGGCCTGGGTCGCGTCGTCGGGCTCGACGGGCGGGTCGAGATCGGCTGAGCCGGCTTCTGGTTCAGCCCGACAGACGGGTATGCGCGACCGCGATTTCCCGCTCGGCATCGGCCATCAGGTAGGCGATGCGCGGCCCGTCGAGGTTGGCATCCGTGAGGCGCTGGCGCAGATCGGCCTCGTACTTCTTATCCTCGACCCGCCGCGGCGGCGGCAGCAGGCGCAGCAGCATCGGGCTGGCGATTTCGCTGCGGACGAGGCCGCGATGGTTGGCCAACCGCCGCAGGCTGCTGGCGAGGTCGTCGAGCTTCGATTCCGGCAGATACTGGCGGGCGGACGTGCGGGCTCTGGCGACCTGAGACATGGTGCGACCTTTAGGCGATGGTCTGCGATAGATCGCCCACGAGCGGTTCGCTTTCCCTTGAGAAAGACCGTTAACGCTTCGCTCGCCGATATCCCAGGCCCGGCCCCGGACCGGACGCGTGCCGGTCTGGGGCCAAGGGAATTCGGGCGAGGGAATTCAGGTAGGTGGGCCTTGCGCCGGGGTCGCGGTTCCTGTTCCCCGCGCTCCCGACGCACCTGCAGCCGCTCGGCCCACTGAGCGTCACAGGAACGGCGCAGAGAACTGGTCCGCACCGCCCCGTCACTGCCGGCCCCGCCACCACGCAGGCCCGAGAGGGCTCGCGAAACCATCGGGCGCATCGGCCGCGGGGAGGGCCGATGTAGAGGCCTGCGCCGCCGACGGCAACCGTGCCGTGACGCCGCTGCCCGTCGGGCGACGCTTTGCCCCGAAGGACCGCCTACCGCAGCGAGCCGCAGAAGCGCTGGATGCGGCGGCAGGCCTCCTCCAGGGTCTTGTTGGAGGTGGCGTAGGAGATGCGCAGGTTGGGGCCGAGGCCGAAGGCCGAGCCGTGGACCGCGGCGACGCCCTCCGCCTGGAGCAGCTCGGTGACGAAGTCCTCGTCCGAGCCGAGGGTCTTGCCGGTCTCGGTCGTCTTGCCGATCAGCTCGGCGCAGGACGGGTAGACGTAGAACGCGCCTTCCGGCACCGGGCATTTCAGGCCGTTGGTCTGGTTGAGCATCGAGACCACGAGGTCGCGCCGCTCCTGGAACGCCGCCTTGAAGCGCGCGAGGTGCTCCTGCGTGCCGTCGAGCGCGGCCACCGCCGCCCATTGCGAGATCGAGGAGGCGCCCGAGGTCTGCTGACCCTGGACGAAGTCCATCGCCTTGATGAGCTGCTCGGGGCCGGCGGCGTAGCCGATGCGCCAGCCGGTCATGGCATAGGCCTTCGAGACGCCGTTCATGGTCAGCGTGCGCTCGTACAGGCCGGGCTCGACCTGCGCGGGCGTGACGAATTCGAAGTCGCCGTAGGTCAGGTGCTCGTACATGTCGTCGGTGAGCACCCAGACCTGCGGATGGCGCATCAGCACGTCGGTGATCTTCTTCATCTCGTCACGGGTGTAGGCGGCACCCGACGGGTTCGACGGCGAGTTGAGGATGATCCACTTGGTCTTGCCCGTGATGACGCGCTCCAGCTCCTCCGGCTGGAGCTTGAAATCGTGCGCCATGTCGGTCTCGGCGAAGACCGGCGTGCCGCCGCACAGCACCACCATCTCCGGGTAGGACACCCAGTAGGGGCGGGGGATCACCACCTCGTCGCCGGGGTTCAGGGTGGCCAGCAGGGCGTTGTAGATGACGTGCTTGCCGCCGGTGCCGACGATGGTCTGCGAGACCTTGTAGTCGAGCCCGTTCTCGCGCTTGAACTTCTTGACGATCGCCTCGCGCAGCGGGTTGATGCCGGAGACGGGCGGGTACTTGGTCTCGCCGCGGCGGATCGCGTCGATCGCCGCCTCCTTGATGTGGTCGGGCGTGTCGAAATCCGGCTCGCCGACCGAGAGGCTGATGACATCGACGCCCGAGGCTTTCAGCTCGCGCGCCTTCTGGGTCATCGCGATGGTCGCGGACGGCTTCACCCGCGAGAGGGCGTCGGCGAGAAAGCCCATGGGAGATCTCCGAAAGGTCTTCGAGTGTGCGGCGGCCCGAAAGATGGTCCGGGCCTCGCGGCTCTCGTAATCACGCGCCGCGGCACGAGCAAGCGCGGCAGGCGGGAGGCTGCTTCCCAATCCCTCCGGTCGCAGGAGGCATCTCCGGTGCCGCGGCCCGTCAGAGACCACCTGCAATTTTTCTCAATCTGGAACGAAGTGTTTTTCAGGCGTATCCTGGGAAGGTTTTCGGGTATTGTCACAGACAAGACGTGCAGTTTCTTGCGGTGCGTCAGCACATCGATGCACTGCAACGATAATTGTATGCAGAATTCAGCCGCCCCTGTGAGGCCGGGACTTGTCCGGCCTCACAGGGGCGGCCGACAATATTCCAGGCGGAAGCGGCAAGAGGCGGGCGGTACCGTCCGGCCGGGCCAGGAAAGTGGAGGACGGCGGGGCCTATGAAGAAGAACAAGGTCATCACGGCTGGGGAAGCGATCGCGCTGATTCGCGAGAACGACGTCCTCACCACGACCGGCTTCGTCCAGAGCTGCATCCCGGAGGCGCTGCACGCGGCGTTGGAGAAGCGCTTCGTCGACACCGGTTCGCCGCGTGGCCTGACCTTGATCATGACTGCGGGCGCGGGCGACAGCAAAGGGCTGGGCACCGGCCGCCTGCATCACGACGGGCTTCTCTCCCGCGTCATCGCCGCCAATTTCGGTCGCATGCCGAAGGTGGCCCAAGCGGCGCAGGCCAATCAGATCCGCGGCTACAACCTGCCCCAGGGCGTGATCTCGCAGCTCTACCGCGCCTGCGCCGCCGGCCAGCCGGGCTTGTTCTCGAAGGTCGGGCTCAAGACCTATGTCGATCCGCGCCATGGCGGCGCCAAGGTCAACGAACTGACCACCGAGGACATCGTCAAGCTCGTCGAGGTCGATGGCGAGGAGTGGCTGTTCTACACCGCCACCAAGATCGATGTCGCCTTCATCCGCGCCACCTCCGCCGATCCGTCGGGCAACCTCTCCTTCGAGAAGGAGGCGCTGACCCTCGACTGCCTCGCCCAGGCCATGGCCGCGCGCAACAACGGCGGCATCGTCATCGCCCAGGTCGAGCGCATCGTCGATGACGGCTACCTGCTGCCCAAGGACGTGCGCGTCCCCGGCATTCTCGTGGATTGCGTCGTCGTGGCCGAGCCCGAGATGCACCGCATGAACTACGGCGTGATGTACGACGCGGCGCTCGCGGGCGAGATCCGGGTGCCGGTCACCGGCATCAAGCGCATGCCGCTCAACGAGCGCAAGATCATCGCCCGGCGCGCCGCCTTCGAGCTGCCGCCCAACGGCGTGGTCAATCTCGGTGTCGGCGCGCCTGAGGGCATCTCCTCCGTCGCCAACGAGGAGAAGATCACCCCCTACATCACCCTGACGACGGAAGCCGGCGCCGTCGGCGGCGTGCTGGCCTCGGGCTCGAGCTTCGGCGCGGCCACGAACGCCGACTGCATCATCGACCAGAACCAGATGTTCGATTTCTACGACGGCGGCGGCCTCGACATGACCTGCCTCGGCATGGCCGAGTGCGACGGGGCCGGCAACGTCAACACCTCGAAGTTCGGGGGCAAGCTCAACGGCTGCGGCGGCTTCATCAATATCTCGCAGAACGCCCGCTCGGTCGTCTTCGCCGGCACCTTTACCGCGGGCGGTCTGGAGATCGCGGTGCAGGACGGTCAGGTGACGATCGTCACCGAGGGCCGCGCCCGCAAATTCGTGACGCAAGTGCAGCAGAATACCTTCTCGGGCCCCTACGCGGTCGAGCGCTCGCAGCCGGTGATCTACGTCACCGAGCGCTGCGTCTTCCAGCTCACGAAAGAGGGGCTCGAACTGATCGAGGTGGCGCCGGGCATCGACATCGAGCGCGACATCCTCGCCCACATGGATTTCGCGCCGATCGTGCGGAACCCGGTGCCGATGGATCCGCGCATCTTCCGCGAGGATCCGATGGAGCTGATCTCGGATCTGCTCAACCTCGACCTCAAATCGCGCGTCAGCCTGGATGCCGAGCGCAACATCCTCTTCATCAACCTGGAAGGCTGGTACTGCCGGGTGAAGAGCGACATGGACGAGCTGCGCATGACCATCGTCGACGCCTGCCGCAAGGCCGGGCAGCGGGTCAACGCCGTGATCAACCACGACGGCTTCCGGCTCAACGAGAACCTCTACGACGACTATGCCGGGATGATCCAATATCTCCAGGCGAACTACTACGCCACGACGACGCGCTACGCGACCAGCGCCTTCCTGCGCCTCAAGATGGAGGAGGCGCTGACCAAGCGCGGCGTCGCCCCCCACGTCTTCGAGCGCAAGGAGGAGGCCCAGGCCTTCCTCGGCACCACCGAGGACAAGAAGGCGCGCAAGATGATCTCGCCGGCGGTGGCCTCCGCCGCCTGAGCGCGGCGGGTTTCGGGGGCGCCGCCACGGTCGGTCGCACCCGGATTGTGCAAGGCTGCCCCCGGGGGCGGCCTTGCGCGTCGCGCGCTCCTCGTTCGACGCGCCCTTCGCCACCGAACCGGTGCTCGGCCCGGCGCCGGGCGCTCCTTAAACGGGAGGGAAAGGGAAGACCCCTCCCTCTCCGGGCGGTCCCTCCGGCCCTTGCGGCCCTGTTGGACCCTGCGGTCCCTGCGCCCCGGTTGCGCCCGTCGGCCCTTGCGGCCCGGTCGGCCCCTGCGCCCCGGTTGCGCCCTGTGCTCCTTCCGGTCCCTGCGCCCCGGTTGCGCCCGTCGGCCCTTGCGGTCCGGCCACTCCTTGCACTCCGGCCGGTCCCTGCGGCCCTGTCGCGCCGGGCGCACCCGCTGTCCCTGTCGCGCCGGTCGGCCCCTGTCCTCCGGCCACGCCCTGCGCCCCGGTCGGTCCTTGTGCCCCGGTTGCGCCAGGCGCCCCCTGTGCCCCGGTCGGCCCTTGCGCTCCAGTCGCACCGGGGGTCCCCTGTGCCCCCGTCGGCCCTTGCGCGCCGGTCGCGCCTTGTGGCCCGGCCGGACCCTGCGGGCCGACCGCCGGAACGACGCGGAACCCTTTCGGACGCGCTGCGAAGGGATCGATCAGGCGCACCTTGAGCGTATCCTCGCGCTGCCGCCGCAGCAGCGACTTGTCTTCCTGGCCGAAATAGACGCGAAGACCGCCGAGGCCGGCGCGGTAGTCGCGCTCTCCGACGCGGCCCTCGGCGAAGACCGATACGCCCACGGGGCTCAGCAGCGGGAGCAGATACTCGGCGCCGGCGGCAACGGAATTGATCCGGTTCTCGTAGCGATGGCCGAGACTGAAGCGAAGGTCGTCCGTCGCGTACCAGACCACGTCGACCTGATCGAAGAACCGCTCCGCCCGATCGCCAAGCTGCCAGCCGGCGATGCCCTCGACCGTGAAGCGGTCAAGGAACAGGGCGCCCTCGCCGGCGATGCGGCCGGTCGTCGTGCCGACGTCTTGAAGGCCGTAGCTTCGAAGGGCGGTCGCGTAATCGACGGAGCCGTAGAGGCCGATCAGACCCTTCGTCGGGTCGCGGAAGAAGGCATGTCCGGCCGCTCCCAGTCCGAGGTCGCCGCCATGGGCGATCGTCGCGAGGTCCGCCTGGAATCCGAAAGATTGCCCGATGGGAAACGCCAGCGACCCGGCAGCGTAGGCGCCGCTTCCCGCCCGGAAGCTACCGGCCCCGCCCTCGATCGCACCGACGACCCCCGAGACGGCGCGCAGGGGCGCGGCCCGCCCGATCGGGGCCGGAAGGTCTCCGGCGGTGGCGCGGGGCGGCGAGGGGCGCGGCGCTCCCTGGAGCACGCGCAGCCGCTGCCTCGCCTCGATGAGCGCGGCCTTGGTTTCCTGGTTCTCGCGCTTCAGCCGCTGCTGCTCGGCCTGGACCGAGCGAAGCATCTCGTAGAGTTCCTCGTTCGTCGGCGCGGCCTGAGCCGGCACCGTCAACGCGGCACCCAGAAATCCTGTCGCGAATCCTGTCGCGGTCGTGAGTGCGCGGCGCGCGCGCCGTCCTCGGGATGTCAGCCGGCCCATGTCACTCCACATTCCACTCTATGACTGCATTTGCTTCGGGCGTAGTGTGCAACGGCGAAGATATTAAAGATCGAACATTCCAACTTAATTTGGTAATGAGTTGTGTTGATTGGATTCGAGCTTGCCTGTCCCTCAGCTATGCTCATAAGCCGGAGAAATGCGCTGTAGCGTGGCTGCAACAGCGATGTCGCGGTGCGCTTATTCCAACGAAACGGATGTTTTTTGAGACGGAACGGCAACTGTATTTGGCGGAGCTTCGATGAGGCCCGCACCGGATCTGAAAAAGCCCCCAGGCAAGCGCGGCGTTGCCCCACATGGATCGGGGCGCAAGCTTTCCTCGGCGCCCGCGAGGAAGACGGCGCGCAAGGCGACCGCGTCGAGGTTGGCGTCCGCCGTTCACGCGGGCGGAAGAAGGGGGCAGTCGTCCCTGTCGGGCGAAGCACTATGCTTCACCGGTGCAGCGAAAGTGCATTCCGACGAAGGAGACCGGGGCGGCGTCTCAGGTGCTGCACCCGGCCTGGGACCTGTCCCGGCAGGCCGAGCGCCTGAATGCGGAGATGTCCCGCTTCCTCGCCACGGTGAGGGCGGCCTGAGGCGGCGATTGCGGCTGCGACCGCCGCGTCGGATCGGCGGGCCGGGGCAGGGACGACCGGCGGAGCATCAGGGCCGGAACGCGGGCACGGTTCCGGCCTCGCCTTGCGTCCTTCGCCCGCATCTGCTAACGCCCCGCCCATCCCACACGCGGAGCCGGCCCCATGCCTGAATGGGGCGTTTCCGGTGGCCGGCCGATCGGCCAGCTACTCCTCCGCGGCGGTATCAACCGGAGAGACCAAAGATCATGGCCGTCGATTTCTCTATGCGCCAGCTCCTCGAGGCCGGCGCCCATTTCGGGCACCAGTCGCACCGCTGGAACCCGAAGATGCAGCCCTACATCTTCGGCACCCGTAACAACATCCACATCATCGACCTCGCCCAGACCGTGCCGGCGCTCCACGCCGCCCTTCAGGCGGTGAGCGACACGGTCGCCCGCGGCGGCCGCGTGCTGTTCGTCGGCACCAAGCGCCAGGCGGCGGATTCGATCGCCGAGGCGGCCAAGCGCTCGGCCCAGTACTACGTCAACTCCCGCTGGCTCGGCGGCATGCTGACCAACTGGAAGACCATCTCCGGCTCGATCCAGCGCCTGCGCAAGGTGGACGAGACGCTCGAAGGCGGGGCCGTCGGCCTCACCAAGAAGGAGCGCCTCATGCTGACCCGCGAGAAGGACAAGCTCGAGAAGGCGCTCGGCGGCATCAAGGACATGGGCGGCGTGCCCGACCTGCTGTTCGTGATCGACACCAACAAGGAGCAGCTCGCGATCAAGGAGGCCCAGCGCCTCGGCATCCCGGTCGCGGCCATCGTCGACACCAATTGCAACCCGGACGGCATCTCCTACATCGTCCCGGCCAACGACGACGCCGGCCGCGCCATCGCGCTGTACTGCGACCTCATCGCCCGCGCGGCGATCGAGGGCATCGGCCGCGGCCAGGGTGCGCTCGGCCTCGACATCGGCGCCTCCGAGGAGCCGACCGCCGAGGAGCTGCCGCCAGCAAACGACGACGTCGCTGCGGCCTCCGTGGCCTCCGACGCGATCGCCCCGGCCGACGTCGCCGCGCTCGCCGAGTCGACCGAGCACTTCGAGCAGCTCGCCGCCCCGCGCGGTGCGCCCGACGACCTGACCAAGCTCAACGGTGTCGGCCCGCAGCTCGTGCAGAAGCTCAACGATGCCGGCGTGTGGCACTACTGGCAGATCGCCGCCATGCAGCCCGAGGACGTGGCCAAGCTCGACGCCGACCTGAAGCTCAACGGCCGCTTCGCCCGCGACGGTTGGGTCGAGCAGTCCCGCGCCTTCGTCGAGGCTTCCGCGGCTTAAGTCCCGCGTTCGCCGCCGGGCTTTTCGCCCGGCGGCCCGATCGTCATCTTCCTGCAAAGCCCGGTGCTTTCAAAGAGCGCCGGGCTCATTCACTTGAAGACCCGCTCTTCAAGTCCCGCTCTTCAAGACCTCGAGAGGATCGCCATGGCCAACATCACCGCCGCACTCGTGAAAGAGCTTCGCGAAAAGACCGGCGCCGGCATGATGGATTGCAAGGGCGCGCTCAACGAGACCAACGGCGACCTCGAAGCGGCGGTCGATTGGCTGCGCAAGAAGGGTCTCGCCAAGGCCGCCAAGAAGGCCGGCCGCGTCGCCGCCGAGGGCCTCGTGGCCGTCGAGTCCGCCGGCCGCCACGCCGCATTGGTCGAGGTGAATTCCGAGACCGACTTCGTCGCCCGCAACGACGGCTTCCAGGCCTTCGCCCGCGAGGCCGCCAAGCTCGCTCTGAACACCGACGGCACCCTGGAAGGACTCCAGGCCGCGACCTTCCCCGGCTCGTCCGAGACGGTCCAGGAGAAGCTCTCGAACCTGATCGCCACCATCGGCGAGAACATGACCCTGCGCCGCGTCGCCAAGCTCGAAGTGAGCAAGGGCGTGATCGCCTCCTACGTCCACGGCCAGATCAACGAGGGCCTCGGCAAGATCGGCGTGCTCGTGGCGCTCGAATCCGAGGGTGATGTCGAGTTCCTCTCCACGCTCGGCCGCCAGATCGCCATGCACGTCGCCGCCACCAACCCGACGGCGCTCGACGCCTCGGGCGTCGATCCGGCGGTGGTCGAGCGCGAGAGCAACATCCTGCGCGACAAGAACGCCGGCAAGCCGGACCACGTGATGGCCAAGATCGTCGAGAGCGGCCTGAAGAGCTACTACAAGGAGGTCACCCTCCTGGAGCAGCCCTTCGTTCATGACGGCTCCAAGACCGTCTCCCAGATCCTCAAGGAGGCCGCGGGCAAGGCCGGCGGCGAGGTCGCGATCAAGGGCTTCGTCCGCTACGCGCTGGGCGAGGGCATCGAGAAGGAAGAGGGGCCGGACTTCGCCGCCGAAGTCGCGAGCATGTCGCGCTAAAAGCCCGGCGAGGACGCATCGGGAGCCTGATTCGGCTCCGGTCGTCACCGATCCTCACAGGTCGTCATACGGGGGCGGCGGCAGCGATGCCGTCGCCCCTCGACGTTCGGCCCCCCGTCTTGTTAGAAGCCGCGGCGCCCGGAACCCGAGACGACGAGGATCTTCGATGTCGGAGACGACAAGCTACCGCCGCGTCCTCGTCAAACTCTCCGGGGAGGCCCTGGCCGCCCCCGACGGCTTCTGGCTGCATCCGCCGATGCTGGCGGCCCTGGCCGAGGACATCGCGGCCACGATCTCCGGCGGGATCCAGATCGCGGTGGTGGTCGGCGGCGGCAATCTGATCCGCGGCGCGCGCATCTCCCAGGCCGGCTGGATCGACCGGGCGACGGGCGATTCCCTCGGCATGATGGCGACGGTGATGAATTCGCTCGCTATCGAGACCGCGCTCAATGCCGCGGGCGTCCAAGCCCGCACCATGTCGGCGGTGTCGATGCCGACCATCTGCGAGACCTATGCCCGCCAGCCGGCGCTCCACCATCTCGACAAGGGGCAGGTCGTGGTGCTCGCGGGCGGCACGGGCAATCCGTACTTCACCACCGACACCGCTGCGGTCCTGCGCGCGGCGGAGCTGCGCTGCGATGCCGTGCTGAAGGCGACGCAGGTGGATGGTGTCTACTCGGCCGATCCGAAGCGCGATCCGGAGGCGATCCGGTACGACCGCATCACCCACGACGAGGCCATTGCCCGCGATCTCAAGGTGATGGACACCGCCGCCTTCGCCCTGGCGCGGGAGAGCCGCCTCACCATCGTGGTGGGCTCGGTGCACGCGCCGAGTTCGATCAACGCGATCCTGACGGGCGCCTCGGTCTCGACCCGCGTGGTGCCGTAGGCACCAGCTTTCTGCTTGATATTCCCTCGCCCCCTTGCGGGAGAGGGGGGGACGCGGTGTCTCGGGCCAGCAAGCTTGCGGCCCGAGACTTGTCGTCAAGAATGAATCAGCCGACCTTCTGGGCCTTGGCGCGCTCGATGCCTTCGAGAATCAGGCGATGGGCTTCCGCCTTGTCGCCCCAGCGCACGACCTTCACCCACTTGCCGGGCTCCAGATCCTTGTAGTGCTCGAAGAAGTGCTGGATCTGGCTGATCGTGATATCGGGCAGATCGGTGTAGTTCTCGACGCGGTTGTAGCGCTGGGTCAGCTTGCGCGAGGGCACGGCGATGATCTTCTCATCCTCGCCGCCGTCATCCTCCATCACCAGAACGCCGACCGGGCGCACGCTGATGACCGCGCCCGGGATGATCGCGCGGGTGTTGGCCACCAGCACGTCGCAGGGATCGCCGTCACCGGAGAGGGTGTGCGGGATGAAGCCGTAATTGCCGGGATAGAACATCGGCGTGTAGAGGAACCGGTCGACGACGAGCGTGCCGGCGTCCTTGTCCATCTCGTACTTGATCGGCTCGCCGCCGAGCGGCACTTCGACGATCACGTTGACGTCGTCCGGCGGATTCTTGCCGATCGAGATGGCGTTGATGTCCATGGGCCTGTGCTCTCTGAAATCCGGCCGTCGGACGCTTCGCCCTGTCCGGCGGGTGTATCGTGCGGGGCGGCTTACGACGCCGCACCCATCGATCGATGTCTTAGATTGTGCGAGCGGGAAATGAAATCGTCCCTCTGGCCAAGTTGCCTGTCCTCCGCCATCGCGCGGCGGAAAACGCTGGTTTGCACCGTCCGGCCCCTGATTCCGGCCTCGCGCGGCGGCCGGCTCCGGAGCCCGCACCACCGTCTGTGACGATACTTTGCCCCCCGGCGCGATCAGGTGAAGAGGTAGCCGATCTTCGGCAGGCAGGAGCCGGAGACACGCTCGACCGATTCCGGGCCGGCCACGCCGCCCAGGCCCTCGTAGAAGCCGCAGGCGCGGGCGTTGTCGGCGAGCGCCCAGACCCCGATGCGGGTGAACCCGCGGTCGATCAGGTCGTTGCGCACCGCCCGGAACAGGCGTGTGCCGAGCCCGAGCCCCTGGAACTCCGGGGCGATGTACAGTTCGTCGATTTCTCCGTCCGCCCGCATGCCCCGGTCGCGCGCCCGGCCGTAGGCGGCGTAGCCCGCGATCCGCTCGCCGAAGGTGATGACGGCGAATCCGCGCCCGCCGCCGATCATCTCGCGCCAGGTCTCCGGCCCGCGCCGGACCAGGAAACGCTCCAGAGCGACCCCTGGAATCACGCCCTGATAGGCCTCGCGCCACGCATCGTCGAAGATCGCCGAGAGGTTGGCCGCGTCCGCGGCGCGGGCACGGCGGATGCTCACCGTGGTCGTCGTCATGGTGTGGTCCGATTGCGAGCCGATGCCGCATGATGACGGCAAAGCGAGCCGTTCGGCAACGGCCTGAAACGGTGTGCGTTGTCGCCCGAATCGCGGGCTGTTAGAGGGACGCTCCGACACGCCTCTCGCAGCCGTCCGTGTTCAACCGCTTCCTTCCTCCCGAGACCCGCTACGCGCGGCGCATGGCCCGCATCGCGAAGTTCGAACGGCCGATCGACGGCTCCGTCTCCCGGGCGAAGGCCTGGGCGAACATGCTGCTGGTCGATCATGGGATCTTCCGTCTCGCCTATCTCAATCGGCACCGGATCGGCACCGGGCTGGTCTGGCGCTCCGCCCAGCCGACGCCGCACCAGCTCGCGTGGTTCAAGCGCCAGGGCGTGCGCACGATCGTGTCGCTGCGCGGCGGGCGTGAGCACGGCTCCTGGCCCCTCCAGCGCGAGGCCTGCGAGCGGCAGGGGCTGAACCTCGTCGAGTTCGTGCTGCGCTCGCGCGAGGCGCCCTCCCGCGAGACGCTGCTGGCGGCGCGCGACTTCTTCGCCGGCCTCGAATACCCCGCGGTGATGCACTGCAAGTCGGGAGCGGACCGGGCGGGCCTTGCCGCGACCCTGTTCCTGATCCTGCACGAGGGCCGGCCGGTGCGGGAGGCCTTGCGCCAGCTCTCGCCGCGCTACGGCCATTTCCGCTTCGCCAAGACCGGCATTCTCGACGCGTTCTTCGCGACCTATCTCCGCGAGGGCGAGGCGCGCGGCCAGAGCTTTCTGGATTGGGTCGAGCACAGCTACGACCCGCAGGCGATCACCCAAAACTTCCGTGCCGGTTTCTGGTCCGACGTCGTCGTCGACCGCCTGTTGCGGCGCGAGTAGGCGCCGCCTTGGCCCTCAGGCTGTCCCGGCTGCTCGGGGCCGTATCGCCATACTGGACCGGCCGGCGCGGGTCGGACGAGGCCGGTCTGAACGGTCCCCGGATCGCGGTGATCGGCAATTGCCAGGCGAAGGGCGTGGCGGAGGCCGTGCGCATCCTCGCGCCGGGCGCGCGGGTGCGGCTGATCCCGATGAGCACGCTGGGCAAACGCGAGCGCAGCCTCGATGCCTTCGCCGCCACGCTCGGCGATTGCGACCACGTCTTCTCCCAACCCTTCCCGACGGGCTTCTTCCCGGAGGGCGGCTCGGAGGCGCTGCGCGAACGGCTGCCGCGGATGCGCCTCTTCCCCTCGATCGTCTTCACGGCGTTCCACCCGGACGCGGTCTATGTCGGCGACCTCGCCTCCGTGGCGCGGGTGACGTTGGTGCCGTCACCGCTCGGCAGCTACCACTCGGCGATCACCCTGTTCGGCTTTCTCCAGGGGCTCTCGCCGGAGCGGATCGTCGGCCTGTTCCGCGAGGACGTGTTTTCGCGCCTCGGCTATCTCGATGCCTGGGGGTTGGCCGCCACGGACCTCATCGCGTCGAGCCGGGCGATCGGCTTCGACCTCTCGGGCGATCTGCTGCGCTGGTCGCGGGGCGGCCTGTTCATGCACAACATCAACCATCCGCGCCTGAACGTGCTGGGCGACATTGCCGGGCGGCTGCTGCGCGAAGCCGGGCTCGCGCCGCGGCCGGTCGCGGTCGAGGCCTACGCGCCGGATGAGCTTTTGGACGACGCGATCTGGCCGGTCTATCCGCCGCTGGCGATGCTCTACGGCCTGCCGGGCTCCACGATCTTCAAGCGCCGCCAGCGCCGGGGCGCAGCGCCCGAGACGCTCGGTCTCGACGCCTTCGTCGCGGAAAGCCTCGCGATCTACCGTCGGCAGCCACGCGAGACCCTGACCTGCCACCGGATCGAGCACTGGGCGGCCTCACCCGAGATCCGCAGGCTGTTTGCGGCTTGAGCCCGTAACGGGTTCCCAAAGGGCAAACCCTTTGGCGGGTCTCAGGGCAGAGCACTGAATCTCACTCGGCCTCGTCCTTACCCCCGCGTTCGGCAAGGCGGGCCAGCGTCGTCATCTCGCGGAACCACGTCCGCACGGGCTTGGCCGGCGTGCCGCCCCAGCGCGAGCCCGGCGGCACGTCGCGGTTGACGTTGGAGGAGCCGGCGATCTGCGAGCCCATGCCGATGCGCAGGTGGCCGACGACGCCGACCTGACCGCCGAGCACGACGTAATCCTCCAGCGTGGTCGAGCCGGAGATGCCGACGCCGGAGACGATCACGCAGTGGCGGCCGATCACCACGTTGTGGGCGATCTGCACGAGGTTATCGATCTTGGTGCCCTCGCCGACCACCGTGTCGCGCGAGGCGCCCCGGTCGATCGTGGTGTTGGCGCCGATCTCGACATCGTCCTGGATGATGACGCGGCCGATCTGCGGCACCTTGATGTGGCCGCCCGCGCCCATGGCGAAGCCGAATCCGTCCTGGCCGATCCGGGCGCCGGGATGGACGATGACGCGGTTGCCGACGAGCGCGTGGGTCAGGGTCGCCCCCGCACCGATGGAGCAGTCACGGCCGATCCGCACGTTGGGGCCGATCACGGCGTTGGGGCCGAGCACCGTGCCCGCGCCGATCTCGGCGCCGGGGCCGACGACGGCACCGGGATCGATGCGCACGCCGTCTTCCAGCCGCGCCTGCGGGTGGACGTGGGCGCCAGGGGATATCCCGGCGGCGGCAAACAGCGAGCCCGGCCGCATCGCCTCCTCGTAGAGGCGTGCCAGCAGTCCGGCATAGGCGCGGTAGGGATCGCGGGTGACGAGGGCGATCGTGCCGGCCGGCACACGGGGAGCGAAGCGCGGCGAGACGAGGCAGGCCAGCGCCCGCGTCGTCGCCAGCGCGTCGCCGTAGCGGGCATTGTCCATATAGGCGAGTTCGGAGGGCCCTGCGCTTTCGAGGGGGGCAGCGCCGGTGACGGGTTGCGCCGGGTCGGCGCCGTCGGGGAGCGGGACGCCACAGGCCTCGGCGACGCTGCCGAGGGTCAAGCCGCCTTTCGGCGCGATGAAGACGGGATCTGACATGAGGTTCGACGCCGGCGGGGGAGGGGGCTGGGCGCCGCTATAGCGCTCTTCGTCGGAAGGGGCATCCGCTCGGAGTGGAACGGACGGGCCACCAAAAAGCAAAAGAGCCGTGCCTGACCGGGATACGGTCAGGCACGGCTCTTTCAAGCCGATGCTTCGGGGATCAGAAGCGCGAGCCGCCGGAGAAGCGGAACGCCTGGAGCTGGTCCTTGCCGACCCGGCCCAGAGCCGTCTGGACACCCTCGTCTTTCGACAGCGCGTAGGCGTAGTCGAAGCGGATCGGGCCGAGCGGCGAGTTCCACAGGATCGAGGCACCGACCGAGGAACGGATCGTCGCCTTGTCGCGCACGTTCACGCATTCGGGCTCGACCGTGATCGCACCGGCGCCGAGGTTCGTGTAATTACAGACGCCGCCCAGACCGCCGGGCGTTCCATTGATGAACGCATCGCCGTTCACGTTGAAGTTGCGGCGGCCGTCATAGCCGAACAGCGTACCGGCATCGGCGAAGACCGCGCCCTTTAGGCCGAGATCCCGCGGCAGACCCCAGATCGGAAACTGAACCTCGACCGTGGCGCCGAAGTAGGTCGTGCCGCCGATGGCGTTGGAGCGGGCGTCGGCGATACCGACGTCGCGCGGACCGAGGCCGTTCGGAGCGAAGCCGCGCACGAGCGACGGGCCTAGGAAGAACTGGTCGGTGATGCGCAGCGGCTGGTCGTCGAGGTTCGAGATGTGACCGCCCTGGAGGCGCACGAAGCCGACGACGTCCTCCCACAGTTCCTTGTAGTAGCGGGCGTCGCCCGTCACGCGGAAGAACTTGGAGTCGCCGCCGATGCCGGCGACGTCGGGCTTCAGCTCGCCATAGAAGCCGTTGGTCGGCCGCTGCAGGTTGTCGAGGGTCGAGTAGGCCAGGGTGACGCCCGCCAGCGAGGTCAGCACGTTGCCCTGCTGGCCCTTGAGGGCGATCGAGGCCTCGCCGTCGAAGGCGCAGTCTGGATAGGCCGGAAGGCCGGACACGTTTTGCCCGGTCGTGGGATCAATCGTTCCAGCAGGGTTCGGCCGGGTGTAGCCGGGGATCGCGACCGAGCAATCATTGTAGGGCCGCTTGATGGTGTTCGGCACCCGCAGCTCGGTGTTGTAGATCGAGTAGCGGAAGGTGACGCCGAATTCCTCGGTGATCGGCAGGCCGAGGCGGAGCTGACCGCCATAGACGGTCGTCTCGTAGCGCGACCAGCGGGTCAGGTCGGAATACTTGTAGAAGGCGTCGAAGCCGGCGGCGAGGCGATAGCCGAGGAAGTACGGCTCGGTGAACGAGAAGTCGATGCCGCGGGCGAACTGGCCGCCCTGCACCGCGAGGCGCACGTACTGGCCGCGGCCGAGGAAGTTCGACTCGGAGACCGAGACTTCGCCGATGATGCCGTCCTGGGTGGAGTAGCCGCCCGCCACCGAGAACGAACCGGTGGGCTGATCCTCGACGTCGATGTTC
This sequence comes from Methylobacterium sp. AMS5, assembly GCF_001542815.1. Classification (GTDB taxonomy): domain Bacteria; phylum Pseudomonadota; class Alphaproteobacteria; order Rhizobiales; family Beijerinckiaceae; genus Methylobacterium. Next base: position 2,127,268 of record NZ_CP006992.1, read on the forward strand.
ACGACCACCCGGTCCGGGGCCGAGCCCGGCTCGTTGGAGAAGCGCACCTTCTTGAAGAAGCCCAGACCGTTCAGCCGGCGCTCGGCGCGATCGACCAGCACGCGGTTGTAGGCATCGCCCTCGGTCAGATCGAGTTCGCGGCGGATGACGTAGTCGCGGGTCCGGGTGTTGCCGCGGATGTTGATGCGCTCGACGTAGACGCGCGGTCCGTCCTCGACCACGAAGCCGAGGGCGACCTGATGCGTGGCGCGGTCGCGCTGGCCGGTGGGACGCACCTGGGCGAAGGGGTAGCCCTGGCGGTTGACCTCGTTGGTGACGCCGACGAGCGTCTTTTCCACATCCTCGGCGTTGTAGACGTCGCCGACCTGGGCGCGGATCTGCCCGTCGAGGGCTTCGCGGTCGATGCCGGCGATGCGCGGGTCCACGGCCACCGCGCCGACGGTGTATTGCTCGCCTTCGTCGACGGTGACGTTGATGACCCAGCCGGCCTCCTCGCCCGTCTCGACGTATTGCTGATCGGCGTTGACGATGCGGAAGTCGGCGTAGCCGTTCTTGAGGTAGTAGCGGCGGACGAGGTCGAGATCGGCGGAGATGCGATCGGGATCGAAGACGTCGGAGGTCTTGATGAACGAGAGGAAGTTCATCTCGGAGGAGGACATCAGACCCTTGAGGGTCGATTCCGAGTAGGCCTTGTTGCCGATGAAGTTGATGGCGCGAATGCCGGTCTTGTCGCCCTCGTCGATGGCGAAGATGACGTCGGAGCGGCCGCTCGGCAGGTCGACGAGGCGGTAGCTGACCTTGGCGGTGCCGCGGCCCGAGCGCTTGTAGACGTCGCGGATGCGCTCGACGTCGGCGGCGATCACCGCCGGGCTCAGGGCGCCGCGGTCCTTGGTCTCGACCACGCTCTCGAGCGTCCCCTTCTCGACCTTTTTGTTGCCCTCGAAGAAGACACGGCCGACGACGCTGTTCTCACGCACGCGCACCACGGTGGTGCCGCCGCGGCCGGAGACCTGCACGTCGGAGAAAAGGCCGGTGGCGAGAAGGTTGCGCCGCGCCTCCTCGGGAGACCCGGTGGCGGTGCCGGTGACGTAGGAGCGGATCGTGTCGGAATCGACCCGACGGTTGCCTTCGACGACGACCTGCTGCGCCTGCGCGGCCGCGCCGCCGAGGATCACGGTGGCGGCGGTGGCGACCAGAACGATGGCACGCTCCGCCGACTTTCGCCGGCGCTTTCCCGTCATCGACATCATGTAATCGCCCGTCTCTTTTTGTCTCAGCACGGGTTCGCACCCGCAGGCAGCCGCCCTTAAGGCTCACCGCCCTCTGGTCCCGGCCACGCTTGTATCGGGATTCCCCCACGAAGCAAACGCGGCGGCTGTCCGACATACCAGGATTTTGAGGGGTCGTGGCCTTCGCGCCACTTAACGACGAAGCACCTTTTCACGGGATCTCAGATTAGCGTGAATAGGGCGTAAATATGATCGACAACACGACTTTCCGGTTCGCGTTCTGATCGTAGTAAGGCGGCGTTCACCGCAAAAGCGAACGGCCCGGCGGGGTCGCCGGGCCGTCGATACGGGGCAGGGAAGGGGCGGGGAAGAGAGGTCGGGTCAGGTGCCGCGCTGGCTCAGCGAGGCACCGAGATTGAGGATGTCGTTCCAGGCGGCGAACAGCATCAGCATCAGCACGAAAGCCAGCCCGATGCGGAAGCCGATCTCCTGCGCCCGCTCGCTCAGGGGGCGTCCGCGCACCGCCTCGAAGGCGTAGAACAGCAGGTGGCCCCCATCGAGGAGCGGGATCGGGAACAGGTTGAGCAGCCCGATCGAGACCGACAGGAGTGCGACCAGCCCGATCAGCCCGCCGACGCCGCCGACGCGCGCCACCTCACCCGAGACCCGGGCGATGCCGATCGGGCCGGAGAGCTGGTCGGCGGATTCGCGCCCGGTGACGAGCTTGCCGATGTAGTCGAAGGTGCGTTCCACCACGAAGGCGGTCTCGTGGACGCCGAGCTTCAGGGACTCGAAGGGGCCGTAATGCACCAGCTTGGCCGCGCCGGCGTTCGGCCCGTTGATGCCGAGCCGGCCGAAGCGGTGGCGGCCGAAGGGCGTGCGCTCCTCGATCATGTCCGGCACGGCGGTCAGGGTCTGGACCTGGCCGGAGCGATCCACGGTCACCGCCAGCGAGGAGCCGGCGGCGGCCGAGACGACGCGCTGCATATCGTTGAAGGTGTTGACGGTCTGGCCGTCGATCGTGCGGATCACGTCGCCGGGCTGGAAGCCCGCCCGCGCGGCGGCGCTGTTCGGCTGCACCGCCTCGACGCGCGCCGGCGTCTCGTAGCGGCCGCCGACATAGATCGCGCCCGCGAAGACGGCGATGGCCAGGATGAAGTTGGCGATGGGGCCGGCGGCGACGATGGCTGCGCGCTTGGCCACGGGTTGGGTCGGGAAGCTCACCGCCCGCTCGTGCGGGCTCATGCGGGCGACCGCCTCCGGGTCGGGCACGCTGGCACCGTTGGCATCGCCCACGAATTTCACGTAGCCGCCGAGCGGGATCGCCGAGAGTTTCCAGCGGGTGCCCCGCCGGTCGTTGAAGCCGATGATCTCCGGGCCGAAGCCGATGGAGAAGGCGGTGACGCCTACGCCGCACCAGCGCCCGACCAGGAAATGGCCCATTTCGTGCACGAACACGACGATCGTCAGCACGATCAGGAACGGGATCACCGCGCCGAAGAAGCCGGCGGCGTTGCCGCCCATGCCGCTCAAGAATTCCATGGCCGTTATCCTTCAGGCCGCGACCCACGTGCCGGATCCGTGCGCGTCAAGCGCGAATCCCTGTCTCAACCGTCCGCCCTGACAGGGCGAGCCCATGGCCGGCAAGTCGCGGATCGTCGCACGCCTCACGTTCGAGCGCGAGATCTAATCGCGTACACACCCCTGGGGCCGGGTTTTCCATCCCCGACAACACTTCGTAAAGGTTAATTCTCGGCTCGGCCCTCGGCGCGGATGGCCGGCACCGCCTCCAGGCTCCAGGCGCGCACCCGCGCGTCGATGGCCAGCGCCTCTTCCACGTCCTCCGGCGCACGGCGGAACTCGCCGGCGAAGTGCTCGACCGCCCGCTCGACCAGCTCGGCGATGCCGTAGAAGGGGATCGCGCCGCGGATGAAGGCGGCGACCGCGATCTCGTTGGCGGCGTTCATCACGGTGGGCGCCGCGCCGCCCTCGGCGAGCGCGGCGCGGGCGACGCGCAGGCAGGGGAAGCGGGCCTCGTCGGCCGGCTCGAAGGTGAGACTGCCGGTCACAGCCAGATCAAGCGGCCGCCCGCGGGCGATCTCCAGACGGTCGCCGAGGCCGAGGCCGAGGCAGTGGGCGATCGGCACCCGCATGTCGGGCATGGCGAGTCCCGCCGTCACCGCGCCGTCGCGCCACGCGATCAGCCCGTGCACGATCGATTGCGGGTGGACGATGACGTCGAGCCGTTCGGCCTCGATGGCGAAGAGGTGGTGGGCCTCGATCAGTTCCAGTCCCTTGTTCATCAGGGAGGCGGAATCGATGTTGATCTTCATGCCCATCGACCAGGTCGGGTGGGCGGCGGCCTCGGCCGGGGTCGCGGCGGCGATGCGCTCGCGGGTCCAGGTGCGGAACGGGCCACCCGAGGCGGTCAGCGTCATCCGGGCGATGTCGGACACGCGGCCGTCGCCCATCGCCTGGGCGAGCGCATTGTGCTCGGAATCCACCGGCAGGATGCGGGCGCCGTAGCGCTTGGCGTCGCGCATGAAGGCGTCGCCCGCGCAGACGAGGCTTTCCTTGTTGGCGAGCGCGATGGTGCGCCCGAGCCGGAGCGCGGCATGGGTGGGCTTGAGGCCCGCCGCGCCGCTGACCGCCGCGACGACGATGTCGGCCTCGCGGGCGACCGCCTCCAGCACCGCATTCTCGCCGGCCCCGTTCGGGATGCCGGAGCCCGCGAGCGCCTCGGCCAAAGCCGGGCCGGCGCTCTCGTCGGCGAGCGCGGCGAAATCCGGCCGCATCTCAAGGGCGAGCTTGGCCAGGGCCGCGGCATCCTTGCCGCCGACGAGCGCGCCGACGCGGAAGCGGCCCGGATGCTGGGTGAGGAGGTCCGTGGTCGAGCGGCCGATCGAGCCGGTGGCGCCGAGGACGGTGACGGTGAGGCTCACGGGATCGGTTCCGTTCAGACTTTCAGAAGCCGCAGGGCGACAAGGCACAGGCCGGCGAGCCCGGCGACGGCGAAGAAGCCGTCGAGCCGGTCCATGACGCCGCCATGGCCGGGGATCGAGCGGCCGGAATCCTTGACGCCGTAGCGCCGCTTGAGGGCGGACTCAACGAGATCGCCCCCTTGCGACAGGATCGAGGCGAGGCCGCTCAGCGCCGCGACCAGGGGGAGCGAGACGGCGGGCAGCGCGTCCCACCCCTGACCGCGGGCGACGAGCACGGTGACGGTTCCGCCGACGATCCCCGCGGCGAGGCCGCCGAGCGCGCCGGACCACGTCTTCTTCGGGCTCACCCGCGGCATCAGCTTCGGCCCGCCGATCAGGCGGCCGGTGAAGTAGGCGACGCTGTCGGTGGACCAGACCACCGCGAACATCCAGGCCGGTCCGACGATGCCGATCTCGGGGTCGATCCGCAGCAGCGTCGGCACCAGGACGACCACGGCGCCGCCGAGAAGGCCCCAGATCGGCTTGCGCCGGCCGGGGCCGTGCCCGAGGGCGAAGAGACCGAGGCTGCCGGCGAGCAGGAGGAGAACCGGAACCCAGACGGGCGCGCCGAGCAGCACCGCGGCGAGCACGCCGAACAGCGTCGCCCCGGTCAGGCCCAGCAGCGGCAGCAGCGGCTCGGAGCGCGTCATGGCGAGCCATTCGGCAGCGCCGACGACGCCCGCGATCAGCCAGATGCCGGCAAAAGCCCAGCCGCCGACGAGGAGCGTGCCGAGCACGACGGCGCCGAGCACCAGCGCCGAGGCGACGCGCAGGCCGAATTCGCGGTTGGCGAAGGGCGCACGCCGGGCCGGGGAAACCGCTTCGTCGCCCGTCATCGGCCGGCTCCGGCGCTGAGGCCGCCGAAGCGGCGGTCGCGGCGGTGGTACTCGCTGACGGCGGCGAGGAACGCGGCGTGGTCGAAATCCGGCCAGAAGCCCGGCTCGATCACGTACTCGGCGTAAGCCGTCTGCCATGTCAGGAAGTTCGAGAGGCGCTGCTCGCCCGAGGTGCGGATCACGAGGTCCGGGTCGGGAATGCCGGCGGTGTCGAGCGCCTCGGTGATGGTCGGCAGCTCGATCTCGTCGGCCCGCAGTCGCCCCTCGGCGACGGCCGTCGCGATGCGCCGCACCGCGCGCAGGATTTCTTGGCGCCCGCCGTAATTGAAGGCGACGACCAGGGTCAGGCCTGTATTGGCGCGGGTGCGCGCCTCCGCCTCGTCGAGCAGGCTCGCGATGTCCGCCGAGAGGTCGGCACGGTCGCCGATCACCCGGATGCGGACGTTGTTGGCGTTGAGGTCGGCGAGATCACCGCGGACGAACAGCTTGAGCAGGCCCATCAGCTCGGAAACTTCCGAGGGCGGGCGGCGCCAGTTCTCGGAGGAAAAGCTGTAGATCGTGAGATAGTCGATGCCGAGGGTGATGGCGGAGCGCACCGTTCGGCGGACCGCCTCGACGCCGCGTCGATGACCTTCGAAACGGGGCAGGCCCCGGCTTGCGGCCCAGCGGCCGTTGCCGTCCATGATGATGGCGACGTGGCGCGGCACCGGCTGTCCCGTGCTTCCGGGGGCGGCATCCGCCACCTCCCCGATCTGCCGCGCGCCGTCCGAGCGAACCAACGCAGCCTCCTCCTCTCGCCGCCGCGGTTCGGCGCGGCCCCACCCGTCTCGGTTCAGTGCAGGCCGGGTGTCAGACCTGCATGATTTCCTTTTCCTTGCTCGCCAGCACGCCGTCGATCTCGCTGATCGCGTCGTCGGTGGCCTTCTGCACCTCGGCGGCCTGACGCTTCTCGTCGTCCTGGCTGATGGCGCCGTCCTTCTCGAGCTTCTTGAGGATGTCGAGCCCGTCACGGCGCACGTGGCGCACGGCGACGCGGGCCTCCTCCGTGTACTTGTGGGCGACCTTGACCATCTCCTTGCGGCGCTGCTCGTTCATCTCGGGGATGCGCAGGCGGATGGTCTGGCCTTCCGTCATCGGGTTGAGGCCGAGGTCGGATTCACGGATCGCCTTCTCGACGTTGGTGACCATCGAACGGTCCCAGACCGAGATCGAGAGAAGCCGCGGCTCCGGCACGCTGACGGTCGCGACCTGGGCCATCGGCATCGAGGAGCCGTAGGCCTCGACCTGGATCGGATCGAGCAGGCTCGGTGTCGCGCGGCCCGTGCGCAGCGATCCCAGATCCTTGCTCAGAGAACTGACGGCACCCTGCATGCGGCGCTTGATGTCGCCCAGGTCGAATTCCGGTGTGGCCATAGGTTCAAAGTCCCGATGCGTTCGGGTGGCAGATCGGCGCGCGGACGCGCCCGGCGCGCGGTGCCGCTACATGAACGAAAAACCGGGTGGCCGCAAATGCGGTTGGGCACCGGCCGGCTTCAGGCGCCGCCGCCGCGCGACGGTGTATCCTTTAACGGTGAGGCCGAGCCTGAACTGCCTTGCCGAAGAGCAACGTGCCTATGCATGTTGCAAATCCGCTGGCGATCCGTTGGATTGTATGTGGTATACCAGCGCTTCGAGCCGACAGGTGGAGCATCTGCCTGCGGAACCGGCAGTGCCGATATCGGTCGAGAAACGAGGGACGCGCGAGGATGCCCAACCCCGGTGGCCCCGAACAACGCGCTGCACGATCGCACGGATTCCGGATGTTCAGGCCGATCCTGGCCGGCGCGACCCTGCGTGAGCGTCTGATCGCGTGCCTGGGTGCTCTTGCAGGCATCACGCTCACCGGCTTGGTTTGCGGCTGGTTCTTCGGAGAAGGCCCCCACATCCCGTTGATCGTCGCGCCGATGGGGGCGTCGGCGGTGCTGATCTTCGCCGTGCCCGCCAGTCCGCTCGCCCAGCCCTGGTCGGTCATCGGCGGCAACACCATCTCCGCGTTCATGGGCGTGCTTGCCGCGCACCTCATTCCCGATCCGGTCATCGCGATCGGCGTCGGCGTTTCCCTTGCGATCGCGGCGATGTCGCTGACCCGGTGTCTTCACCCGCCGGGCGGGGCCGCCGCCTTGACCGCACTCATCGGTGGACCGGCCGTCACGTCGGCGGGCTTCCTGTTCCCGCTTTTCCCGGTCGGCCTGAACTCGGTCATTCTCGTTGCGCTCGGCATCGGCTTTCACAAGCTCTCGCGCCGCAACTACCCGCACGTCGCCGTTGCCACGCCGGTGAACACGCATGGCACGGGGGATTTGCCGGCCCCGCTCCGGGTCGGCTTCCGGCCTGAAGATGTCGATGCGGCTCTGGTCGCGCTGGACGAGACGCTGGACATCGACCGCGCCGATCTGGACCGCCTGCTCCGGCAGGTCGAACTCCACGCCCTCGTGCGTGCGCGGGGGGATCTGACCTGCGGTGAGGTGATGTCACGGGACGTCGTCACCATCGGGCTCGACGGCAGCGCCGAGCGGGCACGGAAGCTTCTGATCGCCCACAACATCAGGACCCTTCCCGTCATCGACCGCGCAGGCCGGCTCGCCGGTACGATCGGCCTGCGCGAGTTGACGCTGCACGGCGAGGTGGGGCTGGCGCAGGTGATGTCCGAGGCCAGGACCACCGGGCCGGACGACCCGGTGATCGCGCTGGTGAACGACCTGACGGACGGTCATGCCCATGCGGTCGTCGTCACTGCCGACGACCGGCGCGTGCTGGGAATCATCACCCAGACCGATCTGCTCGCGACCCTGATGCGCCTGCTCTCCGCCAAGGCGTTCGCGCTGCCCGATCCGGGCTCACCGTAGTGGCCGGCGCGGCCCGAGAGCACGCCTTTATCGACCCGTCGAAACGCTCACGCCCGCGACCGCTCGGCCGCCGGAGCACCATCGTCTGCGACGCCCCGCCGAGAGTTGGCCCGGTTGTTGCCAGAACTCACTCTTTCCTGGCGCTGCCACGTCCGCAGGATTGAGCCGATGCAAGACGGTCCGCTTCTTCAGATGCTCTACGCAGCTCTGATGGCCTCGAGCATGATGCTGACGTGGCAATTCTCCCGCCTGCATAAGCCGTGACCGGCGCCCGCCTCACAGGGCTTCACCCCGCAGCAGGCGTGGAGTCCCGCCCCGCAGCGCCGATGCCTGGCCGATGAAGAAGCGCTTCAGGCCCGGCATCCGATCGACGAGACCGAGGCCGAAGTCGCGGGTGAGCCGCAGCGCCATGCTGTCGTTCGAGAACAGGCGGTTGAGCCCATCGGTCGCCGCCGCCATCGCCACGGTATCGAAGCGGCGCGCCTGCTCGTAATCGCGCAAGACCGCATCCGCGCCGGGATCGAGCCCGAGCCGCATGGCACCGGTCACCGCCTCGGCCAGGGCCGCCGCCCCGGCGAGGCCGAGATTGAGCCCCTGGCCCGCCAGCGGATGGATGACGTGGGCGGCGTCCCCCAGCAGCGCGAGGCGGGGCGCCCGGAAGCTGCGGGCGAGGCCGAGATGCAGCGGATGGGCGCTCGGCCCATGCTCCAGGGCGATGCGCCCGAGTTCGGCCCCGAACCGGCGCTCGATCTCGGCCAGCGTCTCGGCGGCATCCCCCCCGAGCAGGGCCGGCACATCGGCGCTGCGTTCGGTCCAGACGATGGAGGAGCGGTGGCCGAGTGCGCCTCCCGCCTTGAGCGGCAGGATCGCGAACGGGCCGCTCGGCAGGAAATGCTCGAAGGCGCGGCCCTCATGGTCGCGGGCATGCTGAATCGTCGCGACGATCCCCGATTGCGGGTAGGACCAGCCGACCCAGCCGATGCCGGCGGCCTCGCGCAGGGCCGAGCGCGCCCCGTCGGCGGCGACCACGAGCGCGACCTCCTCGACGCTGCCGTCGCTCAGGGTCACCCGGGTCGCGCGCGCCCCCGGGACGGCGGCGGCGACGCCCGCGGCGGCGAGGCGGACGCCCGTTTCCCGCGCGGCGTCGAGCAGCGCGGCGACCATCGGCTCGGCCTCGACCATGTGGGCGAAGGGCTCGCCCGTGTCGCGCGCCTCCGTTCCGTCCCCGAAGGTGAGGAAGACCGGCCGCACCGGATCGCCGACCCGGCTGTCGCTGATGACCAGCCGGCGCATCGGCTCCGCCGCCGGTTCGATCCGCGACCAGAGCCCGAGCCGCTCGAACATCCGCCGCGGTCCGGCCGCCACGGCGTAGGCGCGCCCGCGATGGCGCGCCGCGCCGGCCTCCAGGCCCGGATCGCAGACCGTCACGTCGAGCGCCGGCCCGTGCGCCTGCTTCAGGGCGACCGCCAGGGTCAGCCCCGGAATGCCGGCCCCGGCAACGAGCAGGCCGCGGCTGCCGGCGCGCCGATCCCGAGGGGGACGATTCGTTGCGCTCATCTCGTGACCCTCATGGGCGTCCCTCTTCCGCCCCGTCCGGAGCGGGAGAGGCGGTCGAACCGGTGATATCGCGCCCGGCGCCCGTCCGCATCCCGCGCGAGCGACCGGAGGCTGCGGGACAACGCCGCCGGACTGTCACGCCGCCTGCGGCGGGCGGCGACAGCCGTGACCGATCGCCGGGCCAACCGCAACGTCCCCCGATCTCCGCTCCTGCGCCTCGAGAGGGACGGCGTCTTGAGAGGGACGGCGTCTTGAGACGGAAGAGGTCTTGAGAAGGAGGACTCGGCCGATCCATCGAAACCTCAGCGTCGATGGGGCCGGATGGGAGGCGAGATGCCGCCTGTGCCGGCGGGAGGGTTCAGCCCGCTTTGACTTGGTGGTTTTCCCGGATGGTCGGGTTTGTCCGGATCAATCGTGTCGATGGTTTCGCCGCTTGCATCCGTTTGTCGGACGAAACCCCGTGATCGTCGGGCTGTCCCTTCCCGTTCTATCGGAGATTGTCAGGCAGGGGCGCCTGCCTCATCGTAGTCATGATGCGCCCACCTGTTCCGCTCTCCGCCGTCCGGACGTTCGAGGCCGCCGCGCGCCGCCGTTCGTTCAAGGACGCGGCGAGCGAGCTCAATCTCAGCGCGAGTGCCGTCAGCCACGCGGTGCGCAAGCTGGAGCAGGCCCTCGGCGTGGCGTTGTTCGAGCGCGACAGCCACGGCATCGCCCTGACGGCAGCCGGCGAGGCCCTTCTGGAGCATGTCAGCCGCGCCTTCGAAGAGATGAACCGGGGCTTTGACCTCGTCGCGACGCGGGCCCCGCAATTGCTGCGTCTGCACTGCGCCCCGAGCTTCGCCGCGCAGTGGCTGACACCGCGCTTGGCCCGCTTCATGGCCAGCCATCCCGACTTCGAGGTGCGGCTCGCCGCCGGCATGGATTACGCCCGCTTCATCACCGACGAGTTCGATGCCGACATCGTCTACGGTCCGCCGCGCGGCGAGGGGCTCATCGTCATGCCGCTCGGCCAGGAAACGGTGACACCGCTCTGCACCCCCGAGCGCGCCCGCAGGATACGCGAGGCCGCCGACCTTCCCGGCCAGCCGCTGATCCAGAGCGACAACAAGCTCGTGCGCTGGCCGCTCTGGTTCGAGCGCAACGGATTGCGCGCCCCACCCTCCGCCGGCCTTCGCTTCGACCGCAGCTTCCTCGCCATCACGGCGGCGGCCGACGATCTCGGCATCGCCCTGGAATCCACGCTTCTGGCCGAACGGGAATTGGCGAGCGGGCGCCTCGTCGCGCCGCTCGCCGAGCGGGCCTCCAACGTCGACTATACCGGTCATTACCTCGTCTTCCCGGCCCTGACGCGGCGCCGAACGCCGCTCTGCGTGTTTGCGCGGTGGCTCGCCGCGGAACTGCGTGTGGCGTTGCCCCCGGAACTGCCCCCGGAGACGCCGCAATCCGTGCGGGCGCAGCAGCCGGCCCCGGCAAGGTGAACGAAATTCACCTGGGGCTGAAAACTTCGCGTTTGCTGCATTATGGGCCCATGCATCATCTTTCTCATCAATGAGATGAGAGGAAACGAATTGCAGCCGGCCCCGGCAGCGCCGCTGTAGTGCGGACAAGCCCGGGCATCTTGTCGAGGCTCAGCGGCGGGCCCGGCAAATCGGCGGATCTCCCATCTCCCAACAGGCCGAGCGCTGGAGCGGAAGCATCGCCGCCGCGCAGGGAGAGAGACATGCTTCTGAAGGACAAAGTCTGTGTGATCACCGGCGCGGCCTCCGCGCGCGGCATCGGCAAGGCCACGGCACGCCTGTTCGCGGCCCAGGGCGGGCGGGTGGTCATCCTCGATCTCGACGCCGGCCAGGCCGAGGCGGCAGGGCGCGAGATCGGTCCGGGGCATTTCGGGCTCGCCTGCGACGTCGCCGACCGGGCGGCCTGCCAGGCGGCCGCCGACGAGGTGATCGCCCAGGCCGGGCGGATCGATGTCCTCGTGAACAATGCCGGCATCTCGCAGCCCCTGAAGCTGATGGAGATCGAGGCGGCGCACTACGAGGCCGTCACCGACGTCAACCTGCGTGGCACCCTCTACATGAGCCAGGCGGTGATCCCCGCCATGCGCCGCCAGCGCACCGGCGCGATCGTCTGCATGTCCTCGGTCTCGGCCCAGCGCGGCGGCGGCATCTTCGGCGGTCCGCACTATAGTGCAGCCAAGGCGGGCGTGCTCGGCCTCGCCAAGGCGATGGCGCGCGAACTCGGCTCCGACGGCATCCGGGTGAATTCGGTGACGCCCGGCCTGATTCAGACCGACATCACCGCCGGCAAGCTCACCGACGCGATGCGCGCCGAGATCGTCAGCGGCATCCCCCTCGGCCGCCTCGGCGTCGCCGACGACGTGGCCAATGTCTGCCTGTTCCTCGCCAGCGACCTGTCCGCCTACCTCACCGGCGCGGTGATCGACGTCAACGGCGGCATGCTGATCCATTGATCGGAAGGAACACAGCCATGGAGCACCCCCCCGAGATCCACCCCCGCGAAGGCTCGAACGTCTCGCTCGACGACCGTGCCTACCGCATCCGCCGCCACGCCCTGCTGATGGGCGAGGTCCAGGGCCAGGGCTACATCGCCCAGGCGCTCGGCATCAGCGACGTGCTGGCGGTCAGCTACTTCCACGCCATGACCTACCGGCCGGACGATCCGGAATGGGAGGGCCGGGACCGCTTCCTGCTCTCGATCGGCCACTACGCCATCGCCCTCTACGCCGCCCTCATCGAGGCCGGCCTCATCCCGGAGGACGAGCTGACGACCTACGGCAGCGACGACAGCCGCCTGCCGATGTCCGGCATGGCCGCCTACACGCCCGGCATGGAGATCACCGGCGGCTCCCTCGGCCACGGGCTCGGCATCGCCGTCGGGATGGCGCTCGGCCTAAAGCGGAAAGCCTCGAAGAGCTTCGTCTACAACCTGTTCTCCGACGGCGAGCTCGACGAGGGCTCGACCTGGGAGGCGGCGATGTCGGCGGCGAGCTTCGGGCTCGACAACCTGATCGGCCTCGTCGACGTCAACGGCATGCAGGCCGACGGTCCGTCTCGCGGCGTCCTGAACTTCGAGCCGCTCGCGCCGAAATTCGAGGCCTTCGGCTGGTTCGTCCAGCGGGTGGACGGCAACGACATCGACGCCCTCGTGAGGGCCTTCGACGCCGCCCGTTCCCATCCGGAGCGGTGCCCGCGCATCATCATCTGCGACACCAAGATGGCCAAGGGCGTGCCCTTCCTCGAGGCGCGCGAGCGCAATCACTTCCTACGGGTCGAGGCGGACGAGTGGCGTCAGGCCCTGGCGGTTCTGGACGAAGGGAGGCTCCCATGAGGCGTTCGAAGTACGAGAAGCCGGCGCCGCGCGCGGCCGGCGGCGCCAAGACCTCGGCGATGATCGCCTCGCTGGCCGCGCCCGGCCAGCGGACCAAGCCGGCGCCGTTCGGGAACGCGCTCGTCGAACTCGCCAAGACACGCCCCGATCTCGTCGGCCTGTCGGCGGATCTCGCCAAGTACACCGACCTGCACATCTTCGCCCAGGCCTATCCCGAGCGGTTCTACCAGATGGGGATGGCCGAGCAGCTCCTGATGAGCGCGGCGGCGGGGCTCGCCCGCGAGGGCTTCACACCCATCGCCACCACCTACGCCGTGTTCGCGGCGCGGCGGGCCTACGACTTCATCTGCCTCGCGATCGCGGAGGAAAATCTCAACGTCAAGATCGCCTGCGCCCTGCCGGGCCTGACCACGGGCTACGGCCCGAGCCACCAGGCCACGGAGGATCTGGCGATCTTCCGCGGCATGCCGAACCTGACCATCCTCGACCCCTGCGATGCGCACGAGCTGGAGCAGGTGGTGCCGGCGATGGTGGAGCATCGGGGCCCGGTCTACCTGCGGCTCATGCGCGGCAACGTTCCCCTCGTCCTCGACGAGTACGGGTACCGGTTCGAGTGGGGCAAGGCCAAGACCATCCGCGACGGGCGCGACGTGCTCATCGTCTCGTCCGGGCTGATGACCATGCGGGCGCTCGAAGTCGCGCAGGCCCTGGGCGACGACCGCGTCGACGTCGCGGTCCTGCACGTCCCGACCATCAAGCCGCTCGACGAGGAGACGATCCTGCGCGAGGTCGGCCGCGGCGGGCGGCTCGTGGTGGTGGCCGAGAACCACTCGGTGATCGGCGGCCTCGGCGAGGCGGTGGCGGCCCTCCTCCTGCGCACCGGCACGGTGCCGCCGGGCTACCGCCAGATCGGCCTGCCGGACGAGTTCCTCGACGCGGGCGCGCTGCCGACGCTGCACGACCGCTACGGCATTTCCAGCCAGGCGATGGCCCGCAGCATCCGCAGCTGGCTCTGAGGCGATTGCGGGCGGCGCCGGATGGCGCCGCCTCCCGAGAGGCCTGCCCCCCGCGCCCGAGCGGTGTGGAGCATCCGGCGAGACCGGATGACGATCCCAAAGACCGTCAACGGCGGGGATCGGGCGGCGGGCCGCGACCATCCAGGGAGTGAAACATGCCAGAGGCTTCTCTCAGCCGTCGGCGCCTCGTCGCGGGCGCGGCCGCCCTTCCCCTGTTCGGCATCCTGACGCGCCGCGCCGCGGCGGCCGAGTTCGTCTACAAGCTGGCGACCGGGCAGGATCCGAACCATCCCGTCAACATCCGCGCGCAGCAGGCGATCGACCGGATCCGCGAGGCGAGCGGCGGACGCCTGGAGATCCGGCTCTTCCCGGCCAACCAGCTCGGGGCCGACACCGACCTGCTCGCCCAGGTGCGCAGCGGCGCCGTCGAGTTCCTGAACCTGTCCGCCTCGGTCCTGGCGACCTTCCTGCCGGTGGCGAGCCTGACCAATCTCGGCTTCGTCTTCAAGGATTACGACAGCGTCTGGGCCGCCATCGACGGTCCGCTCGGCGCCTATGTCCGCGAGCAGATCGGGCGTACGCCGATCCTCACCGTGTCGAAGGCCTGGGACAACGGCTTCCGTCACGTCACCTCCTCGACGCAGGAGATCCGCACGCCGGACGACATCCGGGGCTTCAAGATCCGCGTGCCGCAGGCGCCGATGCAGACGTCGCTCTTCCGGGCCCTGGAGGCGGGCGCGACGCCGATCAACTTCAACGAGCTGTACTCGGCCCTGCAGACCAAGGTGGTCGAGGGCCAGGAGAACCCGCTCCCGATCACCGCGACGACGCGGATCTACGAGGTCCAGAAGAGCTGCAGCCTGACCGGGCACATCTGGGACGCCTACTGGATCCTCGGCAATCGCCGCGCCTGGGCCCGCCTGCCCGAGGATCTGCGGATGATCGTCGGGCGCGAGCTCGACCGCGCCGCCGACGACGAGCGCGCCGACAACGTGGCGCTCAACGCGAACCTGCGCACCACGCTCGCGGCCAAGGGCCTGACCTTCGTCGACGTCGATCGGGACGCGTTCCGCGACGCCCTCGTCCGGACCAGCTTCTACCGGGACTGGAAAGCCAAGCTCGGGCCGACGGCCTGGGACCATCTCGAAAGCGTCACCGGAAAGCTCGTGTGAGGAAGGCCGCCATGCAACTCGACGTGCAATTCGACGCGCCCGCGCCGGCCGCCCCCGTGCCCGCCGCCGGCCAAAGCTCCCATTTCCAGACCTTCGATCGCGTCTTCGGGCGGATGGTCGAGATCCCCGCGGCGATCCTCGTCGTCCTGGAGATCGTCGTGCTCCTGAGCGGCGTCGTCAGCCGCTACGCCCTGCACCGGCCCCTGGTCTGGTCCGACGAACTCGCCTCGATCCTGTTCCTGTGGCTCGCCATGCTGGGGACGGTCATCGCCTTCCGGCGCGGCGAACACATGCGCATGACCGCCTTCGTCGGCATGGCCACGCCGCGGGCGCGGGCCTTCATGGACACCCTGGCGATCGTGGCCGGCCTCGTCTTCGTCGGAGTTCTGCTGGAGCCGGCCTTCGAGTTCGCGATCGAGGAATCCTGGGTCTACACGCCAGCCCTCGACCTCCCCAATACCTGGCGCGCCGCCGCCCTGCCGGTCGGGTTCGCACTGATGCTCGTCACCGCCGTGCTGCGCCTCGTGCAGGAGAGCGACTGGCGCCTCACGGGCGCGGCTTTGGCTCTCGGGGCCGGCCTCGCCGCCGTGCTCGCCGGCCTGTCGCCGCTCCTGAGCGGCATCGGCAACCTCAACCTGCTGGTGTTCTTCCTGCTCGGCGTCGGAGCCCTGGTGTTCGCCGGCGTGCCGATCGCCTTCGCCTTCGGACTCTCGACCTACGCCTACCTCATGACCACCACCTACGCGCCCGCCATGGTCGTCGTCGGGCGCATGGACGAGGGCATGAGCCATCTCATCCTGCTCGCGGTGCCGCTGTTCATCTTCCTCGGCCTCCTGATCGAGATGACCGGCATGGCCCGCGCCATGGTCGGTTTCCTGGCGAGCCTGCTGGGCCATGTGCGCGGCGGCCTGCACTACGTGCTGGTGGGGGCGATGTACCTCGTCTCCGGCATCTCCGGCTCGAAGGCCGCCGACATGGCCGCCGTCGCCCCGGTGCTGTTTCCCGAGATGAAGGCGCGCGGCGCCAAGGAGGGCGATCTCGTCGCGCTGCTCTCCGCGACCGGCGCCCAGACCGAGACGATCCCGCCCTCGATCGTGCTCATCACCATCGGCTCGGTGAGCGGCGTCTCGATTACCGCGCTGTTCACCGGCGGCCTTTTGCCGGCCGTCGTCCTCGGCGCGACGCTGTGCGCGCTGGTCTGGTGGCGCTACCGCGGCGAGGACATGGGTCACGTCGTCCGCCCCGGTCGGAAGGCGATCCTGAAGGCGCTCGTCGTGGCACTGCCGGCGCTCGCGCTGCCCTTCGTCATCCGGGCCGCCGTGATCGAGGGCGTGGCCACCGCCACCGAGGTCTCGACGATCGGCATCGTCTACGCCGTGCTGGCGGGGCTCCTCGTCTACCGGCAGTTCGACTGGCGCCGCCTCATGCCCATGCTGGTGACGACGGCGACGCTGTCGGGTGCGATCCTGCTGATCATCGGCGCGGCCACCGCCATGGCCTGGGCGCTGACGCAGTCCGGTTTCTCGCAGGCGCTCGCCGTCGCGATGAAGGAACTGCCCGGCGGCGCGCTCGGCTTCCTCGTGGTCTCCGCCCTCGCCTTCATCGTGCTGGGTTCGGTGCTGGAGGGAATCCCGGCGATCGTCCTGTTCGGGCCGCTGATGTTTCCCATCGCCCGTGCCGTGGGCGTGCACGAGGTGCACTACGCCATGGTCGTGGTTCTCGCGATGGGGATCGGCCTGTTCGCTCCGCCCTTCGGCGTCGGCTACTACGCCGCCTGCGCCATCAGCCGCATCCATCCGGATGCCGGCATGCGGCCGATCATCGGCTACGTCGCGGCGCTGCTGGTCGGGCTGATCGTGATCATCCTGGTGCCCTGGTTCTCGATCGGCTTCCTCTAAAGGCCGGAACCGCTTCGGGCTGCGGCGCTGGTTCCCGTCCCGGCCACCCCCGAAGCGCAGGATCAGGCTCTCAGAGCACGCCGCCATGCCCGGAGCGGGCGAGCCGATCGACCTGCTGCGCGTAGCGGGCCTCGGCCATCCGCCGGAGCGCCGTTGCCAGCGTCCGTGCGAGCCTCGTGCGAACATCCGAGACACCTCTGACCCGCGGCGCACGATGCCAGCGTCTGGTTTCCGTCACGATCGCCACGACACCACCTCACGGCCCGCTCATGTTGCGATGCAATATCGCATGGCCGCGTCGGCCCGGTGATTGAAACTTGTTCTGAGCTGTCATGCACCCGGCTCATGGACTGCGCGCTGCTCCCGCAGCGGCCGTTTGCAGGGTGCGCGGAACGTCACGGCATGATTTGTTTTTGTGCTTTGCAATTAAAAACAAATGTAAATGGCGATGATTGCAGCAATATCGATATTTATATAATAATTGCTTGGCGCATGGATGTATGTATCGGTGATATGTGCTGTTGGTCCCGAGTATAAATCTAGATCAATCTGTATCGGCCTTGATGAGGCGCTGAGCCCAAGTCGAAGGCCAGCCAAGACTTCCGAACAGATGGCCGCATGGATGCCAGGGAGTGTCCTTGCATCATTGTAGGAATATTATACTAAGTCGGGGAGTTTTAAGGGTGGCTACTGCATCGAAAACAGCGGCCGGTCGGCTGAGCCTGTCCTTCGTCGCGGCCGGCATGGTGCTGGCGACGCCGGCAGGCGCAGGGTCGGTCGCGCAGCCCGGCGGATCGATCGGCATTCCCGCGGGTGCACAGATTCCCGTCGGTCTGTACTTCGTCGCCGTGCCGAATTACGGCGTCCGCTACACGTTCCCCGCCTCGTCGGATCTCAACGTCAACACGGCGACCTTCGCTCTGTCGACCCCGTGGTCCGTGCTCGGCGCGCGGCTGCAATTCATCGTCTTCAACCGCTCCGCCGTCTCGGCGAGTGCGCGGGGGGCTCCCTCGTCCACCGGCCTGGGCCAGAGCCTGTATGCGACGCAGCTCGCCTGGAACCTCGGCAACGACGTCGGCTTCAGCTATCTCCTGGGCGGCTATGTTCCGGATGCCACCCGCTTCGGCTCTCAGGAGGGCTCGCTCACGCACCGTTTCGCCGTGAGCTATACCGGGAACGGATACAATCTGACCGCGAACCTGCTCTACGGTCACTTCCTCACAGATCGCGCTCTGAACGGCTCACGGGCCTTTCCCGACTATCTCAACATCGATCTCACCGCGACGAAGCGATTCGGTAAGTTCGAATTCGGTCCCGTGGCCTATGCTTCGACCGATCTGCCGGTCGGCAACGTGCCGGGCTACCGGCGCCAGAGCCAGTTCGCGGTCGGCGGGCTGGTCGGCTACAATTTCGGTCCGGTCAACGTTCAGGCCTACATCACCCGCGACGTCGCGGAGCGTCATTACGGCGGCCAGGAGACGCGGGGCTGGGCGCGGCTGATCGTGCCGATCTGGCAGGACAAGGGTGAGGTCGCGCCCAACCGCACGCTCGTGACACGCCAGCAGGGGCAATAGCGTTGGCGCCGCGGTGTTCCTCGTGCCATCGGTAGGCCGCACGCGACCGCAGCACCGCCGCTCAAGGTCCGAACGGGCTTGGCGGATACGGCCTTCGGACCGCGCCGGGGCGCGTCCGACTGGGATGGGACGGTGGCGGGACGGGGCGGCCTCAGCCGAGGCTGCCGCCGCCTTCACGTCCGCATTCGCGATGCCGGACTGGTTCGAACTGGCGCTGCGCAGGGTCGGGGCGAAGGTCTCGTCCGCCTCCGGCACGGCATCCGCCTGGACGCGGACGCTGACCTCTGCGGAGGCGGCGCCGGCGGCGATCGTGTCCGTCACCGTCAGCGGCCAGGGCCGGGGTACCGGCGAAGTCGGCCCCGTCGGCCGCGTTCGCACTGCGGCCTGTGATCTCGGCGGTGACGGTGACGGCGCCCAGCGTGCCGTTGCTGCGCTCGACCGTGAAAGGTGAACGCGGTCTCGCCCGTGTCGCCCGCCCCCCGGCTCACGGCGAGTGAGTTCGCGGTAAAAGCCGACCTCCTGGGTGAAGCCCTGGGGCAGAGCCGCGTAGACGACCGCACCGCCGTTGGCGACTTCGTTGCCGCTGACGGGAAGGGGCGTGCCCGTCGGGTTGCGGTCGGCGGCGATGACGGTCAGCACCTCAGGGCCGAGATCGGTGGTCGCGCCGGGTTGGGGCGGGACGTCGGAGACGCCGGCCGCGTTGGCCGGGTCGGTCTCGTCGTAGACGATGACGCCGCCGACCGGGTTGCTGGGCGCGCGCGCCTGCTCGCCCTCGTTGGCGACAAGGATCCGGCGGCCCGCGCGCTGCGAAGCAAAGGGGTTCGCCCAGGCCCGAATCCGCACGCCGATCCCGACCGCCCCGAGAGGGACGATCACGGTCCGGAGGCACTGTTTCGGCTCGTTTCCGCCCCGGCTCCTCGCGAGCGCCGTATCCGACCCCATTGCATCAGGCCGCCGTCTCTCGCTCTCTGTTTTGACGCGCATTCTTTCGACGAACCGGTGGCCACTTCGTCGGAATGCGCTCCCGCGCCGCTCCACAACACCCTGTGTTTCGGGACGATCGGCGGCTTCCGACGGCTCCGCGGCACGCCGACGCCGGACAGGCCTTCACAACCCTCGCCGCTCGCCGCATCACTCTCCACCCCGTGCGGACGGCGCCTTCCTCCGTCCGCGGAGCCGCCGCGCGGGTCAGGCCGACCGGGCCGTCCGCCCCTTCTCGTTCGAAAGCCGCAGCGAAGCCGCCATGCCCGACCCCGTCGACGCGCTCCTCGCGATCCTCGATCTGGAGCGCCTGGAGACCGATCTGTTCCGCGGGATCAGCCCGCGGATCGGCTGGCCGCGGGTGTTCGGGGGGCAGGTCGTGGCGCAGGCGCTCGTCGCGGCCTCCCGCACGGTCGAGGCGTCGCGCCCGCCCCATTCCCTGCACGCCTACTTCCTCCTCGGCGGCGATCCGGCGGTGCCGATCGTCTACGAGGTCGAGCGCATCCGCGACGGCGGCAGCTTCACCACCCGCCGGGTCAAGGCGATCCAGAAGGGCCGGGCGATCTTTGCCATGTCGGTCTCGTTCCACGCGGCGGAGGAGGGCGTCGACCACGCCGCCGGTCTTCCCGACGTGCCGCGACCGGGCGACCTGGCGGATGCCCGGACCCTCGTCCGGGACGGCGGCATCATCGTGCCCGAGCCGATGCTGGCCTACTTCACGCAGGCTTGGCCGATCGAAATGCGGCCGGTCGAGACCGAGCGCTATCGCGACCGCACGCCGAGGCCCGCGCGCTACCATGTCTGGATGCGCGCGACGAAGCCTCTGCCGGACGATCCGGCGGTGCACCGGGCGGTGCTGGCCTATGCATCGGACATGACGCTGCTCGATTCCACGCTGATCCCCCACGGCCGCACGGTGTTCGACCCCGAGATCCAGTCGGCGAGCCTCGACCACGCCCTGTGGTTCCACCGCCCGTTCCGGGCCGATTCCTGGCTGCTCTATTCGCAGGACAGCCCGAGCGCCTCGGGCGCTCTGGGCTTTGCGCGCGGCACGTTCCACGACGAGGAAGGCCAGCTCGTCGCCTCGGTTGCACAGGAAGGACTGATCCGCCCCCGCCGCGGCTGAAGCGAGCCAGTTAGCGCGCATTATGCCGCGCAAAGGTACTTTATGACGATTATTTGGGCATTTTTCACAGCCAAGCTGCGCGCTGTAGCGCCACGGCTCGCTCACGATCTGGGCAGCAATGCGAAATTGGAAATGGTTCCGCTTGGCACGGTCCTTGAATGACGGCGCCCGGCTGCGGGGTCATTCCGATCCTCGCGGAACCGCTGGGTCTCGGCCGGTGCGCGTCCGGCGGTGAGACGACAGGACAAAGGGGGCGCCGCCCATGAAAATCGTGATGGCGATCATCAAGCCGTTCAAGTTGGAGGAGGTCCGCGACGCACTGACCGGCATCGGCGTGCACGGCCTGACCGTGACCGAGGTCAAGGGCTACGGCCGGCAGAAGGGCCACACCGAGATCTATCGCGGTGCCGAGTATGCCGTGAGCTTCCTGCCCAAGCTCAAGATCGAGGTGGCCGTCGCGGCCGACCTCGTGACGAGCGTGATCGACGCCATCGCGGGAGCCGCCCGCACCGGACAGATCGGCGACGGCAAGATCTTCGTGATGCCGCTCGAAAAGGCGGTTCGCATCCGGACCGGCGAGACCGACGCGGACGCGCTCTGACACGCTGTCCCGCATCGCTTTCCTCTTCGATGCCCTGACAGCTCTTCACCCGTTCCGGCGGAACGCGCCCGGCCGCGCCGCCCACCCATTCTCCTCAACGCTCGACGCACTGCGATCAGGAGCTTCCTGTCCATGAAACTTCGTAATCTTCTCGCGCTCGGATTGGGAGGAGCCGCCCTCGGCCTCCTCTTCGTCGAGCCGTCGCTCGCGCAGGCGCCGACGGTCGAGCCCGCCGCCGCCGCTGCCGCCGCGCCGGTGCCCAACAAGGGCGACACGGCGTGGATGCTGCTCTCGGCGATCCTCGTCCTGCTGATGACCGTGCCCGGCCTCGCCCTGTTCTATGGCGGCCTCGTGCGCACCAAGAACATGCTCTCGGTGCTGACCCAGGTCTTCGCGATCGCCTCGATCGTCTGCCTGCTGTGGGTGACCTACGGCTACAGCCTCGCCTTCACCAATGGCGGCGGTCTCAACGACTTCGTCGGCGGCTTCTCGAAGGCCTTCCTCAAGGGCGTCGACGCCAACTCGGTGGCGGCCACCTTCTCCAACGGCGTCGTGATCCCCGAATACGTCTACATCTGCTTCCAGATGACGTTCGCGATGATCACGCCCGGCCTCATCGTCGGCGCCTTCGCCGAGCGGATGAAGTTCTCGGCGCTGGTCGTGTTCACGATCCTCTGGGTCACGCTGATCTACTTCCCGATGGCTCACATGGTCTGGTACTGGGGCGGCCCGGACGTCTTCGCCGACGCGGCCCGCAAGCTCGCTGCCGCCGGTGGCGAGGCCAACGCTGCGGCCAAGGCCGAGTACGACGCGGTGCTGGGTGATGCCGGCATGCTGTTCAAGTGGGGCGCCCTCGACTTCGCCGGCGGCACCGTCGTGCACATCAACGCGGGCATCGCCGGCCTCGTCGGCTGCCTGATGCTCGGCAAGCGTATCGGCTACGGCCGTGACCTGCTCGCCCCGCACTCCCTGACCATGACCACGATCGGCGCCTCGCTGCTCTGGGTCGGCTGGTTCGGCTTCAACGCCGGCTCGAACCTCGAAGCCAACGGCGCTGCGGGTCTGGCGATGATCAACACCTTCGTCGCCACCGCCGCGGCCGCCGTCTCCTGGCTGTTCGTGGAATGGGCCGCCAAGGGCAAGCCGTCGCTGCTGGGCATGCTCTCGGGCGCCATTGCCGGCCTCGTCGCCGTCACCCCGGCCGCGGGCTTCGCCGGCCCGATGGGCTCCATCGTGCTCGGTCTGGCCGCGGGCGCGGTCTGCTTCGTGATGTGCTCCACCGTGAAGAACGCGCTGGGCTACGACGACTCGCTCGACGTGTTCGGCGTGCACTGCATCGGCGGCATCATCGGCGCCATCGCCACGGGCATCCTGGTCTCGCCCGATCTCGGCGGCGCCGGCATCCCCGACTACACCACCAAGCCCGGTGAGTTGACTGTCGGCGCCTACGACATGGTCGCCCAGGTCATCATCCAGGCGAAGGCGGTGGGCTTCACCATCCTGTGGTCGGGCATCGGCTCTGCGATCCTCTACAAGCTCGTCGATCTGACGATCGGCCTGCGCGTGACGCAGGAAGAAGAGCGCGAGGGTCTCGACATCGCCGATCACGGCGAGCGCGCCTACAACTACTGAGTGAGAGCCTGCCCTCTCGGCAGGCACCCTGAACCAGGGCCTCGGCGCGATGCGCCGGGGCCTTTTTCATGCGCCGCGCCGTCGATGCCGACTCGCTTCCACCGGATTGCACTCGGCCGCCTCGGCCGAATTGGTCAATGAAACGTAAAGATTGCATTCGATTTCGAGGCGATGGGGCCGTTTTGGACGCCTCAAAAATGTTGCTTTCGAGCAACATCTTCCGCCCTCAGGTTGCTCTGGGTCAAAAATGACTAAAAATTAGGCACTTGCGCAAAACTTCATTTTGCGGCGCGGCGGCGAGTTCGGCACCTTGGCCGTATCGAATGTGGGGCTGACCGCGATGACCATCAAAACAAAGCTTCTGGCCGCAAGTGCGGTGCTTTCCACCCTGAGCATCAACGCGCTGCCAGTTCTCGCCGCAGACATGCCCGCCGCGGCGCCCGTCATCGTCGAGGAGCATTGTAAGGCTGCGATCTCCACCCCGACCTTCGGCGGTCTCATCAAGGCGAACCCGAACCCGGCCTGCTTCGTCACGGGACTGGGCGACATCTATGTCGGCGGCGCGGTTACCGGCTTCGCCTACACCCAGACCAACGCCTTCGGCATCCTCTCCCCCAGCGCCGAGCAGGATCGTTTCGGCCGCGTCGATTTCTCGAACCTCCAGGGTTGGATCCAGAAGGCCGACGGCCCGCTGCAGTTCTATGTCCATGCCGGCCTGTACTCGATCCCGGCGCTCGGCCTGCCGCTCTACTCCGCGTTCGAGCAGACCGAATCGCTGTTCGGCCCGATCCCGGTGGCCTTCGGCAAGTGGCAGATCAACGACGAGTGGTCGATCCAGGCCGGCCGGATGTTCACCAACATCGGCTCCGAGCTGCTGTTCACCTACCAGAACCTGAACATCTCCCGCGGTCTGCTCTTCAACCAGGAGAACTTCATCAACCACGGCGTTCAGGTGAACTATGCCAACGGCCCGTTCGCGGCCGCGCTCGCGGTGACCGACGGCTTCTACTCGGGTGAGCTGAACTGGGTGACGGGCTTTGCCACCTACAAGCTCAACGACGCGAACACGATCGGCATCAACGGCGGCACGCATTTCAGCGACTTCGACGCCTCGACCCGCAGCCCGCGCTTCCAGTTCGCGACGATCAACTCGCTGCAGAACAGCAGCATCATCAGCGTGAACTACACCTACGCCAACGGGCCGTGGATCATCTCGCCGTACTTCCAGTACACCAACGTCGCGCGCAAGGAGGGGTACTTCTCCCCGATCGAGGGCGCGGAGACCTGGGGCGGCACGCTGCTGGCCGGCTACACCTTCACCGACAACTTCGCGCTCGCCGGCCGCCTCGAATACATCGAGCAGTCGGGCACGCGAGGCGTGGTCACCGGCCGCGGCGGCACCAGCGTCCTCTACGGTCCGGGCAGCTCGGCCTTCTCGTTCACGATCACCCCGACCTTCACCTGGGATCGCTACTTCCTCCGCGGCGAGTTCGCGACCGTCCAGGCCTACGACGTGACCCCGGGCTTCGGCTTCGGCCGCGACGGCACCAAGCGGTCGCAGGAGCGCTACCTCATGGAAACCGGCTTCACCTTCTGAGAACCGGGCCGGCTCGCCGGCGGGACACCACGTTGCATTGGGAAGCCTCGGAGAAATCCGGGGCTTCCTGCATTTCAAGGCGGCACCTTGGGCCGGGCCTCGGCCGCCGACAGCCCACCGCTTTGCGAGGCAGACTTAGCCCCGCGTTAACCGCCCCGCATTAGCCTTACCGGATCGTTGACACCGGACCGGTCTGCGCATGCGTTCCCTTCGCCGTTCCGCGTCGCCCTACGACACCTTCGTCGATAGCCTGAGGCCGTTCCTGGCCAAGCGGCTGACGGAGTGCGGCGGCCTGATCCTCTTCACCGGCGCGGTCGCGTTGACCGTCGCCCTGGCGACGTGGTCGATCAACGACCCGAGCCTCAACCACGCCACCGACCAGCGGGCGCACAACGTGCTCGGTCGTCCCGGAGCCGTCGTGGCCGACCTTGCCATGCAGCTCCTCGGGCTCGGCTCGATCGCGCTCGCACTGCCTCCCGCCCTGTGGGGCGTGCGCTTGATGCGCGAGCGCGACCTGCCGCATGGCGGTTTGCGCATCGTCCTGTGGTTCGTCGGCGTTCTCTGCGCGAGCGCGGTCGCGAGTGCCCTGCCGCCGACGGATCGCTGGCCCCTGCCCACCGGCATGGGCGGGGTCGCAGGCGACGCGCTGCTCGCCGGCACGCGGATGCTGGTCGGGCCGCTGGCGCATTTCGCCGGCTTCCTGTTCGCGGCCTTCGCCATCCTCAGCCTCACCGCCGCCTGCCGCGTGACCAAGCCGGACTTCGAGGAGGACGAGGAGGTGCCCTACGGCGCCGCGCGTTCGGCGCCCCGCTCCGGCCCTGCCTCGGCCCACGAGGAGCGCCACGATGCCGACGAGCCGAGCCTCGGCATCCTGTCGCTGGGCGCACTGGCGCAAGCCGTCATGCGCGGCCGCGCCTCGCTGCGCACCCGGCTCGAATCCTGGCAGGCGCCGGCCGACGAGGGGGAGGGGCTGGCCTATGCCGGCGCCT
Organism: Methylobacterium sp. AMS5; assembly: GCF_001542815.1. Lineage (GTDB taxonomy): Bacteria > Pseudomonadota > Alphaproteobacteria > Rhizobiales > Beijerinckiaceae > Methylobacterium. The sequence continues at coordinate 2,152,690 of NZ_CP006992.1, forward strand.
CGCCCGCGCTCGCCGCGCGCCGCGCCTTCGCCGACCCGGACGAGGCACCCTGGGCGCCGCAGGCCCGCGAGCGGACCGACGTCTCGGGCCGCCGCGAGCCGCAATTCGATCCGGAGGAGGATTCGGACGAAGCGCCCGTCCGTGCCGCCCCCCAGCGCCCCGCGCCGATTGCTGCTGGGGCGGATATGACCGCCGACGAGCCGCCCACCCGCGTCGCGCGCCCGCTGCCGCAGGCCCCGGCGGCGCGTCCGCGCCCGGACGAGCCGCGTCCGGAAGCCGGCGAGTACCGGCTGCCCGCCCTGGAGCTTCTCGCCCGTCCCCGCGAGGCGGCGCCCGGCTCCGAGGTCTCGGCGGAGGCGCTGGAGCAGAACGCCACCATGCTGGAGGCGACGCTGCAGGACTTTGGCGTGCGCGGCGACATTCTTGCCGTGCGCCCCGGCCCCGTCGTCACTCTCTATGAGCTGGAGCCGGCGCCCGGCACCAAGTCGAGCCGCGTCATCGCGCTCGCCGACGACATCGCCCGCTCGATGTCCGCCATCTCCGCCCGCGTCGCCGTCGTCCCCGGCCGCAACGCCATCGGCATCGAATTGCCGAACGCCAAGCGCGAGACGGTGTTCTTGCGCGAACTCCTCGCGTCGGCGGATTTCGTCGAGACCAAGCACAAGCTCGCGCTGTGCCTGGGCAAGAACATCGGCGGCGAGCCGATCATCGCCGACCTCGCCCGCATGCCGCACCTGCTGGTGGCCGGCACCACCGGCTCGGGCAAGTCGGTCGCCATCAACACCATGATCCTGTCGCTGCTCTACCGGCTGAAGCCGGAGGAGTGCCGCCTGATCATGGTCGATCCCAAGATGCTGGAACTGTCGGTCTATGACGGCATCCCGCACCTGCTCTCCCCCGTCGTCACCGATCCGAAGAAGGCGGTCATCGCCCTCAAATGGGCCGTGCGCGAGATGGAGGAGCGCTACAAGAAGATGTCCAAGGTCGGTGTCCGGAACATCGACGGCTTCAATGCACGCCTCGAAGAGGCCCGCGCCCGCGGCGAGACCCTGACCCGCACCGTCCAGACCGGCTTCGACCGTTCCACCGGCGAAGCGGTCTACGAGGACGAGGTCATGGACCTCAACCCGCTGCCCTACATCGTGATCGTGGTCGACGAGATGGCCGACCTGATGATGGTGGCGGGCAAGGACATCGAAGGGGCGATCCAGCGCCTCGCGCAGATGGCGCGTGCGGCCGGCATCCACCTCATCATGGCGACGCAGCGCCCCTCGGTCGACGTCATCACCGGCACGATCAAGGCGAACTTCCCGACCCGGATGTCCTTCCAGGTGACGAGCAAGATCGATAGCCGCACGATCCTGGGCGAGATGGGCGCCGAGCAGTTGCTGGGCCAGGGCGACATGCTGTTCATGGCCGGCGGCGGGCGCACGACGCGCGTGCACGGACCGTTCTGCTCGGACTCGGAAGTCGAGACCGTGGTTGCCCACCTCAAGCGCCAGGGCCGGCCGTCCTACCTCGAAGCCGTCACCGCCGACGAGGGCGAGATTCCGGCCGGGGCCGCTGCGTCCGAGGACGGTCCGGTCTTCGATGCCGGCCAGTTCGGTGGCGGCGGAGAGAGCGGCGACCTCTACGAGCAGGCGGTGGCCGTGGTGTTGCGGGACAAGAAGGCCTCCACCTCCTACATCCAGCGCCGCCTGCAGATCGGCTACAACCGGGCCGCCTCACTGATGGAGCGGATGGAGACGGAAGGTCTCGTCGGGCCGGCCAACCACGCCGGCAAACGCGAGATCCTCGTCGAGTCCGAACCGCAGGCTTACTGACCGGCCGACCCGCCGCCTGCATCGATTGCCCTGCCAGCGCGCCGCCCTTGTTCGAGGGCGGCGCGCTTTCGCATTTGGGGGCCTTCCCCGACTCGACAACGGCTACGCTCGAACTTATAGCAACAGCTATAATTACGAGGCTGAAGTTTCATGTCGAGAAAGCGCTATGGGCTTGGCCCGTGGTTCGGCCCTTTCGCCGGGATCGGCATCGCCGGCCTCGTCGTGTCGCCGATCCAGGCGGAAGAGGCCGTCCTCGAAGAGATCAGCGTCGTCTCGGACAAGCCGGCCAATCTGGTCGGCGTCCTGCCGGTGGTGACCGACCGGTTCTCGACGGTCACCGTCGTCTCCGGGGCCGATCTCGCCCGCTCGCAGCCGACCTCGCTCGGCGAGGCGCTGTTCGACAAGCCGGGCCTGTCCGCGACCACCTTCGCGCCGGGCTCGGCCTCGCGGCCGATCATCCGCGGCCTCGACAATCACCGTGTCCGCATCCTCGAGAACGGCACCGGTGTGCAGGACATGTCCGATCTGGGCGAGGACCACGCCGTCCCGATCAACCCGCTGATCAACGACCGCATCGAGGTGATCCGCGGGCCCGCAGGCCTGCGCTACGGCTCCCAGGCCGTCGGTGGCGTGGTCTCGGTCGAGAACAACCGCATCCCGACGAGCATTCCGCCCGGCGGCGTCGCGGGACGGGTGACGACCGGCTACTCGGCCGTCGACAATGGTCGCAACGCCGCCGCCACGGTCGATGCCGGCAGCGGCAACATCGCCGTCCACGCCGATGCGTTCCGGAGCGTGGCGGACGACTACAACACACCGCTCGGCATCCAGCGAAATTCCTTCAACGAATCGCAGGGGGGCGCCTTCGGCACCTCGTACCTGTTCGACCAGGGCTTCGTCGGGCTGTCCTTCAGCCACTTCGATTCGGTCTACGGCATCCCCGGAATCAGCTCCGCGGTGCAGCGCACCCGGCTCGATCCGGTGCAGGACAAGCTCCAGGCCCGTGGCGAGTACCGGCCGCTGGACGGGCCGTTCGCGGCGATCCGGTTCTGGGCGGGCGGCTCGAACTACCGCCACAACGAGTTCGGCACTGGTGCCAACGGCGTCGAGGGGATCGAGGCGGTGTTCAAGAATCGCGCGGCAGAGGGGCGGATCGAATTCGACCATGTGCCGGTCGAGACCGCTTTCGGCACCTTGAGCGGGCAACTCGGCGTCCAGGCCGACCGGCGCAAGCTCCGCATCTCGGGGGCGGAAGGGGGCCTGTTGCGCCCGACCGACACGCGGGTGCAGGCGGCCTACCTGTTCGAGGAACTGGCACTCGGCGGCGGCCTGCGATTCCAGGCGGCGGGCCGCATCGAAGGCAACCGCGTCGCCGGTACGCAGGCATTGTTCCCCTCGGACTTTCTTCCCGATCGCCCCGGCGACGAGCCGGTGGAATCGCGCCGCATCCGCCGCTTTGCCCCGAAAAGCGCGAGCTTCGGCGCGCTTCAAGACCTGCCCCATGGGTTCGTGGGGAGCCTGACCGGCTCCTATGTCGAGCGCGCGCCGACTTCGCCCGAACTGTTCTCGCGCGGGCCGCACGAGGCTTCCGCCACCTTCGAGATCGGCGATCCGAACCTCAAGGTCGAACGCGCCCGCACCGTCGAGGTCGCGATCCGGCGGGCGGAGGGGCCGTTCCGCCTCGACGCGACCGGCTACGTCACCCGCTATACCGGCTTCGTCTACAAGCGCCTGACCGGCTTCACCTGCGGCGACACCTTCGACAGTTGCGGGATCGGCGGTGGGGATCTGCGGCAGGTCACTTATTCGCAGGCCGGTGCCACCTTCGCCGGCGCCGAGATCGCGAGCCAGATCGACCTCGTGCCGGTCGGCGACGGCTTTGCCGGCCTCAGCGCCCAGTACGACTTCGTGCGGGCACAGTTCGACGACGGCCGCTTCGTGCCGCGCATCCCGCCCCACCGCGTCGGCGGCGGCGTGTTTCTGCGGGCCGACGGCTGGTTCGCGCAGCTCAGCCTGCTGCACGCCTTCGCCCAGACCCAGACCGGCACGCTGGAGACGCCGACGCCGGGCTACAACGACCTCAAGGCGGAGATCGCCTACAGCCGCCCGCTCGATCCGGCGGTCCATGGTCTCAGCGAGGTCACGCTCGGCCTGCGCGGCACGAACCTGCTCGACGACGTGATCCGCAACGCCGCCTCCTTCCGCAAGGACGAGGTGGTGCTGCCGGGCCGCAACGTGCGGCTCTTCCTCACGGCACGGTTCTGACGATCTGGTGCGCCGCTTGGCTCGAACCATCGCCGCGCGTTGCCCCACTCACATCCCCGCGCCCCCGATCGCGCCGGTCTCCCCACGGGGGAGCCGGTGCGGCCGCCGTTCACGATGGCCGGTCGTTTTGAGCGTTCTGAAGCATGAGAACTGCGGCAGATCGCATCAGGTCGCGATTAGTCATGCGCTGTCTCTCCTCAGTACAGCGTAGAATGAGCTTGCCGATTCGGGCATGCCAGGATCTTTGAAAGCGAAGTGCGGCACTGACACGTTCTGTCTGCTGCCATGACGAGGGATATCGTAACAAAATCGGTGCGACTGCGTTTCGTGATGCCCGCTGCTTCTGCGTAGTACGCTATGGAAAGCTGTGCGAAGATGAGGGATGGATGGGAGCGACACTCCACCTCCGCAGTCGAATCGCGGCGAGATGGCCGAGCGGATCCGGACGCATGACTGGGCCGCGACGGCGCTCGGTTCGGCGGACGCTTGGCCGTCCAGCCTCAGGACCACGATCAGTCTGATTCTCGGCTGCGGCTTCCCCATGAGCGCATTGTGGGGCCCGGACCTGATCCAGGTCTACAATGACGGCTTCCGGGACCTGATGGGATTGAAGCACCCGGCCGGGCTGGGTCAGCCGTCACGCGAGTGCTGGCCCGAGATCTGGCACATCAATGCGCCGATCTACGAGCGGGTCTGGAACGGCGAGACGTTCACCTTCGAAGACGCGCTCTACCCGCTGTCCCGGTCAGGCTGCCTCGAAGATGCGTGGTTCACGCTGACCTACAGCCCGCTGCGGGACGACGCGGGGCAGATCGCAGGTATCCTGGTCATCCTGGTCGAGAGCACGGCCCGCGTGCTGGCGGACCGGGCATTGCGTGAGCGCGAGGCGCGCTTCCGGGCCGAGATGGAACGTCAGGTGCAAGAGCGGACGGCGGAGCTTCAAGCGAGCCGCGACCTGCTCAAGGCGACCATGGACAGCTCCATGGACATGATTCAGGTCTTCAAGGCCGTGCGCGATCCGGCGGGCGAGATCGTCGATTTCCGCTGGGTCCTGAACAACTCCACCTCAGCGAGCCGCTACGGCGATGTGGGCGGCCAAAGCCTGCTCGAACGCAATCCGGGCGTGATTCAGGAGGGCATCTTCGACACCTTCAAGCGTGTCACGGAAACCGGCCAGCCCGCGACCGCGGAGCGCCACTACGCCCACGAGCAGATCGATGGCTGGTTCTTCCAGTGCGCGGTGAAGCTCGGTGACGGGGTGGCCATCACCACCAAGGAGATCTCGGCCTGGAAGGCGGCGCAAGACGAAATGCTCCGGCTTCGCGACGAGATCGCGCAGGAGGCCCTGCGCGAGAGCGAGGATCGCTTCCGCACCCTGACGAGCCTCATCCCGGTCCTGCTCTGGCGCTCCGATGAGAGCGGGCAGTACAACTCCCTCAACGAGGCTTGGCTCGCCTATACCGGCCAGACCCTGCAGCAATCGCAGGTCGGCGGCTGGCTCGAAGCGATCCACCCCGACGACCGTGACAGGGTGCGCGAGGCCTTCCGCACCGGCCGCGAGCAGCAGCGGTTGATCGAGGTGCAGCAGCGCATCCGCCGGCATGACGGGCAGTATCGCTGGTTCCTCGTACGGCAGGCGCCCCTGCTCGATACCGAGGGACAGGTCACGCAGTGGATCGGTGCCGCCATGGACATCCACGATCTGCACGATCTGCAGGAGCGCCAGACCATCCTCGTCGCCGAGTTGCAGCACCGCACCCGCAACCTGCTCGGCGTCGTGCGCTCCATCGCCCACCAGACCATGGCGCAGACCGGCCCGACGGAGCGCTTCCGCGAGCAGTTCAACGACCGGCTCGCCGCCCTGTCGCGGGTTCAGGGGCTGCTGTCGCGCTCGGAGCAGGAACTGATCACCCTGCGCACCCTGATTCGAACCGAGCTGGACGCCCTCGGGGGGGACGACTTCGCCGATCGGATCCATATCGCCGGACCGCCGGTGCGGCTGCACAAGGCATCGGTGCAGACCCTGGCGCTCGCCGTGCACGAGTTGGCGACCAATGCCCGCAAGTACGGTGCCCTGACGACCGAGCACGGCCGCCTCTCGGTGACGTGGCGCGCCGATCGGGACGACGAAGGCGGAGGAAACCTGCTGATCGAGTGGATCGAGGAGGGTATCAGCCGGCCGCGCGAGACGCAGAGCCCGACGCGGCGCGGCTACGGACGCGAATTGATCGAGCAGGCGATGCCCTACGCGCTCAACGCCAAGACGCACTACGAACTCGGTGAGACGCGGCTGCGCTGCGCCATCGAACTGCCGCTGGGCGAACGATTCGGGCAGGTGAGCATGGCCTGAGCGTTGCCGTGCGGGTCGAGAGTATCGTTCCGAAAGGCGGTTGCCGGTTCTTGGAAAAAAGATGATGCGAAAACAAGAGCCTCAAGCATCGTCTGGATCGAGTTCCAGGACGACGCTCTCGGGTCAGGCGGCGAGCGCCGTCAGCACCGCGCGGCCGGCCGGGCTCGCCTCATAGCGGGTACGCTGGGTGCGGCCGTCACGGGCGGTGACGGTGATGAGGGTCTCAGTGGTCAAGCTTTCCACCGCCCGCAGCACCAGGGCGTGCTCGACACCGAAGATGCGGGCAAAGCTCCGGCTGTCGGCCGCCAGCCCGAGATGCAGGCCGGCGAGGATGCCGGCCTCCAGGAGACTGAGTTCGGGACGCAACGCCGCGATCGTGTCGGTCGCGGCGAGAAAGGTCTCGGCGTCGGCGGCGGGTTCGCTCACGCGGCCTTTTTCCTCGCTCACGCAGCCTTGCCCACGGCGTTCGCGGCACGGGCCCGCACCTGGACCAGCACCGACTTCGAGGTCGGCGTGTCCGACAACTCGCCGAAGGCCGAGAGCGGCACCAGCACGTTGAGTTCGGGATAGTAGCCGGCGAGCGCGCCGCGCGGCATGTCGAAGGGCACGAGGCGGAAATCCTCCGCCACCCGCTCGACACCGTCTTGCGTGTGGACGCAGACGAGATCGACCCGCTCGTCCGCCCGCGCCTTCAGCTCGGCGAGGTCGTCCGGGTTGGCGAACACGACGCGGCGCTCGCCGTAGACGCCGCGGTAGCGGTCGTCGAGGCCGTAGATCGTGGTGTTGTACTGGTCGTGGCTGCGGAAGGTCTGCAGCACGAAGGTATCGCCCTGAAGGCTCGCGCGCTGATGCTCGGTGGCAACCGGCAGCGGTCCGGACGAGAAGCCCGCCCGGCCGGTCGCCGTCTCGAACACCCGCTCGGCCGCGAGATTGCGCAGCATGAAGCCGCGGGGACGCCGCACCCGGGTGTTGAAGCCGGCAAACCCCGGAATCGTCCGCTCGATCAGGTCGCGGATCAGGTCGTAATCGTCGGCGAGCGCGGCCCAGTCGATCCGCTCGGAGCCGAGGGTGGCCGCGGCCATGCCGGCAATGATGCCGATCTCCGAGCGCAGATGCACCGAGGCCGGCTTGTTGATGCCGCCCGAGCCGTGGACCATGCTCATCGAATCCTCGACGGTCACGATCTGGACCTTGGCCTGGCTGTTGCGGTCGATCTCGGTGCGGCCGAGGCAGGGCAGCAGGTAGGCGACCCGGCCCGGCACGAGATGCGAGTGGTTGAGCTTCGTCGCGATGTGGACGGTGAGTTCGCAGCCGGCGAGCGCCTTCTCCACCAACTTCGTGTCCGGCGTCGCGCGCACGAAATTGCCGCCGAGCCCGATGAAGGCCTTGGCCGAGCCGTCGAGCATCGCCCCGATGGCGCCGAGCACGTTGTGGCCGTGCTTGCGCGGTACGTTGAGGCCGAACTCGCGGTCGAGCGCTTCGAGCAGGGCCAGCGGCGGCTTCTCGTTGATGCCGACCGTGCGGTCGCCCTGCACGTTGGAATGGCCGCGCACCGGGCACAGGCCGGCGCCGGGCCGGCCGATATGGCCGCGCAGGAACAGCAGGTTGGCGATCTCGCGGATCGTCGCCACCGAGTGTCGGTGCTGGGTCACGCCCATCGCCCAGGTCGCGATCACCTTGTCGGCGCCGAGATAGACGTCGGCGGCGGTCTCGATCTCTTCGCGGGTCAGGCCGGACTGGTCGAGGATCGCCTCCCACTCCGTCGCCTCGACTGCCGCGCGGTAATCGGCGAAGGCACTGGTATGCGCGGCGATGAAGGCGTGGTCGAGGAGCGAGGGCTTGCCCGCCTCGATCGCCGCCGCGTCGCGGGTGAAGACGACCTTGGCGATGCCGCGGAAGGCGGCCATGTCGCCGCCGGGTTTCGGCTGGTAGTAGTGGCTGGCGATCGGGCGGCTCGCGCCGCGCAGCATCTCGACGCTGTTCTGCGGGTCGGCGAAGCGCTCCAGCCCGCGCTCGCGCACGGGGTTGAGCACCACGACCCGCGCGCCGCGCTCGGCGGCCCGGCGAAGGTCGCCCAGCATGCGCGGATGGTTGGTGCCGGGGTTCTGGCCGACGACGAAGATCGCGTCCGCCTTCTCGAAATCTTCGAGCAGCACCGTGCCCTTGCCGATGCCGATGGCCTGGACGAGGGCGATGCCGCTCGCCTCGTGGCACATGTTCGAGCAATCGGGGAAGTTGTTGGTGCCGTAGGCCCGGGCGAAGAGCTGGTAGAGGTAGGCCGCCTCGTTGGAGGCGCGGCCGGAGGTGTAGAACTCGACGCGATCGGGATGGTCGAGGCCGCGCAGGGTCGCGCCGATCTCGGCGAACGCCTCGTCCCATTCCACGGCGCGGTAGGTGTCGCTCTCGGCGTCGTAGCGCATGGGATGCGTGAGGCGGCCCTCGCTCTCCAGCGCGTAATCGGTCCAGCCGCGCAGCTCCGAGACCGGATGCTTGGCAAAGAAGCGTGGCGTCGCGCGCTTGTCGGTGGCCTCCCAGGAGACCGCCTTCACGCCGTTCTCGCAGAACTCGAACGAGGAGCCGTGGGCCGGGTCGCCCCAGGCGCAGCCGGGACAATCGAAGCCGTCGGGCTGGTTGGCGCTGAGCAGGGCGCGTGCGCCGGAGAGCGGCGCCCGGCTCCCCAGCAGGAATTTGCCGCAGCTCTTCAGCGCTCCCCAGCCGCCCGCGGCGGAAGAACGCTTGGGTAGGCCTTGCGAACGATCCATCCGAGAGCCCGGTCTTCGCGATGTGAGAGATGTTTCCGACGATCCGCGCCCGCCGCTTCGCCCCCTGGTGGGTGAGCGGTTTCAGATGTCGTGACCGTGAAATAACATCTCGCAGGTGCGAGTTGATGCATGGCCGATGATGGGGGAGGTATTCGTCGCACGCAGGGCAATTTAAGTTGATTCTAGAAGGTGCCCGTTCTTGGAATGGCTCGAAGCTGAATTCAGGTCAGCGCGCCGCGTGACTTATGGAAATTTGATGCATTGCATCAAATTTCACATGGTCGGAAATCGGATGGCGGACCGGTTCATGCAACCGGCCAGCTCCGCCGTAAGGCGGGCCCGTTTCTACGGGTGCAGGTCGAATGCGACGCGAGACCCGCTCCGTCATCGCGAGGCGGGGCCGCGGTGATCCGGAGCATCGCGCCTCCTGAAGAGGCCGTGCGGCGGCGTGATGCCGGGTCAGGCCTCCCGCGCGAGGGCGGCGGCGTCCCGCCCGACGACCGGGGCGAGGCTCGTCAGACCCTCCGCCCGCAGCCGCTGGCTCAGGCCGCGCTTGATCGTGCCGACCAGTCCCGGCCCCTCGTAGACGAGGGCGGAGTAGAGCTGGACGAGGCGTGCACCGGCCCGGATCTTGGTCCAGGCGGCCTCCGCCGAATCGATGCCGCCGACGCCGATCAGCGGGATCCGGTCGCCGACGCGCAGATAGGTCTCGGCCAGGAGCCGGGTCGACGGGCCGAACAGCGGCCGTCCGGACAGGCCGCCGGTTTCCTTGGCGACGGAGGATTCCACGAGGGACGCCGGCCGGGCGATCGTCGTGTTCGAGACGACGAGGCCTTGGATGCCGCGCCGGAGCGCCGTCGCCGTCATGGCGTCGAGCCCTTCGAGTGCGATGTCGGGCGCGATCTTGAGGAGCACGGCGGGGCTCGATCCGCTGGCATCGCGGGCGGCGACGACGCGGGCGAGCAGGTCGTCGAGGAAGGCCTCGCCCTGAAGGTCGCGCAGGCCCGGCGTGTTGGGCGAGGAGACGTTGACGGTGATGAAGGCGACATGCGGCGCGAGCCGCGCGGTGCAGGCGACATAGTCGGCGAGCCGGTCGGCCGCTTCCTTGTTGGCGCCGATATTGACGCCGACGATCCCTTCGCGGCCGGCGCGGGCCTTGAGCCGGTCGGCCACCGCGTCGAGCCCGTCGCTGTTGAGGCCGAAGCGGTTGATCACCGCCCGGTCGCGGGGAAGCCGGAACACCCGCGGGCGCGGATTGCCGGGCTGAGGCTGCGGCACGACTCCGCCGACCTCGACGAAGCCGAAGCCGAGGCCGAGCAGCGCGTCGGCCACGCGCGCGCCCTTGTCGAATCCGGCGGCGAGGCCGACCGGGTTGGGAAAGCGCTGCCCGAACACCTCGACGGTGAGGGACGCGTCGTCGGCCGGCGGACGGCGCGGCGGCAAAAGCGAGAGGCCGCGAATCGTCAGGTCGTGCGCCGTCTCGGCGTCGAGCCCGTGCAGCAGCGGCCGGGCGAGGGGGAAGAGCGCGTCGATCATGCCTGCGGGATCTCCGCCGGGAACACGTGCCGCCCCTCCGGCCCGAGGGGCATGTCGGTCACGGAGCGCACGGCGCTCAAGGGAAGGTCGCCGTAGAGGTGCGGGAACAGCGCGCCGCCCCGCGACGGCTCGAAGCGCAGAGCCGGCCCGAGGTCGTCGCCCTCGATCGCCACGAGCAGCAGGTCGTCCTGCCCGGAAAAGTGGCGGGCGGCGGTCTCGGCGACCTGCTCCGCGGTCGAGAAGTGGATGAAGCCGTCGGCGTGATCGACGGGTGCACCGGTGAAGCGGCCGAGCGTCTCGGCTTCCCGCCAGAGGCCGCGCGGACAGATCTTGTAGACGAGGGCCATCCGGTCTCCGGGGGTCGAATCGTCCGGAGCGATAGAACGCGCGCCGGCCCACGGCAACCGACGCCGGATGATGCCGGAGGGCCATCGCGCGAAGCCGCATGAGCGGCTTCCGGCACGAACCCCGCGCAGGCGGGCGCCAGCGACTGAGGCCAGCAAAAACCCAGGGCGAGCGTCGTCGTACGATTGCCCTGGATGATACCGGATACGGGGTGCCACGCCTTCACCGCTTGCCGTTCAGATGCGACACTCGCCTCTCCGGATGCTCCGATTGCGTCCGGGGCCAGCGGGTTCTAGTTTCCTAACTGTAGGCCGTATGTCTCAACGGCACACGCGCCGGGTTGAGGCCACCATGCTGTCGCACGAGCAGATCTGGACTGCGATCGACCGGTTGGCCGAGCGCCACGGCTTCTCCGCGTCGGGGCTCGCCCGGCGTGCGGGCCTCGATGCCACGAGCTTCAACCGCTCGAAACGGGTCGGGCCCGATGGGCGCAAGCGCTGGCCCTCTACCGAATCGATCGCGAAGGTGCTTGCCGCCACCGGCGCCAGCCTCGACGACTTCCTGCACTTGGTCGATTCCGGGCAGGGTCCGACCCGTACGATGGTGCCGCTGATCGGCCTGACCCAGGCCGGCTCCGGTCGCCTGTTCAACGAGGAAGGGATTCCAACCGGAGGTCCCGGCTGGGACGAGATCGAGTTTCCCGATCTCGGGGGGGACCGCGCCTTCGCGCTGGAGGTGCAGGGCGATTCGATGCTGCCGCTCTACCGCGACGGCGACGTGCTGATCGTCGCCCCGAATGCCAGCATCCGTAAGGGCGACCGGATCGTCGCGCGGCTCAACAACGGCGAGGTGCTGGCCAAGGAACTGCGCCGCCGCACCGCCCGCACCATCGAACTCGCCTCGCTCAACCCCGATCACGAGGATCGGGCGGTGCCGCTCGCCGAGGTCGCCTGGATGGCCCGCGTGATGTGGGTGCGGCAGTAGAAGGCGCCGGCTACAGCCCGACCAACCGATGCGCCATGCCGAGGGCGATCTGGCCCGAGAGCAGGCTCCAGCCGCAGGCGATCATCGTCGCGATCATCACGAAGGGGATCGGCCGGCGCTCGATGCGCCGACCCCGCAGGGTGTTGCGCAGGATGATGAAGGGCGCGGCCACCGCGATCATCGGCAGCGCGGCTAGCGCCGCGACGCCGCCGGCTTCCAGCAGGCGAAAGCTCGCCCGTCGGTTCGTGGCGTATTCGAAGGCGCTCGCGAGCAGCCCCGCCAGAGCGAGACCGACGATGAGCGCCTGGATGGATTCGACGGAAGACGGGCTCACGGTCATGACGCGCTCGACGCTCCTTCTCAGGATGTGACGCGCAGTCTGGCCGATCGTTTACGGGTTGTTAAGAAAGACGTTTCGTTAACATTAACGCGGCCCACAGGCTCGATGCCGAAAGCGGTCATCGAGCCCGGAGCGGTGTTGCCGGCCGAAACGAAGGCCGGCTCGCGGAGTCAGGCGTCTTCTTCGAGATCGATGTCGAGGATCGCCATGCGGAAGGTGAAGGAATCGTCGCCGTCTTCCTTGTCGTCGGCGAGGACGCCGATCGACTCGTCGCCGATGAACACCTCGGCGGAATCACCAGTCTTCATCGCCACGACGCGGATGCTGGCATTGGCGAACTTGCGGCGCAGGTAATCCTGCAGCTTGGCGACTTCGGTCTTGGTCACACCGTCAACCTTTTTTCTGGGGGAGCGCCGCGCATCGAGGCGCGGGGCGCGGCGCCGATCGGATGATGAGCGGCGGCTTGCCAGATCATCGGGGGGCAGGCAACCCGAACGACCGAAGACGGCGGCGCGCGAATCGGCTAAGCGGACGCGGCACACACCGTGCTTCGACACGCATTCCCGCACCACGCTTTCGAAGGAGGCGGAGCATGACCCAGGCATTCCGGCAGACGACCGACCGAGCCGCCGCGTGCCCGCTCCGCGGGCTCTCGGCCACGCCGAGACTTCCCACATGAAAGCACGGACGATTTGACGAAGACACCGGTTCACCGCTTCTTTTCCGGAAGCGCCTGGATCGAGGGTAACGCCCTCGCTCAACTCGATTTTCTCACCCAAACCATTCCGAACATCGTCGCGCTCGCCGCGATGCCGGACCTGCATCCGGGCAAATACGGCCCGGTCGGCATGGGCCTGCTCGCGCCCGGCCTTCACCCGACCCTGGTCGGGTCGGATATCGGCTGCGGCATGGGTCTGTTCCGGACCGACCTCAAGCTGAAGAAGCTGCGGACCGACCGGGCCGCCGAACGCCTCAAGGGGCTCGACGAGCCCTGGGACGGCGATCGGCGCGGGCGGATGGAGGCGGCCGGGCTCGCCCCGACGCCCTACGATTTCGGTCTCGGCAGCATCGGCTCCGGCAACCACTTCTGCGAAGTGCAGGCCGTCCACGAGATGCGGGACGAGGCCGCCTGCCGGGAGGCGGGCATCGACCCCGAGCGGGTCCACCTCCTCGTTCATTCCGGCTCGCGGGCGCTGGGCGCCTCCATCCTCGACGCTCTGGTCCGGGCGGAGGCCGGACCACTCGCACCGGACTCGGAGGAGGGGCGGCGTTACCTCGCCGCCCACGATCACGCGGTTGCCTGGGCGCGGCTCAACCGGGCGATCATCGCCGAGCGGGCCGGCGAGGCCCTGCGCGGCGCGGTCGAGCCGGTGGCCGACCGGCCGCACAACTTCCTGGAACCGAGGGGGGCGGCATCCTCCACCGCAAGGGGGCCGCGCCCGCCGACCGGGGGCTGGTGCCGATCCCCGGCTCGCGGGAGACCCTCTCCTATCTCGTGCGGCCGCGGGTCGATGCGTCTCCGGACGCGCTCGCCTGCCTCGCCCATGGCGCCGGCCGCAAGTACGACCGGGGCTCGATGCACGGCCGCATCGAGCGGGTGCGCTCGGTGCGCGAGGGGCTCAAGCGCAACCCGTTCGGCGGGATCGTGGTCTGCGAGGACCGCAATCTGCTGATCGAGGAGGCGGGCGACGCCTACAAGGCGATCGACCGGGTGATCGACGACCTCGTGAGCTTCGGCCTGGCCGAGGTGGTGGCGACCTTCCGGCCGCTCGTCACCTTCAAGACCGGGCTGAGCACGATCGGCCGGCGCGGTGGTTCCCAAGGGGCCGGACAGGGGAGGGGGCGATGAGCCTGCGCCTCCTCGTCACCAGCGGACGCGGCCCGGCCGAGTGCCGGATCGCGCTGTCCCGGGTCGTGCGGCTCCTCCGCCAGGAGGCGGAGGCGTGGGGGCTCGATCTGTCCCAGATCGACGGGCCGCCCCATCCGCAAGGGCACGGGCCGGCCTCGGTCGTGCTCGTCCTCGACGGACCGGAGGCGGCCCGGCTCGCTGCCTCCTGGGCCGGGACGATTCAATGGATCGCCCAGAGCCCGGTGCGGCCGAACCATAAGCGCAAGAACTGGTTCGTCTCGGTCTCGGAACTGCCGCCGCTTCCTTCCGCCCAGGCGATCCGGGAGCAGGACGTCCGGTTCGAGGCGTTCCGGGCGGGCGGTCCCGGTGGGCAGCACCAGAACACGACCGACAGCGCTGTGCGCGCCACCCATGGGCCGACCGGCCTGCGGGTCGTCGCCCGGGAGGAACGCTCCCAGCACCGGAACCGGGACATTGCCCTGAAGCGGCTCGCCGAACTCGTCGAGATCCGGGCCGCGATGGAACGAGGCGCGCTTCAGGACGAGGCGCATCGGCGTCACGACGCCCTGGAGCGGGGCAACCCGGTCCGGGTTCTCTAAGCATCATCCCGAAAGGTGGTTGCCGGCTTTCGGAAAAAAGATGATGCGAAAACAAGAGCCTCAACCATCGTCCCGGATCAGGTATCCAGGACGATGGTTCAGAGAGCCGTGAGGATCTGTCGGCGGCCTTCGGGCTGCGGATCAGATTCCGCCCGCGATATCGATGAACTCGCTCATCGCCACGAGCTGGTCCATCGAGCGGGCGGGCTCGGCGCAGCCGGCCGCACCGACGACACGCGCCGGCACGCCGACGACGGTGGTGTGGGCCGGCACCGACCGGAGCACGACCGAGCCCGCCGCGACCCGGGCACAGGCCCCGACCTCGATGTTGCCGAGGATCTTGGCGCCCGCGCCGATCATCACGCCGCGGCGGATCTTGGGGTGGCGGTCGCCGCCATGCTTGCCCGTGCCGCCGAGCGTCACCGCGTGCAGAATCGAGACGTCGTCCTCGATCACCGCGGTGGAGCCGATCACGACCCCGGTGGCGTGGTCGAAGAACACCCCGCGCCCGATCCGGGCGGCCGGGTGGATGTCGGTCTGGAACACCTCCGACGACCGGCTTTGCAGATAGAGCGCGAGGTCGCGCCGGCCCTGGCCCCAATACCAGTGGGCGAGGCGGTGCGCCTGGATCGCGTGGAAGCCCTTGAAGTAGAGCAGCGGCTCAAGCGCCCGGGTCGTCGCCGGGTCGCGGTCCATCACCGCGAGGATGTCGGCGCGCATGCTCTGGCCGATGCGAACGTCGTCCTGAATCGCTTCGTGGAAGCCGTGGGCGACGAGTTCGCTCGAGAGCGAGGCGTGGCCGAGGCGGGTGGCGACGCGGTGCGCGACCGCAGCCTCCAGGCACGGATGGTTGAGGATGGTGGCAACGAAGAACGAGGCGAGCTGCGGCTCGTCGCGCACCACCGTTTCCGCCTCGGTCCGCACGCGCGTCCAGAGCGGATCGACGATTCCGGCGATGCCTTCGCGCCCGGAGGCCGGGCTGAGCGACGGACTGGCGGACATGCATTCCTCCTCGACAGCGTGGGCTGTCCATCCGGCTTGTGGCCGCGACGGGCTCGCAGCCGGCAGCGTGTTCGCGCCGCCCCGCACGGCCTTGCCGAGGCGGCCCGCTAGACGGGTTATGCCGCCGGGTGGGGCATGGAGTGACGACGCGTATCGCGAAAACCGCGCGGGAGAGAAGCGTCTTCGCCCGCACCGGGTCAAGCCCCACAGCTTGGGGCGATCCCGCGCCGCATCAAGGGGCCGGGTCACACCCTGCGGCGGATGGCGCCGCAAGGCTGCGGTCACGCCGCCGGGCGCCGCCCGCCGGTGTCGTTGCCGCTGAAGCGCGACTCGATCACTTCGATCAGACGCTCGGCCATGACCTCGACCGGCACGTCGGAGGTGTCCACGACGGCAGAGGCGCGGGCGTAGAGCGGCTCGCGGCTGAGCAGCACCGCGCGCAGATCCTCCAGCACCGAGGCCGGATCGCCCTTGCCTTCGACATGACCCTGGTCGCGCACCCGCTGCAGGTGCTCCTCGGGCCGGGCCTGCAGCCAGATCGTGTAGAAGGAGGAGAGCAGCAGGTCGTAGGTCAGCGGCTCGGCGACGATGCTGCCGCCGGTGGCGAGCACCATCGGCCCCGGCTGCTCGGCGAGACCGCGCAGGGCCTTCTGCTCCAGCCGGCGGTAGCCTTCCTGGCCGTAGATCGCGAAGATCTCGCGCACCGACAGGCCGTTCTCGCGCTCGATCTCCGTGTTGAGCTCCACGAAGCGCCATCCGAGATGGGCCGCCGCCATCCGGCCCAGCGTCGATTTGCCGGCACCGCGCAGGCCCACCAGCGCCACGCGCCGCCGGATCGTCCGCGCTTCCGCACCGGTCGAGCCCGCAAGCGCCGACTTGGCCAGGGCGATCTGGTCCGGGCTGGCCTGATCGAGCAGGTCGCGGATGACGCGCCAGTCGGACGAGGCTTCCTGGGTCGAGACGAGATCGTCGAGCCGCATCCCCATCGCATTGGCGACGCGCCGCAGCAGGATGATCGAGACGTTGCCCTGGCCGCTCTCGAGCTGGGCGATGTAGCGCTCGGACAGGCCGGAGGCCTGCGACAGCAGCTTGCGCGACAGCCCACGCACCGTCCGCGCGTGGCGGACGCGCCGGCCGAGTTCGTTGAGGAAGCTCGCTTCTTGATCGGCCGCGTCGGTCATGGCCACACTCACCTCATCGTCCTTTCCGACGCCCGCCTCGATCCGCATCCATGCCGAACAGCTCCGGCGAGGCCTCGACCTCGCGCCCGGAATACTATCCGCTCGTCCGGAGACCCGAACGAGAGACGCCCGCTGCAACGCGCGGGCCAAAGCACGCGGACAGAGCGGGGAACGCGCACATCTGGCGATTGGCGAGCTGCGATGCAACCCGTCGCGCGAGCGTGGCATCCATGCGAACTCGCTAGTGGATAACATATGCTATGCCGCAACGCGAGAGATACGGCCCTGCAAAACACTAGTCCGCCAACGATACGCCCTCGAACAGGGTGCGCCCGAGCGGGTCCGTCCGGAAGCCGTCCACATGGCGCCGGGCCGCCATGTGGACGATGGTGTGGGCGAGCGGCACCCAGGGGACGGCCTCGCGGAATCGGATCTGCGCGTCCCGGTAGAGCCGGGTGCGGGTCTCGCGGTCGTCGGTGCGGCGGGCGTCGAGGACCGCCGCATCGTAGCGTGCGTCGCACCAGCGGGCGAGGTTGGCGCCCCCCGGCGCCGCTGCCCGGCAGCCGAGCAGCACGTTCATGAAGTTGTCCGGGTCGCCGTTATCGCTGGTCCAGCCGTAGAGCATCATCGTCGGCGCGCCGCCGTAGAGCGCTGACCGGTAAGCGGTCCAGTCGCGGGTGGTCAGTCGGGTGCGGATGCCGATGCGGGCGAGGTCGGCGCGGATCATGTCCGCCACGCGCCGGCCATCGGGGTTGTAGGGCCGGCTGACCGGCAGGAACCACAGATCGGTTTCGAACCCCTCGGGAAAACCGGCCTCGGCCAGCAGGCGCGCGGCGGCCTCACGGTCGAAGGCGGGCTCGGGCAGATCGGGGTGGAAGGCCCAGCTTGACGGCGGCAGCGGGTTGCGCGCCACCGTGCCGGCCGGCCCGTAGACGGCCTCGACGATGGCCTTGCGGTCGATGGCGAGACTGACGGCACGGCGGACCCGCCAATCGGTCATCGGCGGGCGCGTGGTGTTGAGGGCGAGGTAGGCGACGTTGAGTTCTTCGCCGGAAAAGAGAGCCAGGTCGGGGTCGGCGCGCACCGCGTCGAGATCCGCCGTGCCGGGAAAGGCCATCACGTGGCACTCGCCGGCCTTGAGCTTGGTCAGCCGCACCGCCGGATTCGGGGTGATCGAGAAGACGAGCCCTTCGATCGTATGCGCTCCGGCATCGGCTGATCGGCGCCAGTAGTCCGGGAAACGGCGATAGCGCAGGGCCACGTCGGGGCGGTATTCGACGAAGCGGAATGGGCCGGTCCCGATCGGCGCGCGGGCCAGCTCGGCTTGCGCGCCCCTTCGTGCGAGATGCTCGGCATATTCCGCCGACAGGATGCCGCCGAAGGCCTGGGCGAGATTGGGCAGGAAGGTCGCGTCCGGCTCCTTGAGGCGGAAGCGGACCTGGCGCTCGTCGAGCCGTTCGATTCCCTCGATCTGGCTGGCGAGGCCGAGGTCGCGGAAATAGGCGAAGTCGCCGCCGACGCGGTGATAGGGATGGTCCGGCTTCCACTGGCGGAGGAAGCTGAAGAGCACGTCGTCGGCGTTGAGCGGTCGGCTCGGCGTGAACCCGGCATTGGCGTGGAAGCGCACGCCCGCCCGCAGGGTGAAGTCGTAGGTCCGCCCCCCGTCGGAGACCTCCCACGATTCGGCGAGCGCCGGCCGCAGGTCTGTGGTGCCGGGGGCGAACTCGACGAGGCTGTTGAACATCTGCCACGTCGCACTCATCGCCGTGGTCGTGGTGACGAGGCCGGGATCGAGGGCTTCCGGGTTGCCCTCGGAGCAGTAGACCAGGGTGCGCACCTGCCCCGGCGCCGCGCCCGTCAGGACGGCGAGGGCCAGCAGCGCGGCGCGGACGAGGCGTCTCATCGCGCCTCCATCCCGGTCGGCCGGCGCGCCGTGCCCGGCCGTTCGGTGCCGCCGGGCGCCCGCGGGAATTCCAGGCGCACGAGGGTGCCCCGGCCCGGCTCGCTCTCGACGGCGATGCGGCCCTGGAGCTTGGCCGTGACGAGGTTGTGCACGATGTGCATGCCGAGCCCGGTGCTGCCGCGGGAGCGGGCGGTGGTGAAGAACGGGTCGAAGATCCGCCGGAGATGGTCCGGCGCGATGCCGCCGCCGTCGTCGATCACCTCCAACCGCACGAGCGCTCCGGGCGCCGAGACCTGCACCGTGATGGTTCCCGGCCGCTCGGCGCCGGCGAATCCGTGCACGACGGCGTTGGCGACGAGGTTGGTGACGACCTGCGCGAGCACGCCGGGATAGGTATCGAGGACGATTCCGGGCGGGACCTCGCGCCGAATTCTGTGGCCGCCCTTGCGCAGCATCGGCTGCAGGCTCGCGAGCAGTTCGCCGAGCCAGACATCGAGGTCGAAGCTCCGGCGCTCGTCGCTCGCCCGGTCCACCGCCACCTGCTTGAAGCCGTGGACGAGGTCGGCGGCGCGGGCCAGGTTCGCGCAGAGCAGTTGCGTTCCCTCGCCGACCCGATCGACGAAATGGATCAGGCGCGAGCGCGAGAGCGTGCCCGCCGCGACCAAGCCCTGGAAGGTCCGCGTCTCGTCGCGCACCAGCGTCGCGGTGGTCAGCGCGATGCCGAGCGGCGTGTTGATCTCGTGGGCGACGCCGGCCACGAGCTGCCCCAGCGAGGCGAGTTTTTCCGCGCGGATCAGGTCGTCCTGGGCATGGCGGAGATCGTGCAGGGCGGTGTCCGCCTGATCCTTGGCCCGCCGCAGCGCCCGTTCGCGCCGGCCGATCTCGGTCACGAAGAAGTTCGTCGCGCGGGCGATGTCGCCGAGTTCGTCCGTGCGCTGCGTGCCGGAGAGTCCCTCCGCCTTCGGGTCGGCAGCGAGCGCGATCATGTCACCCTGAAGCTGGCGCAGCGGCACGAGAATCGAGCGGGCCACCGCCAGGGCGGCGAGGGCTCCGAGCAGCAGGCCGATGGCCGCCCCGGCGAGGAGGAGCCGGCCGAGGAAGGTGCCGAACCGGTCGGCATCCTCGACCGCGTCGTCGTTGAGGTCGCGGGAGGCCTCGCTCAGGCCGGCGGCGAGGCCGTCCATCTCGGCGATCATCGCGTTCTGGCGCTTGAGCCCGTCGATCGTGGTAGCGAGCCGCGCGCGCCAGCCGTCGATGGCCTCGATCATGTCGGATTGAATCAGCGGCGAGATCGGCAGGGCGGAGGCGCTTGCCGAGAGCCGCTCGCCCTCGCTGAGCATCGTGGAGATGGCCTCCGGGTCCCGCCGCGCCAGCGCCTCGGCGGTGCGCTGGCCGAGCTTGAGCGTGGCGATGCCGATATTCTGCGTCGCCTGCTCGGTCGCGTTGGCCTCGCCTGCATAGGTTAGGAGCTGCGCCACCGCGTCGTCGAGCGTCCGCTGCTCGGAGGTCACGATCTTGAGCCAGCGCTCGCCCCACTCGGTCAGCCGGTCGCCGGCCGGCGGCTCGGAGGCGGTCAGCCCCTCGGCCTCCATCGCTTCGGTCTCGCGGGAGGTGGCGCGCAGGGCCGCCGCGAGGTCGCGGCCGGCATGGACGAGGCGGGTGCGCCCGGACTGCGCGGTCTCCTCGCCGCGTTGCCGGGCGAGGGCGCCTTGCCACGCGGCGGCCAGCACGGCGTTGAGCCCCGCCACGACGTCGCGGGTCGCGCGCAGCCGGTTCACCTTCCCCGTCATCGTCCAGGCGAGATCGACATTGGAGGCTTGCTGGCGCTGGCGCGCCTGCTCGGCAAGGTCGGTGAGGCGGTTCGCGCGCTGTCCCATCTCGGCGATGAGGCCGTCGTTCTCGCGGGCGACCGCCGAGAAATCCCGCATCCGCGCCACGTAGCGGTCGAGGGATTGGCGCGCCGCGGCGGCCCGCTCGGCTTGGCTCCGGATGCGGGCCTGATTCTGAAGCGCCTCCAGACCCTGTCCGGCCCTGGCGGTCAGGTCGAAGAACCGTGTCTCGATCGCCGCGCGTGCGTCGGCGCGGGCGGAGACGGAATCGTCGCGGACCATCCGCGCCAGGGTGAGGTCGTGATAGGCGCGGGTGGCGAGCAGGGCGCCGGCCCGGGCTCGCTCGCCTTGGGCGAGAAGGAACCAGCCCGCCGCCGCGATGGCCGCGGCGACGAGGATCGGGACACCGCCGACCAGGGCAATCTTCCGGCCGACCCGCATCCTCGCCCCGTGGCGGGCTCCCTCGGGAGCGTCCTTCGTCGGGGCGGGATCGTCGCCGGAAACGCGTCGCCGGACAAGGGCGTCGCGCCGGTCTGGATGGGGACGGCGAGCCGCGCCGCCCTCATGCGCCCGCCGGGACCGTGTGGCGCCGTTTGCGCACCGGTGTCCCCCGGCCGCCGGAGGTGCCGAAGCGTCCTTCCTTGGTCGGCGTCGTCGGGACGGGCCGGCCGTCGCGCCCGCCCTGCTGGCGCCCGTGCAGGATCTCCCGCAGATGGGCCAGCGTCTCCGCCGAGGCCTCCAGATCCTCCGTTGAGAAATGCGGCATGGCGGCCCTCCTCAACGCGCGGTGAGAGCGATGATGCGGACCTTGCGCCCGTCGGCGGCGCAGGCCGCCGGTTGGTAGGGCCACGCGGCGGCACAGGGGGCGGTCGTCGATGTTTCACCCTTGAGCGCCGGCGCCTCGGACTCCGTGACCTTGGGAGCCATGGCGGCGGGCGCCTCGATGGGCGCCGCGGACAGCGCCGGCTTCGGGCCGGCGGCGGCATCCGTCGCGGCCAAGCCGGCAACGAGGCCGGCGGACAAAACCGCGCTCGCGGCGATCATTGAGACCAATCCCTGCATGACATCCTCCCGCGGCTTTGCCGTCGTCGATGGGAGTGCTTGTAGGCAGGGGGCGTGTCCGGCGTTTTGCGTCGCCCGTCACAGGATCACCGGATCAGGGGGCGATTGTTGCGTCTTGCAGCCGCCGACGAAACATTCGGCGGCGAATGCACCTTCAGTCGCCTTCGGGGCGGAAGATGTAGCCGAGGCCGCGCACGGTGCGGATGTAGCGCGGGTTGGCCGGGTCCGGCTCCACCTTCTTGCGGATGCGGTTGATTCGCACGTCGATCGCCCGGTCGAACGCGTCCGGATCGCGGGCGTCGGCGAGGTCGAGCAGCCGCTCGCGCGACAGGGCCCGCTTCGGATGATCGGCGAAGGCTTTGAGGAGATCGAATTCCGAGCGGGTGAGCGGCTGCTCCACGCCCGCATCGTCGCGCAGGCGCAGGGCATCGAGTTCGAGCCACTTCGTGCCGAACCGAACGGTTCGCGCCGGTGCCGCGGCGTCGGGCGCCGCCTGCGCCGATGGCGGCGCGACCTGGGCCCGCCGCAGCACCGAGCGCACCCGGGCGACGAGTTCGCGCAACTCGCAGGGCTTGGGCAGGTAATCGTCCGCCCCGAGTTCGAGCCCCACCACCCGGTCGATCGGGCTGGCGGTCGCCGTCAGCATGATGATCGGAATCGGGCTTCGCGCCTTCAGATCCCGCACGATGGAGAGGCCGTCCTCCTCGGGCATATTGAGGTCGAGCACGATCAGGTCCGGCGTCCGGATCTGGAGATGGGCCCGCAGTGCCCGCCCGCCCTCGCACAGGGCCACGTCGAAGCCGTGCAGGCGCAGGTAGTCGCCGACCATGGCGCGGGCATCGGCCTCGTCGTCCACGACGGCGATGTGTGGGCCGGTCGCCGTCATAGGCCCGCGCCTGTCCAGTCCGGCGAAGAGAATCGGATGGTCACCTCGATCGTCCCTCGAATCGAAAAGGCACTTTCGGCTGGACTCGACAGCTTTCGCCCTCACCATGCCCGATCCGGCCGCGCTTGGCGACGCCACCGGGAGGGCGATCAACGGATCTTGGCGGACGGGCCGCGCCGAACTTGTGTACGATGATTGAAGCCGCCCAAGGGTGGGGCGGCGGGGCATGTGTTGAGGCCACTCGCCTTTCGATAAGATTTCGTCGCAAGCTTTCGGTCAGCATCGCGGTGTGTGCTTTCGAACGGTGCAACCGCTCGCGCCGCAGCACAAAGGGCGGCGGATGCGCATGCGTTACGCTGATTCGGTAGGCGGAAGCATGTGGGCGACCTCGATGAGCTCGGAAGGCCTTCACGCGATGAACGACGACGACTGGCTCGAACTCATCCCCGACGAGGCCGCGGAAGCGCCGACCCGAGCCGGAACCTGGACCATCGCGGTGGTCGACGACGATCCGGCCGTCCACGAGGGCACCCGCTACGCGCTCGCCGGCTACAGCCTCGACGGGCGGGGCCTCGACATCCTCTCCGCCTATTCGGCGCAGGAGGCGCGGGCGCTGCTGGCCGAGCGGCGCGACGTCGCCATCGTGCTGCTCGACGTGGTGATGGAGACCGACGATGCCGGACTGAGGCTCGTCGATTACATCCGCCGGGAGCTGAAGGAGGAGACCGTCCGCATCATCCTGCGCACCGGCCAGCCGGGGCAGGCGCCGGAGCGGCGCGTGATCGTCGATTACGACATCAACGACTACAAGGCGAAGACCGAACTCACCGCCGACAAGCTCTTCACCAGCCTCACCGCGGCGCTCCGGGCCTACCAGCAGCTCCGGCGGCTCGACGAGACCCGGCGCGGCCTGGAAATCATCATCGACGCCGCGCCGATGCTGCTCGACCACAAGTCGATGCAGCGGCTCGCCGAAGGGGTGCTGACCCAGGTCGCCTCGCTCCTCAACGTCGATTGCGCCGGCATCCTGGTTCTGCGCGAGGATGAGGATGCCGCCGACCGGCGGGAGGGCGGCTTCTGCGTGCTGGCCGGCTCGGGGCTCTATGGCGGCTATGTCGGGCGCGATCCCGGCTGGCCGCTCGATCCCGGCATCCAGCCCCTGGTCGAGCAAGCTTTCGCGGCGCGCCGCCACAGCTTCGGCGACGGCCTCTCCACGCTCTACGTCCAGACCGCGAGCGGCAGCGAGATCGTCGCGCTGATCGACACCGACCGCCCGCTCTCCGATACCGACCGCGCGCTCATCACCCTGCTGGCGGGGCGCCTCTCGGTCGCCTTCGACAACGTGATTCTCTACGAGCGGCTGCAGCGCGCCAACGTCACCCTGGAGCAGCGGGTGGTCGAGCGCACCGCCGAACTGATCCGCGCCAA
Organism: Methylobacterium sp. AMS5; assembly: GCF_001542815.1. GTDB lineage: Bacteria > Pseudomonadota > Alphaproteobacteria > Rhizobiales > Beijerinckiaceae > Methylobacterium. Next base: position 2,176,834 of record NZ_CP006992.1, read on the forward strand.
CCGCCGCCTCGATATGCAGCGCTCGGACCTGCGCCGGGCCAACAGCCTCAAGACCGAGATTCTGGGCACCATCGCCCATGACCTGAAGAATCCGCTCTCGGTGATCCTGGGCCGCTCCGAGATGCTGACCGACCTGATCGGCCTCGATCAGGGGGAGGCATCCGGCGCGGAGAAGGCGCGGGCGGCGATGCTGACCCAGGTCGAGCACATCCGCACCTCGGCGACCCGCCTGATCGACATGATCGACAGCCTCATGGCCGACGCCATGAACGACGCCCTCGACATCACCCTGCGGCGCGAGCCCGTCGATCTCGCCGGCCTCGCCCGCGAGGTCTGCGAGGCCAACCGTCCGCTGGCCGAATCGAAGGGCCAGAGCCTGAACACGGATCTGTCCGCCCCGCTCTCGCTATGCGGCGACGCCGAACGGCTGCGCGAGGCGCTCGACAACCTCGTCTCGAACGCGATCAAGTATTCCTATCCCGGCGGCGCGATCACGGTGAGCGTGCGGGAGGAGGGGGGCGACCTCGTCTGCGCGGTGGCCGACCAGGGCCCCGGCCTGTCCCCGGAGGATGCCGGCCGCCTGTTCGGCCGCTACCAGCGCCTCTCGGCCAAGCCCACCGGCGGCGAGGGCTCGACGGGGCTGGGCCTCTCCATCGTCAAGCGCATCGCCGAACTCCACGGTGGCCGCGCCGAGGCGTTCTCCGACGGACCGGGGCAGGGCGCCGTGTTCTCGATGCGGTTCCCGAAGGAGGCGGTGGGGGTGCCGTAGGGGCGGACCCAACGGCCTGACCATGCAGGACGGCTTCCGATCCGGTCTGGGCCGTCACGATATCCAATTCCGGCCATTCCACCGCACCGGTTCTCCAGGGATGGCGCTTGATAACGTTCTTTTTGGATGGTCCTTGCCGATCATCCAAAGCAGACCGCAGCCTATGGTGTGCCAGGGCACACCCAAACGGACTGGCGTCGGCGGCCGCGTGGGGTGGAAGTGATGACGGTCAAGCCGGCGTTGGCATGCGTCCGGACAGGGGGCGCCAGCGGTGCCTTCAGGCGGCCTCAACTGCGGGCAATGGCGACCCTGTTGTCATCCAGGATCATGAAGCGGATGCCGGCACGACGCAGGGCCGCAATGGCTTTCCGGCGAGAGTGGGAGCCCCGGCTATCGGCATCCTCCTCAAGGCGCCGCACCGTCGAGAGCGACAAGCCGCTTGCCTGCGCCAGCATCGTCATCGACCAGTCGAGCAGGGCTCGAGCGGCGCGCAGGTGGTGACCCTCCACTAGCTGTTCCAGGCCTATGCGCATCAGGTCCGCCACCAGCGGCGGAGCGCCGAGCGCAGCGGGATAGAGGATCCCGTTGCGCTCGATCAAGCGCCCGCGCTCGTCAAAGACTGGGACTGAAAGCACCCGATAGCGCTCAGGTTCGCGGTTGCGAAGGTGATGCAGCGGCGCCGCTTGGAACATCTGCTCGGCTTGGCGCTGTGCGATGCTGTCGATAAACGCCGCGCGCTCGGCCGGCGCCACGTCGGCATAGGGATCGGCGATGATATCTTCCATCGGGCGCCCGGAAAACTGCGCCGCCTCGGGCGGAAAGTGATAGGTCCCGTCGAGATCGACGGGGATGAACAGGATGCGGGACGCAGCCAGCAAAGCGCTGCGCCGACGCTGATCGGTCTGGCGCAGCCGTAACAGGGCGGCTGCATCGGTTACGTCCAGGACGATGCCGGCGGCGGCCCGCGGTCGGCCCTCCGGCGTCAGATGCAATTCGGTGCGCATCGTGATCGTGCGCAGCGTTCCGTCCGGTCGCGCGATCCGGATCTCGCGCTTTGGCAGGACGTGGCCCTGCAGGAGATCGGCGGTGCTCGCCAAGTAGAACCGGTCTGCGGGATGGACGAGATCAGTGAGCAGGCTGTAGCTCGCGCGGGTCTGCGTGGGATCGAGCCCGAGCAGGCGGAAGAGGCCGGGCGACCAAGTCTGCTGCCCGGAGGCGAAGATCCAGGCCCAACTTCCCGTCAGCCCGTCATCCTCGATCAGCCGAAGGAATTCTGCCGGAGCGAAGGACAAATTGAGTGGATGCATAAAGTCCTGGTGTAGGCAGTCTGCGACGCACGCGCGCCTTGCTGGATAGTACTAGGCTCTGGACTCATAACCAATAGCTGACGGTGGCTGCGATGGAGACGGCGGCGAGATAGTTGGTTGCGAGCCTGTCGTATCGTGTGGCAACGCGACGGAAGTCCTTGATGCGACCGAACATACGCTCGATGGCGTTGCGGCCTTTGTAGAGGACTGGCGAGAAGCACGGCTTCCAGCGCCGATTGGATTTCGGCGGGATGTTGGGGGCGGCTCCCGTCGCCTCGATCTGCCGACGGATGGCGTCGCTGTCGTAGCCTTTGTCGGCGAGCAGGATGCGGCACCGGGGCGAACGCTCGAGGAGTAAGGCTCCTGCCTTGCAGTCCGCGACCTGTCCGCCTGTCAGCAGGAAAGCAAGCGGGCGGCAGAACCGGTCGGTGAGCGCATGGATTTTGGTCGTGCGCCCGCCCCGCGAACGGCCGATGGCCTGATTATGCTCCCCCTTTTCCGCCGGATGCGCAGCGATGCGCCTTCACGGCCGAGGAATCGATGAGCACCTGCGAGGGTGGGCCGCCAGCCTTGGCCAGGGTCTCGAACAGATCGGTCCAGACCCCCTTGGCCGCCCACCGCACGAAGCGATTGTAGAGCGTCTTTCTTGGACCATAAACCTCGCGTGGCGCATCCGCCCAACGCCCGCCCGACTTCAGCACGTGGATGATGCCGCTGATCACCCGACGGTCATCGACGCGATCCTTGCCTCGCGCATCTGTCGGCAAGTGCGGCTCAATCTTCGCAAACTGTGCGTCCGTCAGCCAAAACTCGTCCATCCGATCCTCCTTCATCACAAAGGAATCACGGACACTCCTGCCAAGCCAAATTTATGGGTCCAGAGCCTAAGTCGAGTGCCGCTGCGCCGGGTTGTAAAAGCGCTCGATGCCCTTGGCGGCGTCCGCCCGAATCCGGTCCCGACTACGTAACATCCCGCCTACGGGCAAATGCTTCCGGCCGCAGTGCGGAAGCCTGTTTCCCACCCTCAGCAGCCTTTGAGCGGTCAAGCTGTTTGCGCTTCGATCTCAGCGGAGGCGCCGCGCCCTTCCCGCATGGGACGACCGGGATGTTCGTGCCCCGCCTCAGCGAAGCCCTGCAAAGACCTCGAACGAGGCGCGGATGCGGGCCTCTTCGATCCCGTCCACGATGAAGACGAGGCGGGACGTGCGCGGGCCGTCCGACCACGCCGCCATATGCGTCGGCGGATGGACGAGGTGCTGCACGCCGTGGACGGCCACAGGGCGCGCCTCGCCGGCGAGGTCGAGGATGCCCTTGACCCGCAGGATGCGGTGGCCGTGACGGTTGAGCAGCATCGACAGCCAGATCCCGAAGCCGGTCCAGTCGATCGGCCGGTCGAGCGTCACGGAAAAGGAACGGATCGTCTCGCCGTGGCGATTCGGATCGTGCCGGTGATGCCCGTGGTGGCCGTCAGGATGCGAGTGACTGTGGTCCCCTTCCGGCTCTTGAGTCGGAGCGAGCCCGGTCGCATCGGCCATCAGCCAGGCCGCGTCCCACGCCGCGCCGTGAACGTCCACGACTGCCGCGGCCGGGTTCAGCGCGGCGAGGCGGTGGACGAGCGCGTCGAGCGCTTCCGGCGTCACGAGGTCGCCCTTCGTCACGACGATCCGGTCGGCGGCCGAGATCTGCTTGGTCATTTCCGGCCGGCGCGCGATCTGATCCGCGGCGTTGAACGCATCGACCGTCGCCACGATGCTGCCGGGGGCGAGGTGATGGGACAGCACGGGATCGGCCCGGAGGGTCGAGAGGATCGGGAACGGGTCGGCGAGCCCGGTCGATTCGATCACGAGCCGGTCGAAGGCCGGCACGAGGCCGCGCGCCCGCTTCGACAGGAGATCGCGCAGAGCCTCCGACAGCTCGCCCCGGATGGTGCAGCAGACGCAGCCCGATTGCAGCAGCACCATCGTCTCGTCGATCCGCTCGACGAGGTGGTGGTCGAGGCCGACTTCGCCGAACTCGTTGATGAGGACGGCGGCGCCCGAAAGCGCGGGATCGGACAGGAGCCGGCGCAGCAGCGTGGTCTTGCCCGAGCCGAGAAAGCCGGTCAGCAGGTTCACCGGCAGGAGGGCGGGCGCTGTCATGCCGAGCGGTGCATATGGGCGAGAAGCCCCTCGTCGAGCGGGTCGAAGGCTCGCCCGGAGAGTTTTTCCGCCGTCGGCCAGAGATGGGCGAGGGTGTCGATCATCTCGACCTTGCCGGTCGCCGTGGCGAGCACGTAGGCACGCCCCTGGAAGTCGGAGAGGGTCAGCCGGTAGGCGGACAGGATCCGGTTCGCGAGGCGGATCCGCCGCGTTCTTTCCAGCCGGCGCTCGCGGGCCGTATCGTTGCGCGAGTAGGTGCCGGGGCGTGGGACGGCATCCGTCCAGTGCGTCTCGATGCCGAGCACGCCGCAGAGCGAGCACATGGGCTTTCCCTTTCGGCTCCGGTCAGGCCTGACGCGGGAAACGCTGGGCGAAATCGTCGGCCATCTCGTTCATGGTCACGAACCGCACGCCCTCGTGGCCCTTCATGTACGCGAACAGGCGCTCCAGCATCAGCAGCACCTGGGGCCGGCCGGCGACGTCCGGATGGATCGTCATCGGGAAGACGGCGTAGTCCATCTCGCGGTAGACCCAGTCGAACTGGTCGCGCCACATCTGCTCGATGTCGCGCGGGTTGACGAAGCCGTGGCTGTTGGGCGCCTTCTTGATGAACATCATCGGCGGCAGGTCGTCGAGATACCAGTTGGCCGGGATCTCGATGAGGCCGGTCTCGTGTCCGCGCTTCAGCGGTACCATCCAGTCGGCCGGCTTTCCGGCGTAATCGATCTTCGTCCACTGGTCGCCGACCCGCACGTAGTAGGGCGTGAAGTCGTCGTGCATCAGCGAGTGATCGTATTTGATGCCGCGTTCGAGCAGGAGTTCGTTGGTGACGTTGGAGAACTCCCACCAGGGCGCGACGTAGCCCGTCGGACGCCGGCCGGAGAGCCGTTCGACGAGGTCGATGCACTTATCGAGAACCTCGGTCTCCTGCTCGCGCGTCATCGCGATCGGGTTCTCGTGGCTGTAGCCGTGGATGCCGATCTCATGCCCGGCATCGGCGACCGCCTTCATCTGCTCGGGGAAGGTCTCGATCGAGTGGCCGGGGATGAACCACGTCGTGCGGATGTCGAGGCGCTTGAACAGCTTCACGAGGCGCGGTGCGCCCACTTCGCCGGCAAAGAGCCCGCGCGAGATGTCGTCCGGCGAATCCTCGCCGCCGTAGGAGCCGAGCCAGCCCGCGACCGCATCGACGTCGATGCCGAAGCCGCAGAGAATGTCCTTTGCCATCGGTCGCGTTTCCCTATGCCGTTCTGGGCGAGATAAATGTCTCTCACAAAACTCCCGCCGTGCTGTCATCGCCCGAGCGAGAACGCAAAGAGACCGGGAATTTTGTGATTCACTCCAAGGCGTCGGGATCGAACGGCGATGACGGTTGCGTTTCGTCCGGCGTCCTCACTCGGACTTTACCGGAACGGACCGATCAGGCGCTCGTACGCGGCTTCGGCGGGACCGTAGCTGCTTCCCGCGAGGTCGCACAGCAGCCCACGGTCGCGGACGGTGATCAGAGCACGCTTGGCCTGGATCGCGCCGTAGCCTTCGAGCGCCTGGATCGCCAGCGTCACGGTCGATCGCTGCGTCGCCAGCATGATCGACAGGAAATCGTGGGTGAGCGAGAGATCGTTGCCCACCAGCCGATCATGCGCCATCAGGATCCAGCGGGCCAGCCGCTCCTCGACGGAGTAGGCGCCGTTCGACATCGCCGTCTGGCTTATCGTCATCATCACCGTGTGAGTGTAGCGCAGCAGCAGGTCGTGCAGGGCGGGGCTGCTCCGGAGGGCGTCGCGGAACGCCTCGGCCCCGATCCGCAGCCAGGGGCCGCCGACCTGGACCAGAAGCTCGTGCGTGGCGTGATCCACCTTCAACACGCTAGCCGTGCTGACCATGCCCTCGGAGCCGAAGCAGCCGACCTCGATCCGCCGCCCCTCACCGGTGACGGCGACGTTCGACGACAATCCGGCTTCCGGAAAGTAGACGAAGTCCAGCGGATCCCCGACGGACCAGAGGATGTCGCCTCTTTGAACCTGGACACGCTCGAACTGCGGCAGGAGCTGTTCCAGCTCGCTGGGTGGCAACGCCTGAAGTAGGCGATTTCGTGGTGATGATACACCCATCGCTGGTTCCAGCCCCTCTCGCGTTCCTGCGGAAACGCAGGCCCTTGAACGTTGCGTTCGATGTTCCCGGACGGCGCACGGGCCGGCGCGACCGGACGATGCTCGCTCCCCTTGTTTTTGCATTATCCTTTTCCGAAGGCCGGCAACCACCTTTCGGGATGATGCTCTCGCGGAATCCGCGTTGGGGCGGTGGCTCTCCGGGCGACGATTCGGCATTCTTCAGGCCGACTTCGACCCGCGAAGCCGTGCCGTCATCCCCGCGCCGAGGCCTCGGCCGGCCGGGACGCCCGGCCGGTAACCCTTCGCCGTCCGGCCCGGCGGCGCAGCACATAGAGCGTCAGCCCGGTCGCGAAGAAGCCGGGGAGCGCGAGCGCCGCGAGGCAGAACAAGAGGGCGACGGGCGCGCCGAAGAAGCGCCCGCGATGCACTTCCAGCATGTTGTCGGCGATACGCGCGCCGAGGGCCGAGTCGGCGGCGCGCTTGTCGGAGAGCCGGACGCCGGTGCGGGCGTCGTAGGTGGTCTCGTTGCGCAGGTTCGAATCCGGGGCGTACCAGCGGATGCGGATCGCTGCGGCGTCCGGCCCCGGCAGGGTCAGGGTCGCGAGGGAGGCCGTGCGCGTGGCCCTAAACTCCGCCCAGGCGGTGTCGATGGCCGATGTCCCATCCGGCATCTTGCCATCCGCGATGTTGCCATCGGGGGGCTTGCCGCCGGGCGCGCGCTCTGCGGCCCGCGCCGGGGGGGCCGGGCCGGTCAGAAGCCATGTCGCGCCCGCGCGGTACCATTCATAGGACCACCACAGGCCCGACAGGGCGCTCACCGCGTAGACCGGCAAGAGCCATGTCCCGGCGACCGCATGCAGGGACCACCAACGGGCCCGGCCGGGCCGGGCGAGGTTCGGCCGGAGCCAGACCCGCCAGCCGTGCCGGCCGGGCCAGCGCAGATACAGCCCGCTGCCGAGGAAGAGGAGCAGAGCGAGGGTGCAGGCGCCGGTGATCGTGCGGCCCCAGCCCTTGCCCTCGCCGGGAAGCAGCAGCCAGCGGTGCAACGCCCGCACGGTGGCGAAGAACGCCTCGAGCCGCACGGGGCCGAGCAAGGACCCGTCGGCGGGGTCGGCGTAGACGGGCGAGGGCCGCCCGCCCGCCCGGTCGCGGGCAAAACGCGCCACGGCGCTTTGAACGGGATCGCCCGAAAGGGTCAGTGCGGAGACGCGCCGTCCCGGAAGCTGCGCCTCGATCCGTGCCGCCAGGGCCGAGGGCGTGAGCGGCGGCCGGTCCTGCGCCGACGAAACCTGCATCCGGTCGCGGTTGGCGAAGGCGGTGATCGCCTCTTCGTAGCTCATCAGCGCGCCCGTGAGGCCCGTCAGCGCGAGCACGAGCCCGGCGGTGAGGCCGAGCGCCCAGTGCAGGCGAAACAGAACGGTGCGGGCGGGAGAGAAGGCTGACGGCATGACGCTCCGAGAATGGACTCGTCCGATGATCCGGTGAGGCCGGCGCCTCAGTAGCGCGCCGTCAGGCTGGCAAGCACCGTCAGGGGCGCACCGGGCTGATTGTTGAACGCGTTGAACGGCTGCTCGATGTAGCGCCGGTCGGTGAGGTTGCGGCCGTTCACGGCGAAGCGCCAAGTCGGGTCGATCTCGTAGAACACGGTCGCGTCGAGGCGGGCATAGGCGCCGACCTTGTAGGTGTTGGTGATGTCGCCGAAGCGCTCGCCGACATAGGTCAGGCCGCCGCCGAAACCCCAACCGTGCAGGGGGCCGCCCTGGAACTGGTAGGTCGACCAGACGCTGGCGCTGAAGACCGGCGCCGCCGGCAGGCGGTTGCCGATGGCGACGGTCGCATCCTTCGTGACCTCCGCATCGAGATAGCCGATGCCGCCGATGATCTTCCAGCCCGGCAGGATCTCGCCGGCGATGTCGCCTTCGAACCCCTGCGAGCGCTGCTCGCCGGTGATGATCGAGAAGCCGGTATTGACCGGATCGGACGCGGCGACGTTCGCCCGCAGGATGCGGAAGGCGGCGGCACTCACCGTGAGCCGGTCGGGGATCAGGTCGAAGCGGGCGCCGACCTCCACCTGCTCGCCGGTCTCCGGGGGCGGGCTCGCGACGTTGAGGACGTTGGCGGTCTGCGGCACGAAGGAGGTGGTGTAGCTGCCATAGAGCGTGAGCGGCTCCACCGGCCGCCAGACGAGGCCGACCCGCGGTGAGACCCCGGTGAGGTTCTGCTCCGGCGGGATCGTCCGCGTGGTCGGGGTGCGCTGGAAATAGAGCTGGTCGGCCGTATCGAAACGCACGCCGAGCACGAGCTGCAGGCCGGGAAAGAACTCGATCTGGTCCTGCAGGTAGAGGCCGAACAGGCTGAGCTTCTGCCGCAGGTCGCTCTGCAGGGTGAGCGTGCCGATTTGCGGCACTGAGCCCCGGATCGGGTTGAGGAAGGAGACCGAGGTCGCGGCCCCCTGCGTCGTGAACGGATGGCGGAAGCCGTCCACGATCTCGAAACCGGCCAGGGCGGTGTGGCGGAAGCCGAGGGGATCGATGAAGCGCCCGACGGCCTCGGTCCGGCTGTCGATGGAGTGATAGATCGATTCGCCCTCGGTGAGGCGCCGCGTCACCGTGGTCCCGGTGGCGTTCACGCCCGTCGCCCGGGTCGCCAGGAGATTGAACGAGCCCCACTGGCCGTTGATCGTCTGCCGCAGGGTCAGGTTCTCGTTGACGTCGTGCTCGGCCAGCAGGGTGATCGCGTTCGCCTCGCCGTAGTAGCGCGACCACGGCTCGCCGTAGAAGCGGCGGACGTTGTCGAGCGGCACCCGGCCGCGCAACGCGATCAGGCCCTCGTCGTACTGGCTGTGCTGGCGGGTGAACTCGGCGTTGAGGTAGACCCGCGTCGAGGCGTCGGGCGTCCAGACGAAGGCCGGCGCGAAGAAGTGCCGGGAGTTTTCCGGGCCGCCGAAATCGCGGAAGGTCGCCTCGTTCTGCGTGCCGAAGCTGAAGCGTGCGGCGAGCCCCTCCACGCTCGGGATCGCGCCCGAGACCGAGCCCTGCACCCGGCGGAAGCCGAACGAGCCGCCCTGGACCGTCAGGTCGGCGGACGGCGTGAGGGTCGGCTGGCGGGTGACGATGTTGATGAGGCCGCCGGGATCGCCCTGGCCGTAGAGCACCGAGGCCGGGCCTTTGAGCACCTCAATCCGCTCGACGTTGGCCAGATCGCGCTGCGTCGGCTGAAACGTGTTGGCCGGGTTCAGCACCAGCCCGTCGATGGCGTAGGTCTGGGTGCGGAAGCCGCGCAGGATGTAGGTGTCGGAGCGGCCCTGGATCGTGCCCCCCGGCTGGACGTTGCTGACATTGGTGAGCGCGTCGGTCAGGCGCACGGCCTGCTGATCGACCAGAACCTCGCGCGGGACGACCTGGATCGATTGCGGCGTGTCGCGCAACGCCGTGTCCGTCCGCGTCGCGGTGGCCGAGCGCGCGGCGCGGTATCCGACGACGGGACCGCTCGCCCGCTCGCCGCTGCCCGTGACCGAGAGTTCGGACAAAACGGCCTCGGCGCCCTCCGGGGGGACGGTTTGCGCATGGACGCTCAACGGCCAGAGAAGGGCGAGGCCGAGCAGGGCGCGCGAGCCGGTGACGATCGCAGCCGACCCCGGAGTGACGGGATGCACTCTTCCCTGCGCTGCGTTGCTCATAGTGGTTCCGATGCGAGAGCCGGCTCCACGGAACCAGCACGGCGCGTTTACATATGTGGCTTTGCAGTCCGCAAGCGTATGATTGTCTATTTTGCAGGATTATTTCGATGGAGATCATGTCGTTGCGGCGGAACAACAATTTATTCCAAGTCTAAAGTAGAAACGAATCTGCGCCGGCCGCATGGCTTGGAAGTCATCGTTCGAACGGGATTCTGCGCCGCCGATGTCCGGGCCGTTCGGCGGCGGCGTCGCCCCGATGGAGCGCCGCTCGCCTCGCTTGCGCTTTCGTGTCTACAATCGCCACTACGATCCTCGCGCGATTGCCACGGCCGGGGCGCACCGACATGCGACGCCTTCTCAAGTTCCTGCACACGATGGGGGCGGTCGGGCTGATGGGGGCGATGGCCTGCCTCGTCATCCTCCTGAGCCACACCCCGCCTCCCGCCTCGCTCGCCGGCTACGCCCTGATGCGCGGGGCGATGGGCTCCGTCGCGACATGGATCTTCCTGCCCTCGCTCGGCCTGACGCTGATCTCCGGGCTGCTGGCGGTCGCGCTGCATCCGGGCTTTCGCGAGGCGGGGTGGGCCTGGGTCAAGCTCGCCACCGGCGTGCTGGTGTTCGAGGGCGGCTTCGTCGGCATCCAGGGGCCGATGCAGGAGGAGGCCCGGCGCAGCGCCGCCGCGCTCCGGGGCGAGATCGATCCCGCCACCCTCACGGGCGCGCTGGCGGCCGAGAGCAACACCCTCTGGGTGATCCTCGCCGTCGCGGTCGTCAACGTCGTGCTCGGCATCTGGCGGCCGCGCATCCTGCGGCTTCCGCGCCCCGACGTGTCACGGCCGGCCTGACGGCGTTTCGGCAAGACGCCTCGGGAACAGGGGTCGGCGCGGAACGCTTTCGGGCGAAGCTCCGTTGCCGCTCCTGGGGTTCGTATTGGATCGAGGGAGGCGGTGCGCCGGCACGGCTCCCGGCAGATGGGACGGCGGAGGAGCGTGATGGCGACGCGAGGCTTTACCGGGCGGCCCCCCGCCGCGGCGATCCGCGAACGGCTCCCGCCGGGTCAGTACCTCACCGACGATTTCCCCGTGCTCCAGCTTGGGCCCACGCCGCGGGTTTCGACCGAGGGCTGGCGCTTCACCCTGCGCCAGGGCCCGCGACCGCTGGCGAGCTGGACTTGGGAGGAGTTCGCGCAACTGCCCCGCACCCGTTGGAGCGGCGATATCCACTGTGTGACCAAGTGGTCGAAGTTCGATACCGCCTGGGAGGGCGTGAGCTTCGACGACATCCTGGCGGCGGCCGGTCTCGAGGCGCCGACGGGCTTCCTTCTGGCCGAAAGCCACGACGACTACACCACCAACCTGCCGGTGGCGGATCTGACCGGCGGCAAGGCGATGGTGGCGACCCATTACGACGGCAAGCCGATCCCGCCCGACCACGGTGGTCCCGCCCGTCTCCTCGTACCGCATCTCTATTTCTGGAAGAGCGCCAAATGGGTGAAGGGTCTGCGCTTTACCGAACGCGACGAGGCCGGGTTCTGGGAACTGCGCGGCTACCACATGTACGGCGACCCCTGGCGTGAGCAGCGTTTCAGCGGCGACTGAAGGATTGCCCGACGTGAACGGCATCGCGCCCTCGCCCTCGCCGTCACCCTGGCGGGAAGTGACGATCCGGGCGATCACGCCCGTGACGCCGCGGGTGAAAAGCTTCCGCTTCGACCCCCTGGATCGCCCGCACCGGGCCGGCCAGCACGTCGATGTGCGCCTCACCGCGCCCGGCGGCTACCGGGCGCAGCGCAGCTACTCCATCGCCTCGGCGCCGGATGATCCCGCCGGCATCGAACTGATGATCGAGGGGTTGGAGGCGGGCGAGGTTTCGGGCTTCTTCGACACCGTGGCCGAGGTCGGCGACACGATCGAGCTGCGCGGTCCTCTCGGCGCGTTCTCGTGGAGTCCGGCGGATGGCGGGCCGGTGCTGCTGATCGGCGGCGGCTCCGGCATCGTGCCGCTGCTGGCCATGGTGCGCGAGCGGACCCGGCACGCGCCCGAGGTGCCGATGCTGCTGATCTACTCCGTGCGCAATGCCGCCGAGGCCATCGCCCGGGCGGAACTCGCCGCGCTCTCCCGCGACGAGACCGGCTTCGACCTGACCCTGCTCCTGACCCGCGAGGGGCCGACCGCGGGCCGGCGCATCGACCGCGTGATGATCGACACAGCGATCGAGTGCCTCGGCATGCCGCGCCACGTCTTCGTCTGCGGCGGCAACGGCTTCGTCGGCGCGGTCGCCGATCTGCTGGTGGATGCGGGCGTGAAGCCGGGCCTGATCCGCACGGAGCGGTTCGGCGGCTGACGTCGTTCCGGTTCGGGTGTCCGGAGAGGGAAGGGCGCAGAGATCGGCCTTCCGAAGCACGGTTGCCTGCCTGTCCGAGGCAGGCCTGCGAGGGAGCCGGCCCGGATCGGAACCGGCTCTGTCCACTCACGCGAACGCGCCCGTTTCGCCGAACCGGTCTCCCGGTCCGGCGGCGCACTCAGCCTTCCTCGTCGCCATCCGTATCGTTGTCGATCAGATCGGAGACGTCGTCGTCGCCATCCTCTTCCTCGAGGAAGGTGTCGTCGTCCGCTCCCCCGGCGGCGTTGTCGCCACCCTCTTCGTCGTCCACGGCGATATCGGCATCGTCCTCGCTGGCCTCGGCCTCGTCGAGGGAGACGATCTCCGGGCCGCTCTTCTCGTCCTCGTCCTCGTCCTCATCCGTGGCGCGGCTGGCGACGGGCGGGGCGACGCGGGACGTCGCGACTTGGTAGATCGTGCCGCATTTCGGACAGGTCGCCGGATCACGGTCGAGATCGTAGAACTTGGCACCGCAATTCATGCACTGGCGTTTGACGCCGAGTTCCGGTCTAGCCACGGCTGCGCACCTCTGGGGACGGATAACGGAAAGGATCCGGGGGAGGGGCCCCGTTAGTCGCAGCCTCCGTCCATGTCAAACGCCGTATCGCGTGTCATGCCGCGTTGTGCGCCGAGCGGCTTGTCGAAGGGCGAAGCCGGGCGCTGGCGAGAACGGTTGCGACGAAGGATGGGGCGGTGTCAGGCGCGACGCGCCCACTTGTTCTGCCGCCGCTCGACGGTGACCCGCAGGAGCCGGCCGAACGGCGTATCGCCCACCCGTCCGTCGCGGACGAACCCATGAAGGACGGCTTCAAGGGCGACGATGCGTTCGCTGGGGTGGCGATAGGCGCTCTCGAGTTCGTTCAAGGCTTCGAGAATGCATGTTCCAGCCGCCGAATCGGCGATGGCCGAAGCATGATCAACCTTGCGGAGGCATTGGCGCACGGGCGTCATCGGCAGCACCATAAACACATGCCAGGCGTTGTCGAACGCTCGATGCTGCGCCAAGCCTGCACCGCCCCTCCTTTGCACAGAATCGTATGAACGAAATTCAGTGGAGTGCCGCGCGGTGCCTGATCGGCCGTGGCAGCATTGTCCGCAGACGGCGGTTTATCGCTGGAGGCTGGGGTGCTCCGGCAGGATCGTACGCTAACGGCGAAGCGGTCGAGCGAGCCGTGGCGCGGGTTCCAGCGGCACCATATGAGGCCGTCGCCGGCCTTCCGGATGACGCGAGCCGGTCCGCATGGTAACGGGCGCCCGTCACGCCGGACCCGTCCGGCGGGCGGCTCTCGGTGCCCTGGCGGTGCCGACACGCCTCAGCGCAGCGCTTGAGCAAGACGCAGATTCCCGTGTCGCACGATTCCGAACCGCAGGCTGTCACCGCGTATCCCGGAGGCCCCTTGAACGGGGCCCTGAAGCCGCCGGGCGACAAGTCGATCTCCCACCGGGCGATGATCCTCGGGCTGCTCGCCATCGGCGAGACGCGGGTCGAAGGGCTTCTGGAGGGCGACGACGTGCTGCGCACGGCCTCCGCTGCCAAGGCGCTCGGGGCGCAGATCACCCGCGAGGGCGAGGGGCGCTGGCGGATCGTCGGCGTCGGCATCGGTGGGATGCAGGATCCGGACGGCGTGCTCGATTTCGGAAATGCCGGCACCGGCTCGCGGCTGATGATGGGCGTCGTCGGCGGCCAGCCCGTGATCGCAACCTTCGACGGCGATGCGAGCCTTCGCAAGCGGCCGATGCGGCGCATCCTCGATCCGATCCTGAAGATGGGCGCCGAGATCGTGTCCGAGGCCGAGGGCGGGCGCGTGCCGCTGACCCTGAGGGGGCCGCGCGAGGCGATTCCGATCCACTACGAACTTCCGGTGGCTTCGGCGCAGATCAAGTCGGCGGTGCTGCTCGCCGGGCTCAACGCGCCGGGCACCACCACCGTCATCGAGAAAGCGGCGTCCCGCGACCATACCGAGCGGATGCTGCGCCTGTTCGGCGCGGAAGTGACCGTCACACCGTCGGGCGAGGGCGGCCATGGCCGTACCGTCACGCTGACCGGCCAGCCGACCCTGCGCGGCACCGATGTGGTTGTGCCGGCCGATCCGTCCTCGGCCGCCTTCCCGCTGGTGGCGGCGCTGGTCGTGCCGGGCTCCGAGGTGATTCTGCGCGGCGTGATGATGAACCCGCTGCGCACCGGCCTCATCACGACGCTGATCGAGATGGGCGCCGAGATCGAGCGCCTCGACGAGCGCGAGGAGGGGGGCGAGACGGTGGCCGACCTGCGGGTGCGCGCGAGCCGCCTGAAAGGCGTCGATGTGCCGGCCGAGCGGGCGCCCTCGATGATCGACGAATATCCGATCCTGGCGGTCGCCGCCGCGTTCGCCGAAGGCACGACCCGGATGAACGGCCTGCACGAATTGCGGGTCAAGGAATCCGATCGGCTCGCGGCGGTCGCCGCCGGGCTCGCCGCCAACGGCGTCACCCACGCCATCGAGGGCGATGACCTGATCGTGACCGGCGAAGGGCAGGCGCCCGCGGGCGGCGGCACGGTCGCAACCCATCTCGATCACCGCATCGCCATGGCCTTCCTCGTCCTGGGGCTCGCCGCCAGGAGCCCCGTCACCGTGGACGACGGCGCGATGATCGCCACGAGCTTCCCGAGCTTCCGCCCGACCATGCTGGCGCTCGGCGCCCGGATCGAGGACGGGGCCGCGGCATGATCCCGGATGAGATCGCTGTGCACCGGGACAACGCGCGCCTCGTCATCGCCATCGACGGCCCGGCCGCCTCCGGCAAGGGCACGCTCGCCAAGCGGCTCGCCCTCCATTACGGCCTGCCCCATCTCGATACCGGCCTGCTCTACCGCGCGGTCGCGCTGACCCTGCTCGACGCGGGGGCCGACCTCGACGACACGGGAGCGGCGGCGCGGGCGGCCTCCGACCTGTCGGCGGAGCGGCTGTCCGACCCGCGCCTGCGGGAGCGGGCGATGGGCGAGGCGGCCTCGCGGGTCTCCTCGGTGCCGGAGGTCCGCGCCGCCCTGCTGTCCTGGCAGCGGCGCTTCGCCGAAGCGGCGGAGGGAGCGGTGCTCGACGGACGCGACATCGGTACCGTCGTCTGTCCGGATGCGCGGGTGAAGCTGTTCATCACCGCCGCTCCGGAGGAGCGGGCGCGCCGCCGCCATCGCGAGCTGCTCGGCCGCGGCGAGGAAACCACCCTCGCCGCGATCCTCGCCGACATCCGCGCCCGCGACGCCCGCGATTCGAGCCGCGCCGCCGCCCCGCTGAAAGCCGCCGAGGATGCGGTGGTGCTCGACACGACCGAACTCGACGCCGAGGCCGCCTTCGCCGAGGCGGTCGCCATCGTCGAGCGGCTCAAGGCTGCCTGAGAGGTCCGCCCGTCTCGCCGAGTTTACCCGCCGAGCCAAGTTTCTCCGTGGAGCCAAGCCTCCACCCGCGCCGCGAGGATCTGCGGATCGCCTGAGAGATGCAGGCGCTTGGTGCGGGAGGCCTCCCCGGAGATCAGCGTGACCTCCGCCTTCCGCAGCCCCAGGCTCTTGGCGACGAAGGCGGTCAGCGCCGCGTTGGCGGCGCCCTCGACCGGTGGAGCCGCGACCCGCAGGGACAGGACCGGCCGTCCGCTCGCCTCCGTGCGGACGCCGTCGAGTCCGGTTCGGCTGGCTCGCGGTGTCAACCGCACCGCCAGGACAAGGCCGTTCGCCTCGAGGGTGAAGGGGCTTTGCGTCATGAAGGTCTCGCGGGCTCCGCTGCTCGATCGGGCGGATATGCTCCCGTGCCGACGCGTATCCGTCCTGCCGAGCGGATTGTCATCGGGACAATCAGCGGACCATCGGTTCGGCTTGCGCTCATGCGCGCTGCGCCCCCCGGCGGCGCGTTCGCGGTGATCCTCGGGCCTGCGCGGCGCGCGGCAGCCTCGAAGGTCAGTGGGGCCGGGGTCCAGGGGCACCCGCAAGCAGCCTGAGAACACCCGTCCGCAGGCCGCCTCGCCTCCGACGCGGGCCCACCGCCGCTTCGCCCGTGTCCAGGCCTGAACCGGGCGTTCGATCGGATCCCGTGCGGATGGGCTCTACGCCGGCTTGACCTCAATGCTTGAGCTTGTCACCGAGGCAAGTTCAGTTGTGCGCAATATACAGATTGGGGATTGAACAAGTGGAGTTGGCGGCTGGGGATGCGCTTGCGCCGTTCGGGGCGGGCTGATAGCGGGTTGTACGCTGCCGGTTTAGCTCAGTTGGTAGAGCAACCGCCTTGTAAGCGGTAGGTCGCGAGTTCGAGTCCCGCAACCGGCACCATTCCGCCCGCGATCTTGCAGACATGTCGGGCAGCGCGCGAGCACTGTCCCCGTCGGCGGCTGGCCTGTCCAAGATGCGGCGCAGGACAAAAATCTTTACCTTCGCGTGAGGCCGAGACCAAGAGCGCAGCATTTGCGCCCTTTCCGCAACTTTCAGAGTTGTAACGGATGATGGTGCATTTGGAAAAGGTTTGAGGCTCTTTCCGCAGGCGGCTGACGTGTTCGGCCACGGCGTGAGGGCCGTCATCCGGATGGGGGCGTTCGGACGTATGCGGAAATCGCTGAGTTTCACGCCGCCGGATCTGCAGGAGGCCCGGCCGGAGCCGGTGCGCCGCCGCTACGTCTTCTACATTCCCGGCTATGATCCGGAGGCGAAGACCCGCTACCGGCTGCTCTTCGTGCGGGAATGGGCCCGCTACACCAAGCGGTTCGGCGGCAGGCGGGAGATCTCCCGCGCGCAGTCGAGCGAGGACGGGCTGGTCCAGAGCTGGACCGTCAGTGCGCCCGAGCAGGGCGACGGAGCGGAGACCCGCTACGACGTGCTTTTGTGGGACGACATCGTCGCCGCCGACTTCGCCCGTTCCCGCTTTCTCAGCGTGGCGCTTCTCGTCGCCGGCACCCTGCACATGATCCTGAGCGGCCTGCTGTTTCGCTTCTACCGGCTGCACTGGAAATACGGCAACGTCATCCTCTACCCCTTCGTGATGGTGATCCTGCTCACCGCCCTGTCCCTCGTCATCGGGGGGGCGGTGCATGCCCATCTCGGCGACGGATTCGGTCACAGCCTCCGATGGCCGCTCTGGGTCTCGCTGCCCCTGGCGGTGGTCGCGGGCATCGTCTGGATCAAGGCGATCGAAGCCTTCCTGAACCGCGTCTTCTTCTGGCAACTCCTGAACGACTGGGTGTTCAACTGGCAGCACGGCCAGGGCTGGCGGCCCGATTACGAGCGCCGCCTCGATGCCTTCGCTGCGCATATCCTGTCCGCCCTCGCGGCGCGGGCCGCGGCGGGGGAGGCGACCGACGAGGTGATGATCGTCGGCCATTCCTCCGGCGGGCTGACGGCGGTCGAGGTTGCGGCCCGCGTGCTCGCCCGTGACGGGACGATCGGCATCTCCGGCGCCAACCTGTCCCTCGTAACGCTCGGATCCGGTCTGCCGCTCGTGGCGATGCAGCCGGCGGCCACTCGCCTGCGGGCGGAGATCGCGGGCCTCGTCACGGAGCGGCGCATCGTCTGGTGCGATTTCCACGCGCCCCAGGATTGGATGAACTTCCCCGGCTTCAATCCGCTGCTCCACCTCGGCCTCGACCTGCACGGGCAACCGGTCGCCAATCCCCTCGTGCGCTCGGCGCGCTTTCGCGACCTGATCTGCCCGGAGACCTACCGGCGGGTACGCTTCCGTCCCTTCCGGATGCATTTCCAGTTCCTTCTCGCGAACGAGCGGCCCGGCGCCTACGATTTCTTCGCGATGACCTTGGGCCCGCAGCGGCTGCGCGAGCAGGTGCTCGCCCCCGCTGCATGCCCCGAACGTGAGCCCGCCCTTCCGCTCTGATCCGGTCCGTCCGGACGCCAGCCGGCACTGAGGTCGATGCAGGCTTTCATCGTTGCCGTCGGCAGTCACGGCGATGTCCTGCCACTCCTTGCGATCGCGGCCGAGCTGCGACGGCGGGGGCATGCGATCACGCTGGCGGCGCCCGCTCCGTTCGCGGCCATGGCCGCCCGGGCGAATCTGCCGTTCTTCGCCCTCGGGACGGAGGACGACTACCGGCTCGCCGCGACCGAGACCGAACTCTGGCGACCCTGGCGCGGCGTTGGAGCGATGTTCCGCCATGTCTCGGCGGCGACCGAGCCGGTCTATGAGTGGCTCGCCAGGGAGGCACGGCCCGGCGAGAGCATCGTACTCGCCTCGACGCTGGCGCTCGGGGCGCGGGTGGCTCAGGAAAAGCTCGGGCTGGACGTTGTCACGGTGCATCTCATGCCGTTGCTCGCCCGGAGCCGCACCGATCCGCCGATCCTGCCCGGCCTCCCGCTCTCCGAGCGGCTGCCGGCGCGCTTCCGGCATTGGATCGGACGCGGGGCCGACCGTTTCGTGATCGGGCCCGCCGCCCTGCCGGCCCTGAACGAATTTCGCGCGAGGCTGGATCTGCCGCCGGTGCTCCGGCTCCGCCGCTGGTGGAGCAGCCCGCAGCGCGTCCTGTTCGCCTTTCCGCGATGGTACGCCGCGCCGCAGCCGCACCGGATGCCCCAATCGCTGCAGGTCGGCTTCCCGCTCGCGGATCGCTTCGGCGATGTCGCCGAGCCGGAGCCCGCCGTCGCGCGCTTCCTGGACGAGGGGCCGCCGCTGGCCTTCACCTACGGATCGGCGATGTCGGGGAGCCAGGGCTTCTTCCGCACGGCGCTGCGGATCTGCGAAAGGCTCGGACGGCGCGGCCTCCTCCTGGCGCCGCAGGGCGGCCAGGTGCCGACGGACCTGCCTGCGGGCATGCTGCACGTCCCCTACGCTCCGTTCAGCCGCGTGCTACCGCGCTGCGCGGCGCTGATCCACCATGGTGGGATCGGTACCGTCGCACAGGCGCTCGCGGCCGGAATCCCGCAACTGGTGGTGCCCGTCGCCTTCGATCACTTCGACGAGGCGCGCTGGCTGCAACGGCTCGGTGTCGGCACTTCCTTGAGCCGCCGCCGCTTCACGCCGGCCCGCGCGACGTCCACTTTGCGCCGGCTGCTGACCGATCCGCACGTCGCCCAGGCCTGCGCGGCGGCCAAGGCACGGATGGCGCAGGAGGATGGCGTCGGGGAGGCCTGCGACGCGGTCGAAGCCTTCGCTCGAACGGTCCGATCGTCCGCTGCCTGATGCCGCTATAGCGAAAACCGATCGACCTCCTCCAGCAGCCGCACGAAGGCCTGCGCGCCGTAAGCGAGGGCGGCCTCCCCCGCTTCCGCCGTGCCGAGGCGGGCGTCCCCGAGAGCCCCGGACGGGTGGAGGTCTTCCGTCTTCCAGGCGAAGGCCGCCGGGCGGCCGGCGCGCAGCAGCGCGAAGTCGCGCTCCATCGCCACCGTGCGGGGCTCGAAATCCTGGATGTGTTCCTGCCGCACGAGGTCGGGCCGCAGCGCCAGCATCAAGGCGGTCTCGATGCCGCCGGCATGGATGCCGTGGCGGATCTCAACGGGCGGAAACAGCCCCTCGGGCAGGCCGAGCCGGCTCCACGAGGTTGTGACCGCGACCATCCCGAGTCGGCTGCGCAGCTCGCCCGCGACGAGGTCGATGAGCGCGCTATTGCCGCCGTGGGAGGAGACGATCACGAGCTTCGTGCAGCCCGCCCGGTGCAGACTCGCGCCGATCTCGGTCCAGGCCGCAAGCGCTGTCGGCGCGGTCAGGGTCAGCGTGCCGGGGAAGGAATCGTGCTCATCCGACTTGCCGACGGCGTGGACCGGCAGGAGCAGCACGTCGAGCGCCTCCGGCACCTGCGGTGCGACCCGCGCGAGATAGCCTTCCGCGATCAGGGTGTCGGTGCCGAGCGGCAGGTGCGGCCCGTGCTGCTCCACCGCGGCGACCGGCAGGACCGCGATGGTTCGGCTCATGTCGCGGGCACGGATCTCCGCCGTCGTCAGGTCGAGCCAGGATCGCGCCGGCATGCTGTCATCTCCGTTGTCGCGGGTCGAGCGCCGCGCCGGCTCGTTCATGCGCTCCCGGCTTCCATCGAGCGGAGACCGCATCAACCACGCGTTAGTCAAGCTGGCTTAACGGTCGCCGGATTGCGTCCATCGCCATTGCCGAATTGCCATGAACACTTTTCCTTATAACAGGCTTGGCGTGATGCCCTCCGACCCCGGTGCGGCGAATGACGACTCGTCCGAGGCGATGCGCCGGGAATTGGCCCGCCTGCGGGAGATGCTGGAGCAGAACTCGGACTGGATCTGGGAGGTCGATGCGCAGGGGCGCTACACCTACGCCTCGCGCCAGTGCGTCGCTCTGCTCGGCCGCGAGCCGGAGGAGGTGTTGGGTCGCACACCCTTCGACTTCATGCCGCCGGACGAGGCCGAGCGGGTGGGCCGGATCTTCGGCGCCATTGCCGCCGAGCGGCGGCCCTTCACCCAGCTTCTCAACCGCAACCTGCGCAAGGATGGCAGCCTCGTCGTGCTGGAAACCAGCGGCGTGCCGCTGCTCGGTCCCGACGGCGCGTTGCGCGGCTACCGCGGCATCGACCGGGATGTGACCGAGCGGGAGGCGGCGAACGAGCGGCTCCGCCATCTCGCCCGACACGACGACCTCACGGGCCTGCCGAACCGGATGTATCTGCGTGGGCATCTCGCGAAGCAACTGGCCGCCGGACAGCGCCCCGGCGTGCTCTGCCTCGATCTCGACGGCTTCAAGCCCGTCAACGATCGCCTCGGCCACGCCGCGGGCGATCGCGTTCTGACGGAGATCGGCCGCCGCCTCGCCGAACTGGCGGCTTCGCGGGGCCTGTTCGCGGCGCGGCCCGGCGGCGACGAATTCGTTCTGATCGTGCCGGACGGCGTGGACCTGTCGCCCGAGGCCGTTCGTGCGGTCATCGCTGCACCCATCGCCGTCCACGCCGAGACGGTGCGGATCGGCGCCAGTCTCGGCCTCGCTTCGGCACAGGGCCCTGAGGACACGGTCGATGCCCTGCTCGCGCGGGCCGACCGTGTCCTCTACGAGGCCAAGGAAGCGGTCAGGCGGGCTGGCGTCAGCGACGGCGGCTGAGGAGCCAGCCGAGGCCGAAGGCCGCCGCGGCGACCAGTGCCAGGGTCGTGCCGCGGTTCTCTTCCGCCTGCGATGCGAGGGCGCGACCGCGCCGGTTCGCCTCGTCGCGCAGATGCCGCCCGCGGGCATGGGCCTCGTCGTGGAGGTGGCGACCCCGTTGCGCGGCCTCGTCACGCAGGTGCCGGCCGCGGGAGACCGCTTCGTCGGCGAGACGGTAGCCGTCCTCGTAGATGTCCTCGGCCCGCTCGCGGGTCCGGCCATAGGCCGACTGCGCCACGCCCGCGACCTGTTCGTAGGCACCCTCGACCTGCGGACGGGCCCGGCCTGCCACGGCGCCGAGCACGGTGCGACCGCGGCCCTTGAGGTTGCGGAAGCGGCCCTCGATCTGGTCCCTGTTCATGATAAATTCCTTTTGATCAAATGACTGCCGAGCCCACCCAATGATGGGGCCCGAAACGAAGAAGCCGCACCCGGTCGGGTGCGGCTCCGGCCGTCGGATCTTGGATCGGAAAGTCCCGCCGGCCTCGTGCCTTAGAGCTTGCTCTTCACCGCATCGGCGGCGTTCTTCACGCCCTCCTTGGCCTCGCCGACGGTGCGCTGGGTCTTGCCCTCGAGCTCCTGCGCCTTGCCTTCGGCCTGCAGCTTGTCGTTGCCGGTCACATTGCCGACGCCCTGCTTGACGTTGCCGGCGACTTCGTTGGCAGCGCCCTTGATCTTGTCGGTCGTGCTGCTCATCGCGTTTCTCCGTTCATGGGTCTGACGCCGCGTCGCGACGCTCTCGGCACACTGAACGGCAGCTTCGATCGCTTGGTTCCACTCCTATGATGCGGCGTGCATCGGCGCACACACGCTGGCCGTGGCCTTCATGGCGGCCAACGCGGTGGCCGCGTTCAAAAAATATCTGCGCGGTGGCCAAATATTTTCCTGTCAGCGCTTGGGTCACGAGCGGTTACGTATGCGGTATCCAAAATTCCAATATGGCTAAGCCGGGCACCCGTTCCGGTCCGCCAAGAAGACGTGAGTTCGAGGGACCGCTCCATGGCCGTTCAAGCCGCCGATCCATTACCCGGCGCTAGCGCTTATTCCGCCTCGCGCGCCGATTCGCCTCTGGGCGGGCGCTGGGGACAGCTCATCCTCGGCGTGCTGTGCATGTCGATGATCGCCAACCTGCAGTACGGCTGGACGCTGTTCGTCAATCCGATCAACGACAAGTACCAGTGGGGCAAGCCGGCGATCCAGGTCGCCTTCACGATCTTCGTCCTCACAGAGACCTGGCTCGTGCCGATCGAGGGCTGGTTCGTCGACAAGTACGGCCCGAAGGTCGTCACCCTGTTCGGCGGCGTGCTCTGCGCCATCGGCTGGGCGATGAACTCGGTCGCCGACTCGCTGTGGTTCCTGTATCTGGCCGCCGCCATCAGCGGCATCGGTGCGGGCGCGGTCTACGGCACCTGCGTCGGCAACGCCCTCAAGTGGTTTCCCGACCGCCGCGGTCTGGCCGCCGGCCTCACCGCCGCGGGCTTCGGCGCGGGCTCGGCCCTCACCGTCATCCCGATCGCCGCGATGATCCGCGACAGCGGCTACGAGCAGACCTTCCTCGCCTTCGGCCTCGGCCAGGGCATCGTCGTGATGGTCGCCGCTCTGCTGCTCTCCTCGCCGAGCGCCGCCTACAAGGAGCGGATGCTGGCCGGCCGCGTGTCCCCCAACGCGACGAGCCGCCGCCAGTACTCGTCGGCCGAGATGGTCCGCACCCCGGTCTTCTGGCTGATGTACGCGATGTTCGTGATGATGGCCGCCGGCGGCTTGATGGCGACGGCCTCGCTCGCGCCCATCGCCAGGGACTTCCAGGTCGATTCGATCCCGGTCTCGCTCATGGGCCTGACCCTGCCGGCGCTGACCTTCGCGCTCACCATCGACCGGGTGCTCAACGGCGTGACCCGGCCGGTCTTCGGCTGGATCTCCGACCGGATCGGGCGTGAGAACACCATGTTCGCCGCCTTCATGATCGAGGGTGCCGGCATCCTGGCGCTCGGCATGTTCGCCCACTCGCCGATGGCGTTCGTGCTGCTCACCGGCCTGGTGTTCTTCGCCTGGGGCGAGATCTACTCGCTGTTCCCCTCGACCTGCGCCGACACCTACGGCGACAAGAACGCCACCGCCAATGCCGGCCTGCTCTACACCGCCAAGGGCACGGCCTCGCTGATGCTGCCGGCCTTCCTGGCGATCCAGACCGCGACCGGCTCCTGGCAGAACGTGTTCTACCTCGCCTCCGGCATGGCCTTCGTCGCCGGCTTCCTCGCGCTCTTCGTCTTGAAGCCGATGCGCGCCCGCTTCGTGGCCCGCAACCAGTGACGGAGGCGACCGTGACGCGCTGGATCGGCTTCGTCCACGACGGCGAGCCCGGCTTCGGCCGGCTCGACGGAGAGCGGATCGCGGTCTGCGAGGGGGACCTGTTGGGCGAGAACAGATCCACGGGGCAGGTGCTGGCGCTCGCGGATGTGAGCGTCGGCCTGCCCTGCCGGCCCTCGAAGATGATCGCTCTGTGGAACAACTTCGGGGCGCTCATGGAAAAGCAGGGCCTGTCGCGGCCCGAGGCGCCCCTGTTCCTGATCAAGCCCGCCAACACCTACCGGCCCTCCGGCGCAACCGTGGCGGTGCCGGAGGCGGCGGGCCGGGCGCTCTACGAGGGCGAACTGGGCATCGTGATCGGCAAGCGGGCCCGTGATCTCACCGAGGAGGAGGCCGCTGGCCACGTCTTCGGCTTCACCTGCGTGAACGACGTCACCGCTTCGGCGATCCTCAAGGCGGATGCGAGCTTCACGCAGTGGACCCGCGCCAAGGGCCTCGACGGCTTCGGGCCGTTCGGTCCGGTCATCGCCACCGGGCTCGACCCTGCGGCGCTGACCGTGCGGACCCTGGTGAACGGTCGCGAACGTCAGAACTTCCCGATCGGCGACATGCTGATCCCGGTCCCCCGGCTCGTGGCGCAGCTCTCGCAGGGCATGACGCTGGAGCCGGGTGACGTGATCGCCTGCGGTACCTCGGTCGGGTCGGGGCCGATCCCCAAAGGCGCAACGGTCGAAGTGGTGATCGAGGGCGTTGGAACGCTCTCGAACCGGTTCGATTAAAGTCACGCTCAAGCAAAAGTGGTCTCCGCGGCCGGACGGAACCGGCCTCGAACGGCGTTTCAGAACAAAGCCGGCGGAGCGGAAACGGCAGCACGGGTGAGAATATGAGCATCGCGATCGTCGGCGCCGGCGCCATCGGCGGATATCTCGGAGTCAGGCTGGCGGAGGCCGGCGAGGACGTGACCTTCATCGCCCGCTCCAACGCGGCGGCGATCCAGGCGGACGGCATGCGCCTGATCGAGGAGGACGGCACCGAGATCCACTCCACATCCGTCAAGGCGACCCGCTCCATGCAGGAGGCGGGCGTGCACGAGGTCGTGCTGCTGACCGTGAAGGCGCATCAGGTCGGCCCGATCGCCGCGGACCTGCATCACCTGATCGGTCCCGACACCGTCGTGGTGACGATGCAGAACGGGATTCCGTGGTGGTATTTTTTGGGTGGATACAGTGGAGACCATGCCGGCACGCGGCTGGAAAGCGCCGATCCCGGCGGGTTGATCGCCGACCATCTCGACCCCAGGCACATCATCGGCTCGGTGGTCTATCCGGCGACCGTTCTCACCGATCCCGGCACCGTGAAGGTGATCGAGGGCAACCGCTTCGGTCTCGGTGAACTCGACGGCTCGAAATCGGAGCGGGTGCTCGCCCTGTCGCAGCGCCTCGCCAAGGCCGGTTTCCGCGCGCCCGTCACCAGCGATATCCGCGCCGAGATCTGGCTCAAGCTGTGGGGCAATCTCAGCTTCAACCCGATCTCCGCACTCACGCACGCGACGCTGGAAGACATCTGCCGCTTCCCCGACACGCGGGCCATCGCGGCCGAGATGATGCGCGAGGCCGAGGTCATCGCCAATCGGCTCGGCGTCACCTTCCGCCTCGGCATCGACAAGCGCATTGCGGGGGCCGAGAAGGTCGGCCCGCACAAGACCTCGATGCTGCAGGACGTCGAGGCCGGCCGGCCGATCGAACTCGAAGCCCTCGTCGGCTCGGTGATCGAACTCGGCCGCCTCACCGGCACCCCGACCCCGCATATCGACACCGTCTTCGCCCTGATGCGGCTCCTGGCCCAGAGCCTGGAGCGTGCCAACGGCCGCCTCGCGATCCAGGGAGCATGACGATGCTTCTGCCCGAACCTTCCGCCCTTCTCCCCACCGATTCCAAGGAGGCCAGCGTGCCCGCGACGACTCTTCACGAGCTGATCCAGGCCGGCGCCGATGCGGCCCCCGCCCTGTCGAGCCCCGGCGGCGTGCCGCTGACGTTCCAGGCCCTGCGGGCGCTGACCGAGCGCACGGTCGCCGACCTCAACGCCCGCGGCATCGGCCGCGGCGACCGCGTCGCGATCGTGCTGCCGAACGGATCCGAAATGGCCGCCGCCTTCATCGCAGTGGCCGCCGGCACCACTTCCGCGCCGCTCAACCCGAGCTACAAGGCCGACGAGTTCGAGTTCTACATGAGCGACCTCGGGGCCAAGCTCCTGCTGGTCGCGGAGGGCTCCGAGTCGCCGGCCGTCGCCATCGCGGAGAAGCTCGGCGTGTCGGTGGCCCGCCTGCGGCCGACCCCGGAGGAGGGCGCCGGCAGCTTCACGCTGCATTTTGCCGGCGAGAGCGCCGGTCCGGCGGCGAAGAGCGGACCCGCCGGTTCGGACGACATCGCGCTGGTGCTGCACACCTCCGGCACCACCTCGCGGCCGAAGATCGTGCCGCTGACGCAGGCCAATGTCTGCGCCTCGGCGCGCAACATCCGCACCGCGCTGGCCTTCGGGCCCGAGGATCGCGGCCTCAACATCATGCCGCTGTTCCACATCCACGGCCTGATCGCCGGCATCCTCGCCCCGCTCTCGGTCGGCGGCCAAGTGTCCTGCACGCCGGGCTTCAACGCGCTGAAGTTCTTCGGCTGGATGGATGAGGTGCGCCCCACTTGGTACACCGGCGTGCCGACCATGCATCAGGCGATCCTGGGCCGGGCCGCGCGCAACCGGGAGATCATCGCGAAGAACCCGCTGCGGTTCATCCGCTCCTCCTCCTCGTCCCTGCCGCCGCAGGTGATGAAGGAGCTGGAGGAGACCTTCGGCGCGCCCGTCATCGAGGCCTACGGCATGACCGAGGCCGCGCACCAGATGGCCTCGAACCCGCTGCCGCCCAAGCCCCACTATGCGGGCTCGGTCGGCCTCGCGGCGGGCCCGGAAATCGCGGTGGTCGATATGGACGGCGAGCCGCTGCCCGCGGGCGAGACCGGCGAGATCGTCATCCGCGGCGACAACGTGATGAAGGGCTACGAGAACAACGACAAGGCCAATGCCGAGGCCTTCACCAAGCAGGGCTGGTTCCGCACCGGCGACCAGGGCGTGCTGTCGCCCGAGGGCTACCTCTCGATCACCGGGCGCCTCAAGGAGATCATCAACCGCGGCGGCGAGAAGATCAGCCCTCGCGAGGTCGACGAGATCCTGATGGACCACCCGGCGGTGTCGCAATGCGTCACCTTCGCGGTACCGCACGACAAGCTCGGCGAGGATGTGGCCGCCGCGATCGTTCTGCGCGAGGGCGTCGAGGCGGTGGAGAAGGATATCCGCAGCTTCGCCTCGGAGCGTCTGGCCGCCTTCAAGGTGCCGGCCAAGATCCTGATCCTCGACGAGATCCCAAAGGGCGCCACCGGCAAGCTCCAGCGCATCGGGCTGGCGCAGAAGCTCGGGCTCGTCTGAGGCTTCCGCCTGATCCGGGGGCCGCCCGCGGTTGCCCGGATCGCTTTGCCGACCGAAGCATGGGTCGGAATCAAATGAGAAAGGGCCGGCGGATGAACCGCCGGCCCTTTCTGCGTTCTCGCCGAGTGCGAAAAACTCAGTTCCGGGCGGCCATCATGTCGTGGGACAGGACGGTGAGCTTGCCGATCAGGCTCGCCACGTCGCCGTGGGCGCAGGACCACTGCGTGCCGATGGCGCTGCCGTCGTTCGAGACCGAGACCACGGCGACCGAGCGCAGCTTGCCCTCGCGGGCGAGCTTGAGCTGATCCTGAAGCACCTCGATGATCGAGGCGACGTTCTCGTCGGCTACCGCCTCGGCGGCGGCAGCGGGGAAGGGGACTACGGCGGCGTCGTTGAGGGCGCGATCGAACTTGGACATTCAGGCAACTCGACGATGCTTGAGGGAGGTGCGGCCGAGAGGTCCGGCCTGGAGACGATCCACGAGGAAGGCGAGGCGATCGGGCAGGGCGCCGTCCTTATCGACGGACAGGCGCTTGCCGATGGCGGAGGCGACACCTTTGGTCACCCGGCTGACGACGGGCCGCTCAAGGCAGGATACCGTCTGCAGTCGGTCCGTTCGGTTCGGGTCGGCGCTCGGATCAGCCATCGCTTCCTCGCTCTCGGACGATTGCATGAGCTGATCCTGCGCGCCGCATCGCGTCATGAAAATGGCACCGGACCGGCCACGCTTGCGCATTTCCCTGGCTGTGACGTGAAAGCGACACTTGCCGGGGCCGGTCCGGACACGCTCAACGCGGATCCTGCCAGCCGGAACGGACCGGTGCGGCGGCGCTCGCGCCACCGGTGGTCATCGCCCGCGGCGCCTCGGAGCGGGCGACCGCCGGCTCGGCCATCGCCGCGCGGCGGGGCGCACGGACCGAGCGGCGCAGGGCGGCGCGGCGCTTGCGGGTGGAACGGGGACGCGCGCTGCTGTTCGAGCCGATGAAGCCACCGGCCACCGCCCCCACCACGGCGCCGACCGGCCCGGCCACGAGCGCACCGGCCACGGCGCCGGCTCCGACACTCATCGCCGTCCGGTTCTCGGCCTGCGCGGGTGCGGACATGCCTGCGAGCAGCAAAAGGCCGGCACAGGCGCCGAGGCAGGTTCTTCGCATCCGGTTCGTCCCCTCGAAAAGCACTTCGAGGACGCCCTTGACGTTCGATCTTGACGAAAGGTTGACCTGATTTTGTTTCGTGACTTGGCCGTATAGACGAAGACGAAGGCTGAATTCGCGTTTGTTCTTGCTCAAGCCTGGCCGCTGGCCGCGAGCGACCGGCGCAATCGAAGGACCAGCGGAACGATGGCGAGCGCCGTGGCGGCGGCAGCCAGGAGGCCGACGGCCGGGCCGGCCCTGTCGCCCAGCGCCCCGTAGGCGATCGGCGCGAGGCCGCCCGATCCGATCACCGCGGTGTAGAACAGCGCGAACGCCCGGCCGACATCCCCCCGCGGCGCGAGATCCGGCACCGTCCCGTAGAGCACCGAGGAGGTGCCGTTGAGGACGAGGCCGAGGAGCGGCAGCAGGGCCAGGGTCGGCCCGAGCGGCAGGACGTGGAGCGCGGCGATCCCCAGGGCGGTGGCCGTCTCTGTCGCGACGACGCAGGGCACGATGCCGAGCCGCTCGCCGAGCCAGCCGCACACCGCCTTGCCGAAGGCGCCGCCGGAAAACACGAGGGCGAGGGCGAGCCCGGTGGTCGTGCCCGTGCCGCCCTTCGCCTCCAGCAGGAAGGGCAGGAACAGCAGGGTCCCCATCCGCGTGGCGGTATCGAGAGCGCCGACCGTCATCAGGAGCGCGAAGCCCCGGCCCTTCCCACCGCTCCCGCCGGCGCGCGGGGGGGCGGCGGCCAGCGATCCCCGCGGCAGGACGAGGACGAGCGCCAAAGCCGCGGCGAGGCCGACCGCCGCCATCAGCCCGGCGACCGGCCGCCACGCCATCACCCCGAGCAGCAGCGCGACGGCGACCGGAAACACCGCCTTCCCGAGATCGCCGGCGAAATTGTAGATCCCGAGCGGCCCGCGCGCGGCGCCGCCATAGGCCTGCGCGACGAGGAGCGAGGCGCGGGGATGCTGGAGGCTCGCACCGATCCCGGCAAGCACCAGGCCGGCGCAGAGCCCGAACAGGCTGCCGCTCAGCGCCATGACGCCGAAGCCCGCCGCGGCGACGAGGGTCGAGACGGTAAGGCTCACGCGGATCGGCCAGCGCGCCGCCAGCCGGTCGGCGGGGATCTGCAGCCCGCCCATGGTCGCGTAGTAGAGGCTGCGCAGGACAGCGAGCCCGGCATAGCCGAGGCCGAACTCCGTCTGCCAGACCGGCAGCAGCACGTAGAGCAGGTCGGTGTAGCCGTCGTGCAGGGCGTGGGCGAGGCAGGCCCCGCCGAGGCTGCGCCGCTTGAGGTCGGGGCTCGCGCGATCCGCTCGCTGGAATCCATCGAGTCGAAGGGCCTGGCTCACACGAAAATCTCCGGCTGCGATTGCGCGGCGATCCT
Organism: Methylobacterium sp. AMS5; assembly: GCF_001542815.1. GTDB lineage: Bacteria > Pseudomonadota > Alphaproteobacteria > Rhizobiales > Beijerinckiaceae > Methylobacterium. The sequence continues at coordinate 2,206,577 of NZ_CP006992.1, forward strand.
AGACTTGTGAGTTTTGCGCGATGAGAGCCAATCGCCTCACGGGTTCCGTGCGGTTTGCTCACGGATTGCGAGGGCGAGGGACATGCGCCGGTTACCGCCGCTGCACGCGTTGCAGGTGTTCGAAGTCGCCGCCAGGGCCGGCAGCTACGCGCAGGCCGGGCTCGAACTCGGGCTGACCCACGGCGCGGTGAGCCGGCAGGTCGCCGCCCTGGAGACGTGGCTCGGCCAAAGGCTTTTCGTGCGGGTCGGGCGACGGATGGTGGCGACCCCGGCGGCACGCGTCTTCGCCGAGGAGATCAGCCTGTCCTTCGATCGGCTCACGGCGGCGGCGGAAGCGTGCGGACGGCCCCAGGCGCCGCGCGTTCTGCGGGTCAGCGCGCCCGCAACCTTCGCGATGCGCTGGCTGATCCCGCGCCTCGACGACTTCCATGCGGTTCGTCCCGGCACGGAGGTCAGGGTCACCACCACGACGACCTTGCAGGATGCGCTGCGCGGCGGGTTCGACCTCGCGATCCGGCGCGGCCCCGAGCCCTGGCCACAGCACCGCGCCGTGCCATTCCTGACGGAGACCGACACGCTGGTGGCAAGCCCCGCTTTGCTGCGGGACAAACCGCTCGCGACGTTGCGCGACCTCGACGCTCACATCCTCCTCGGCACCGAGACCCGGCCGGGGGATTGGAGCGACTGGCTGACGGCCGCCGAGGTGACGCTTCCCGGCGGCGTGCGCCGCCGGGTCTTCGACCACTTCTTCGTGACACTTCAGGCGCTTGAGGACGGTGCAGGCCTCGGCATCGGGCCGTTTCCCGTGCTCGATCGGATGGTCGCTGCGGGCCGGCTCGTCGCGCCTTTTCCGGAAATCCGGGTCGGGCGCGCCGCCTACTTCGCTCTGACGCCGTTCGATGCCGACAAGTCGCCCGCGCTCACCGCCTTCGTCGACTGGCTCGTGGCGGAGGGCGAGCGGCCGGGGCTCACAATTCCCCGGTGAGGAACTGCGCCCGGCCGTGCCCGAACGACCAATCCTCGTCGGTGTTCTCCACCGTCGAGACCATCACGTCGGCGGGGGCGATGCCGCAGGCAGCCTGCAACTTCTCGGTCAGCAGCCGGTAGAACAGCTCCTTCTTCTCACGTCCGCGCGGCCGGGTGATCATCTGCACCACGACCACATCCCGCGTGCGGGGGATGTCGAGGCCGGTATCCTCCACGATCATCCGCGAGGGCTTGTGCTCGGTCACGATCTGGTAGCGGTCGCCCGGCGGCACCTGAAAGGCTTCGAGCATCGCCTCGTGCGCGGCGTCGAGAAGCGCCTTCAGTTCCGCGTCGCTGCGGCCCTCAATCAGGTCGAAACGCATCAAGGGCATGGGATTCTCCAGAATGAAGCGTCGTCCCCAACGGGGAAACGAGGCCGAAATACGGATCGGGCGCGTCGCCCAAGATCCGAGATCCGGACGGCGGCGCCGCAAGGCGAGGTTGCGCCCTCTGGCGGTTGCCGGGCGCTCGCGGTTAAATAGCTTCGCTTCCGGCCGCTTCCAACCGATCGGGATTGTTCGTATTATGCATTCAAACGAGGGTGGGGAGCGGCGCGCCGGGCCCCTCACCGGCCCCTGGGAGGAGACGAGACATGTCCGATTTGCGGTTGCGCCGCAGTGTTCTCTACATGCCGGGATCGAACCAGCGGGCGCTGGATAAGGCGAAGACGCTGCCCGCCGACTCGCTGATTCTGGATCTCGAGGACGCCGTCTCCATGGAGGAGAAGGAGATGGCCCGCGATCAAGTCTGCGCCGCGGTGAAGGGCGGCGGTTACGGCCATCGCGAACTCGTGATCCGGGTGAACGCGCCGCAGACGCCCTGGGGCGACGGCGACCTGCGCGCGGCGATCCAGGCCAAGCCCGACGCGATCCTGATGCCGAAGGTGTCCTCGCCCGCCGTGCTGGAAAGCGTGGCCGACGCGCTGGAGGCGCTCGACGCCCCCGATTCCATCGCCGTCTGGGCGATGATCGAAACCCCGGCGGCGATCCTCAACATTCACGAGATCGCCAAGGCGCGTCGCGACCGCCGCAACCGCCTGACCGGTTTCGTGCTCGGCACCAACGATCTGGCCAAGGACACCTGGGCGCAACTGGTGCGTGGGCGCGTGCCGATGCTGCCCTGGATGATGCTGACCCTGGCCGCGGCCCGCGCCGAGGGGCTGATCGTCCTCGACGGCGTGTGGAACGACATCGCCGATCCGGAGGGCTGTCGCGAGGAGTGCCGGCAGGCGCGCGACCTCGGCTTCGACGGCAAGACGCTGATCCACCCGAACCAGCTCGAGCCCGCCAACACCTCCTTCGCTCCGACGGAGGAGGAGGTGCGCCGCGCCCGCCTCGTGATCGAGGCTTTCAACCTGCCGGAGAACGCCAAGCGCGCGGCGATCAAGGTCGAGGGCCGCATGTACGAGCGCCAGCATATCGGTGTGGCCCGCCGCGCCGTGGTCTGGTCCGAGACCATCGCCGCCCGCGACGCTGCTGCCTGAAACGCGAAACGGCCGCGCCCGGATGGGGCGCGGCCGTTTCGTTGTCAGAGGCTGTCAGGCCTGAAAGACTTACCAGCCGTAGCCGTAATCGTAGGCCGGGCCGCCCCAGGAATAGCCACCGTAGGCACGACGCGGCGCGTAGTAGCCGCCATCGTAATAGCCGACGTTGCGGTAGCCGTACCCGTAGGCGGGACGGGCATAGCCATATCCGTAACCGGCGACCGGGCGGGCATAGCCGTAGCCACCGCCGTAACCGTAGCCATCACCATAGCCGCCGTAACCGTAGGCATTCGAGGCGGCCGCACCGACGAGCGCGCCGGCCGCGAGGCCACCGATGACGCCGGCCGCGATCGCGCCGCCGCCGCCACGGCCGCGCCAGCGGGCCTCGGCATCGGTCGAGGACAGGGCGCCCACGCCGAGGACGGCCACGGCAGACAGAATCGCAAGCTTCTTCATGAAGTCTCTCCGAGAACGGTGGATCATCGATCCATTGGCACCCCAACGGGTACGGCCTGGATTCGGTTCACTCCCGATGTGCCGAAGCTCACGCTACGTCCTGTCGCATGAACGAAGCGGCAAGGGGCCGTTCATCCAATCGTCAGGATCGAACTACGAACCCGTGAACGGGGTCGGGCACGGCGGATCTTCGGCCTAACCTTGGCCATAGCGTGCGCTCAGCGCTCAGCGTCGGCCGCCGACTTCGTCGAGGTGTTCCAGAAGCATCGCCGGGTCGTCGTAGACCCTGACGGCGCCGGAGCGTTCCAACTCTTCCGTGCCGTATCCACCCGACAGCAGGCCGACTCCGAGCCCGCGACAGCGGCGGGCCGCCAGCATGTCCCAGATCGAATCGCCGACGATCACCGCGTGCTCGATCGGTGCGTTCAGCCGCTCGGCGGCGGCGAGGAACAGGTCCGGATCGGGCTTGGCGTATTTCACGAGGTCCCGCGTCACCACCGGCACCTGTCCGGGATCGACGCCGAGCGCGACGAGGTTGTGGCCCGCGGTCTCCATTCGGCCGCTGGTGGCGATGGCCCAGGGGATGCGGTTCTCGGTCAGCGTCGCGAGCAGTTCCCGGGCGCCCGGGAGAGGCACCACGCCCTTCGAGAGCCGGCCATAGGCCTCCGCGTGCAGCCGCCGCAGCCGGTCGATCCGTTCCGGGTCGATGGCGAGCCCGGTCTCGCGCAGGAGCTGGTTGGTGAACAGCCCCCCGCTCATCCCGATCTTGCGGTGAATGCGCCAGACCGAGAGCGGAATCCCCTCCGCGTCGAGCGCCTCCTTCCAGGCGAGCACGTGCTGGTAGACGCTGTCGACCAGCGTGCCGTCGAGATCGAACAGGAAGACGGTTTCGATGCGCATGGAGCGACTCCATCGGTGGCGGTCACCGAGACAACGGTCGCATGCCCCGGTCGATGCATGGGGGATGGCGCTGCGCGAGCATTGACCGGCGGCGTCCGAGCGGGTTGTGGTCGCGCCCATCCCGTCATGCTGTTCACCCATCTCGCCGACGACCTCTTCCGACCGCTCGCCTCGCCGAGCCGCGCCTTCAACGCGGCCCTGCTGCTGCACCTGCACGCCCGCGTGTTCGGCGACGCCGCCGAGCCCTTGCGCAAGAGCGAGCTTCTGGCGGCCATCGGCGACTTTTCCGCCGGCTGGAGCCAGGCCGAGATCGCCGACGACGAGGCGACACCCGTCGATCCGATCGAGCGGCGCTCGGCGGTGTTCCGGCGGCTGATCGAGGCCGGCTGGCTGGTGGAGCGGCGCGAGCGCTACGTGCCGGTGGTCGATTTCGACCCCGATGCGCGGCTGCTGATCGAGGAACTGGCCCGGATCGAGCGCGGCGAGACCCGCTCCTACGGCGGCGCGGTGCTGGAGGTGCTGAGCGCGCTGGAGAGCGCCATCGCCAGCCCGGCCGACCGCTCCGAGGCCCTGCGCAACGCGGCCAAGGCCTCGCGCACCTTCCTCGGCCACCTGCGCGGCTTGGCCGGCGCCATGCGCAAGCTCGAAGAGCGCATCCTGCGCGAGCCCGATCTCAGCGCGGCCTTCCGGCTCTATTTCGAGGAATTCGTCGAGCGCCACCTCGTCTCCGACTACCGGACCCTGCACACCCGCTTCAATCCGTTCCGCTTCCGCTCCGGCATCGTGCGCGAGGCGGGGCGCGCCTTGCGCGATCCGCTGACGCTCCGGGCGCTGGCCGACGGCAATCTGCGCGAGGGCCGCGCCGCCGACATCACCGCGGCCGAGAGGATGGTGCGTACCGACCTCGTCGAAATCCTCTCGATCTTCGAAGGCCTCGACCCGCATCTCGACGCGGTGGCCGACGTGGTGGCGCGGCTTGAGCGGCGCATCTCGGCCGCGCTCCGCTACCGCGATCCGCGCGATTCCGCCCGGATCGAGCGGGCGGCGGCGGCGCTCCGCGCGGTCGGCGCAAGCGAGGACGACCTCGCCGGCCTGCCCTTGCCGCAGATCTCGCTCTTGCGCCCGCCGATCGGCCCGCCGCAGCTCACGAATCCGCGCATGCCGCGCCGGATCATCGAGTACGAGCCCCTGCCGGAGATCGACATCGATCCGGCGATCGAGGCCTTCATCGCCGCCAAGGACGAATTCCGCCGCCGCATCACCGTGACGCCAGAGCGCATCGTCGCCTATCTCGACGCCCGGCTCGCTCAGGCGAAGGCCCTGCGCGGCTCGGACATCCAGGTCGATGACGTCGATGCCTTCGTCGTCTTTCAGCGCCTGCGCGAGATCGACGTTCTGTTCGACGGCGTGCTGCGCAGCCGCTACCGCGTCGCCCGGATCGAGGGCCGCGTCTCCAACGGCTGGCTCGACTGCCCGGACTTCATGATCGAGCGCATACCGCCCCCCGCCGCCCGGCGCGGAGCCGGCAAAGCAGGCTGAACGGACAATCCGATGCTCGAACCCTTCCGCGCCATCCTCGACGGCGAGGAGACGCCCCCGCCCGGCAGCGCCGCGCCGAGCGAGGAGGAACTGACCCGCGCGCTTCAGGTGATGCTGAAGAGCCAGTGCATCTACGCCGCGACCACCGGAATCGGCCGCTCCTACGAACTCGCGCGGCACTACGCGCCGTTCTTCCGCGACTACTTCGCCTGCCTCGGCTACCGCTTCGAGGTCGCCCACCGCGATCAGATGGTGTTCCTCGCCCTGCCGCCCGATGGCGTGCGCCACGACGCGCAAGGGGAACGCCTGCGCAAGGACGAGACGCTGGTGCTGCTGGCGCTCCGGCTCGCCTACGAGGAGGGTCTGCGCGACCACCGCGTCTCCACCGACGGCACGGTGGAATGCACCACCGACGACATCGCCGACGCGATCCGCTCCGCCGCCCGCGCCGAGCCGCCGGACGAGGCGCGCCTGATCGAGATCCTGCGCCTGTTCGCCCGCAAGGGCGCCCTGCGGCTGGGCGAGCGCGACCGGGCCGAGCGGGTCACGCCGTTGATGGTGATGCCGGGCATCACCGTGCTCTCGCCGGATGCCTGGATGGATCAGGTTCGCGCCTGGGCCTCCGCCGGGGAGGGAAGGGGGGCCTGACTCTCGGCCTGGGCCCAGGGCGCGGTGGAGAAGGCCCGTTCCAGGAAGGCGATCAGTGCCGAGACCCGGGCCGGGCGCGGCAGGCCCGGCGGCATCACGAGGTTGAGGGCGATCGGCGGCGGCTGCCAGTCCGGCATCACCCGCTCCAGGCGGCCCGACTTCAGATCCTCCCAGATCGTGAAATCCGGCTGCACCGCGAGGCCGAGCCCGGCGCGCAGGGCCGGCGCCAGGGCGTCGGCGTTGTTGGCCCGTAGCGGGCCTTCGGGCACGATCGTCACGGTTTCGCCGGCACTGTTGGTGAAGGGCCAGCGGTCCGGGGTCGGCAGGTAGGCGTAGCCGAGGCAGGCGCGGGCCTTCAGATCCTCGGGATGTTGCGGCGGTCCATAGCGTTCGAGATAGGCCGGCGTCGCCACGAGCGAGCGGCGCACCCCGCAGAGCCGCCGCACCCGGAGCGAGGAGTCGGGCAGCGCGGCGATGCGCAGACCGAGATCGAACCCGCCGCCGACAAGATCGACCAGCGCGTCGGACAGGTGCAGATCGACCGAGACCTCGCGGTGCGAGGCCAGGAATTCCGGCAGCACCGGCGCGAGATGAGCAACCCCGAAGGACATCGGGGCCGCGAGCCGCACCCGCCCCCGCGGCACGCCGTTGGCGTCGAGCGCGCGGGCTTCCGCCGCCTCGCCCGCGGCCAGCAACCCCGCCGCGTCCTCGCGTGCGAGACGGCCGGCTTCCGTGAGCGCGAGGCGGCGGGAGGTGCGGTGGAACAGCCGCGCGCCGAGCCGGCCCTCCAGCCGCGCCACCGCTTTGGAAACCGTCGCCTTCGACAGCCCGAGTTCGTCGGCCGCACGGGCGAAGGAGAGGGCGTCGGCCACCACCGCGAACACGGCCCAGGCCTCAAAATCGGGAAGTTTCGCCATTGCTCAAATCCGGAAACGATGCGTTTCAATCGTTTCCATTTTCAGGCGAGCAGGCAAGGGCCAGATTGCGCTCACACCGATCGCAGCCCGGACATGGATCCCCGTGGCGATCCTCTCGAACAGGAGACCCGCACCATGAGCGCGCACGGCATTCACCACGTCACGGCGTTTGCGAGCGATACGGCCCGCACCATCGACTTCTACACCCGCGTGCTCGGCCTGCGGCTGGTGAAGAAGACCGTCAACTTCGACGATCCGGGCACCTACCACCTCTATTTCGGCGACGAGGCGGGCGCTCCCGGCACGATCCTCACCTTCTTCCCGATCGCCCAGGCGGCCCCCGGCCGCGTCGGCATCGGGCAGGTATCGGAGGCCGCCTTCCGCGTGCCGCGCGCTTCCATCGGTGCCTGGACGCACCGCTTCGTTTCGCTGAACGTCTCGCATGAGGCGCCGGTGACGGTCTTCGGCGAGACGGTGCTGCGGTTCCGCGATCCCGATGGGATGCCGCTGGCGCTCGTCGGCGTCGAGGGGGCGGAGGCCGAGCCGGCCTGGACCTTCGAGGACATCGCGCCGGAGACCGCGATCCGCGGCTTCCACGGCGTCACCCTGCTCCTGCGCGGGGCGGAGGCGACCGCCGCGATCCTCACCGACGTGCTCGGCTTTGCGGAAGCCGCCCGCGAGGGCAGCCAGATCCGGCTGACGAGCGGGGCGGGCCTCGGCGGGTTCGTGACGCTTCGGGCGGTCGGCGACTTCCTGCCCGGCCGGCAGGGGGCGGGCTCGATCCACCACATCGCCTTCCGTGCCGCCGACGACGCGGCGCAGGCGGCGATGACGGAGCGGCTGAGCGATCGGCACGGCCTGTCCGTGACCGAGCAGCGCGATCGGCAGTACTTCCGCTCGGTCTACTTCCGGGAGCCCGGCGGCGTGCTGTTCGAGATCGCCACCGACGCGCCGGGCTTTGCGATCGACGAGCCGGTGGCGGAACTCGGGACCGCGCTGAAGCTGCCGCCCTTCCTCGAGCCGCATCGCGGGCGGATCGAGGCGGTGCTGCCGAAGGTCGCCTGAACCGACCGCACGCCTTCGCGTCCGCCCGGAATCGATCCGGGCGGTCGCACTTTCCTCAGACGGAACGGAGACAGCCATGACGAACGGCGTCACCTTCGACTTCATCCACCGCTTCGAGCCCGGCGCAGACGAGCGTGCGCCGCCGCTCCTGCTGCTGCACGGCACGGGCGGCGACGAAAGCGACCTGCTTTCCCTCGGCCGCGCGCTCTCGCCCGGCTCCGCGCTGCTCTCGCCCCGCGGGCCGGTTCTGGAGAACGGCATGCCGCGCTTTTTCCGCCGTCTCGCGGAGGGCGTGTTCGACGAGGCGGATGTCCGCCGCCGGGCCGGAGACCTCGCCGCCTTCGTCGCGCAGGCGCGGGCGGCCTACGGGCTCGCCGCGCCGGTGGCGGTCGGATTCTCGAACGGGGCCAACATCGCCGCAGCGACCCTGCTCCTGCACCCGCAGGTGCTGGCGGGGGCGGTTCTGCTGCGGGCGATGGTGCCGCTCGCCGAGAGCCCGCCGGCCGACCTCGCCGGCCGCCCGGTGCTGCTGCTCTCGGGCGCTCTCGACCCGATCGTGCCCGCCGAGAATGCCGAACGGCTCGCCGCGCGTCTTCAGCAAGCGGGCGCGGCGGTGACCCACACGGTCAATCCGGCCGGTCACGGCCTGTCCCAGGCCGATCTGGCCGCCTCCGGGACGTGGCTCGCCAAGAATTTTGGCGGCTAAGCTTCCCGCGACAGGGCCTGTCCGGAGCGGGGATCGGGGACTCGGCGTGACATAACCGATGTGGCGGGGGCATCGCCCCCGTCACGTGGCCTGACTCGGTGCTTGCCCCGTCACACCCAGGTGCAGCCTCCAGGTTTCACCCTCGACCGGCATGCCGAAGCCGGTATGAGTCGCGGTCTCGACGCAGGTGAAGCCGTGGCGGGCATAGATGCGCCGGGCGCTTTCCAGAACCGTATGGGTCCACAGCGTGAGGCGGGAATAGCCCGTGTCGCGGGCGAAGCCGATGCAGGTCTCGACGAGCGTCTCGCCGATGCCGCGGCGGCGGGCGAAAGGCTCGACATAGAGGAGGCGCAGCCGGGCGGTGCCGCCACCTTCATCGGTGAGGAAAACGGACCCCGCCAGGAGGCCGTCGATCTCCGCGATCCAGCACTGCTCGCGCTCCGGCTTGAAATTTCTCAGGAAGTCGGTGGTGGTCTCGCCCTCGGTGATTTCCAGGCCGCGGCCCCAACCGTGGCTCCGGGCGTAGAGCATCGATTGCCGGGCCGCGATCAGGCCCATATCGCCCGTGCGGAACGGGCGGATCGCGAAGCCCGGAACCGATTCAGGTCGCAGCAGCAGGCGCACGCGCGCCATCGCCTGCGCCAGATCCGCCCTCTGGACGGAATCGAGCTCGCCGACGAGGCTGGCCACGGCCGCGCGCTGCCGTCCGTCCAGGCCCTCGAATGCGCTGCGCCCGGCTTCGGTCAGTCGGATCGGCCGGGCACGCGCATCCGCGCCGCGGGCACGGGTGATCCAGCCCCGCTGTTCGAAGCGGGATAGGATCCGGCTGACATAGCCCGCATCCATGCCGAGCGTTGCCTGCACCGCGGACGCGGTGAGCGGCTTCTCCGCCCGGTCGTGCGTCGCGATCTCGAACAGCAGGCGTGCGTCCGGAAGCGTGACGTCGCAGCCGAGAAACTGATCGTCAAGCGCGCCGACGAGTCCGGTGTAGAACCGGTTGAAGCGGCGGACCGTGGCGATGACGTCGTCGGCGCTGACATCCTTCATGACCACAACGTCGACGAGAAAGTTGACGGAGTCAACCAAATAGACGGTCAGTCTGAGGTGAGCGGTATCGCCGTCGGCGAAAGCGGGGGCGCCGAGAGGTGCCTCGGGACCCCTTCCTTCCCAAATCCGTCTGATCCATCCGGAATGGCGGATTTGGGCTTCGCTCAGGCGCCGCCCAGAATGAATGGCACGGGTGCTGCCTGGATCGTCCGGGAGCCGTACCGTTTCGGCGACGGCCGGATACGCGGATCTGCGGATCGATACGCAGCGGCACCAACACGATGCCTTCCCGGCCGGACGCGCGACCTTAGGGTGACCGGTTCGTTAACGATGCCGTTCGATAAACGGGAACCCGCAAAATCCGCCTAGTTTTAAGCCAAGTGACCCTTTGCGCGCATGCGTTCGCGGCGGTAACCTAAGGAAAGATTTCGTCAAAACGGCTCTCAGGTGCCGATCCGGCAGGATAGGGTCATGATCCCGTGCTAGCGATCCCGCTTCTCGTTATTGTCGGACTATTGATCGGCTTGTTTTATCACTGGGGGATGCTTGCCGTTGCGAGCTTCTTTATCATCGTCGTGCGGATCATTTATCACTTCCACAACGGCCAGCTGGTGCTGGCCGACCTGTTGATGATCGCCGCCTCCCTCTGCGCGCTGCAGGGCGGTTATGTTTTGGGAGGCTATATCGCTTGCAGGAAAGACCTCTGATCGGCGTCAGACCCAGATGATACTGCCTGCAACCCACGATGCCGTTCCCCATAGAACAATCGAGGCGACAATAAACAGAACACCGTAAGTCAGGCGTGTACGGTCGGCGGGCATTTCAGTGATCGAAGTGCTGGGCGGTCGGGGGCGCATCTTGTCGTATGGCATGGATCGTATTGGGTTTGCGTCAAAATCGGCGGTTCTCGCATGTGTCAAAATACGCAGGGGGCGTGGAATGGCAGTAATCGAACCGGTTTCATAAACCTGCCGTTGCAGAAGATCTGTGCCAGTTGTTCCGCGAGTGGTGCCCGGACGCTTCGCCGAATGGCCCTGGTCTCGGATCGATACGGCCCCGTCAAATCACGGGTCGGTGATTGCTGTATCGATGCCGGCGGCCGCCCGGACCGGTCGTGGTCCGGGGCTGAAGCACCCTCAGATTGTGACGATCGAGCGCCGCTCGTCGCCTGCCGCGATCCCGCCCTTGCGTGCGGGAGGCGTAGCGTCCATTGCGCTGTCTCTCGTTCAACCTCGGGATAAGCGGCCGGGCCGGTGTACCGCCTCACCGACATTGCGATCTCGAATTGGTACCTCATCCGGCGCGAGCAGATCCGGATTCGGGGCGCGGCCGCGCTCGTCGGTCCCACGGGCGCGGGCAAGTCGACGATCTTCGATGCGGTCGGCACGGTGCTGGCCGGCAACAATGCGAGCCGGCTCGCGCTCAACGCCTCCGCCTCGGGCCGCAGCGCACGGACGGTGCGCGACTACTGCCTCGGTTGGATCAGCGACCCGGCCGAGGGCGGGCGCCCGACGCGCGAGGCCTGCGAGACCCTCATCGCGCTCGTGTTCGAGAATCCCGCGAGCGGCCGCATCGTCACGGTCGGGCTGGCGCTCGCCGCCCGTTCCGAGGAGCCGAAGGAGGAGACGCTTTCGCGCTTCATCGCCGTCGGCCACCGTTTCGAAATCGCCGATTACGTGCGCGAGACGAGCGAGGGCAGCTTCGTCGCGCCCTGGGCCGAGATCGCCACCGACCTCCGCCGCCGGGCCGACACGTTCGAGGAGTTCCGCACCTCCGGCGAGCGCTTCACCGCCGCCGTGCTGGCGACCCTGCGCGAGGGGGCGGCCGTGCCCGATCCGCGCCAGTTCCTGCGCACCTTCTCCAACGCGGTGGCGTTCAAGCCGATCTTCGACACCAGCGCCTTCGTGCGCAGCTTCGTGCTGGAGGCCGAGCCGCTCGATGTCGCCCGCATCCGTCAGTCGATCGAGACGTGGCGGCGCCTGCTGGAGACCATCGAGGAGTTGGAGAAGCGCCTCGCCCACCTCTCGCGCATCTGTGCGCGCTACGAGGGTTGGGCACGGGCGAGCCTCACCGCCGCCCTCGACGAGATGCGCGCCGCCGGCGCCGATCTGCGTCGCCGCATCCTCGACCATGCGGAGGCCCGCCGCCTGCTCGCCGAGACATCGGAGCGCCTGCGCATCGCCCGCGAGAGCGTGGCGACGAGCCAGGGCTTCGTGCGCGAGATCGACAGCGAGATCGCCGCCCGCAAGGCGCTGATCGTCGGTAGCGTCGCGGAGGCGCGGCTCGCGGCCTCTCATGCCGGTCTCGCCATGGTCTCCCGCGACCGGCGCGACCTGACCAACCGCCTCGCCGGGATCGTCGGCCTCGTGCAGGATGCCGGCCGCCTCAGTGCCCTTGCCGGCCCCCTGCGCCGGATCGATCTTCAGGCAGCGCGCATCGTCGAGGCCTGCGCCCGCTCGGGGCTCCGCCGCGAGGCGCCGCCGGAGGACATTTTACGGGTCGACGGGCCGTTGAAGGGGCTGCTGGACGGCCTCGCGCAGATGCCGGACGTGTCTGGCACCCTGGAAGAGGAGGCGGAAGACCTCGCCCTCAAGGCCCGCGAGCGCGAGAACGAGGTTCGCGGCCTCGATGGGCAGGTGAATGCCGGCCGTTCCTCGGCGGCACGCCTGTCCTCCGACACGGAGGCGTTCCGCGAGGAGTTGGGCCGGCTCGGCATCGAGGCGGCGCCGATCTGCGAACTCGCCGAGATCGTCGATCCGAAATGGGGCCCGGCCCTCGAAGGCCTGCTCGGCCGCGCCCGCGAGGCCCTGGTGGTCGAGCCCGACCGGCTGGACCGCGCCTTCGCCCTGCTCGAGTCCCGAAAAAACCAGTTCTTCCGCTGTCTCCTGGTAAAGACCACTGATACGGCGCGGCGCGCCGCGCGGCGCTTCGATGACGGGCCGATGGGCCTGATCGAGACCGACAGCGACCACGCCGAGGCCTTCCTCGCCGCGCGGCTCGGCGGCTACGATCTCGCGCCCGACGATGCGGCGCTCCGGAACATGAGCCGCGCCGTGGCGCCGAGCGGGCGCTCGACTTCGGGCATGGCCTATTCGGTCGTGCGCCCCGTGCCGCTGATGATGACCCGCGGCCAGCGCGGGCCCACCGCCGAGACCCGCCGCCGCCTCGACGAGGCGCGCGAGGAGGCGCGGACCCTGCGGGCCGAGGCCACGGTGATGCGCGAGGCCGCCCGGATCGCCGCGCTGCTGCGGAGCCGACTGGCGGAAGCGCCGATCGATCTCGAGGCTCTGCGCGCCGAGGCCGACGCCATCGAGGGCCGCCGCCGCAGCCTCTCCACCGAGCAGGAGACCGTCGCCCGCGCCGATGCCGGCGTGATCGAGGCGGAGCTGAAGGAGCTTCAGAAGGAGCGCTCGGCCTATCTCACCGAACTCGTGCAGGTGCTGGAGCCCAAACGCGACGCCGCACTCGCGGAGGAGGCCGGACTGAAGGCCCGTGTCGCGCAAGGGAGGGAGGCGGCGCGCGCCGCGTTCCTGGCCTACCGCACGGCGCTCAAGCGCTGGACCTCCGGCGACACCGTCCGCATCCGCCTCACCGGCACCGTTCCCGCCGACGTACCGGACACGGTGGCCGGGATCGCCGCGGCACGGGCGGACCGCGCCGCGCTCGACACCAAGGCGCTGGCGTCGCTGGCCTCGCAGGCCCGGGCCTCCGCCCGCGAGGCCGCCGACAGCGTGCGCAACCAGGGCCGCGCCGCCGAGCGGGATCTTGCCGAGTACTGCGCCGCGTGGCGCGTCGAGAACCCGCTCGGTTCGGGCGAGCAGCCGGCCTCGTTCGGCTATGCCTGGGCGACCCGCGAGCGCGACGAGGTGGCGGGGCACGAACTGCGCCGCTACCGCGACCAGTCGCTCCGGGCGGAGGCCGAGATGCGCCGCCTGATGACCGAGGATCTGCTGACCCGGCTCGCCGACAAGTTCGAGCGGATGCGGGCCCGGCTCGACGCCCTCAACGAGCGGCTGGCGTCGCAGACCTTCACCGGCCAGACCTACGCCTTCGAGGCGGAGGTGGACCGCCGCTACGCCGCCGTCCACGCGCTCGCCACCGAAGTCGCGCGCTCGCCCGACGCGGCGCAGGCGGTGCTGCCGAGCCCCGACAATGGGACGGATGGCGGACCGGATAACAGCCCGCTCGCGGCCGCACTCGCCGAGATCACGGCGCTGATCGAGGGCGAGGAGAACGCGGCGCGGCTGGCCGATTACCGCAACTACTTCGTCTACGAGATCGGCATGCGCGACCGGGCGGGCAACCGCACCACCCTGTCGAGCCGGGCGCTGCGCGGGTCGGGCGGCGAGGCGCAGGCGCCGTTCTACGTCGCGATCGCCGCCTCCATGGCCTCCGCCTACTATCCCGGCGACCGCCCCGGCGACGAGACGCCGGGCCTAGGCCTCTGCCTTCTCGATGAAGCCTTCTCGAAACTCGACGTCCGCAACAGTCAGTCGCTGGTCGATCTCTTCCGCGCCTGGGGCCTGCAGCTCCTCATCGCAGCGCCCGAGGACAAGCGCACGACGCTGACGGAAGTGATGGATACGGTCGTCACCGTGTACAAGAGCCCGGATCTCGGCTCGGTCCGAATCGAGGCCGAACATCCGTTGGAAACCGCCAAGCGGGCGCTGGCCGAAATCAACCCGGATCGGCGCGGAATCGACGCGTTCCGCCTGCCCAGCGCCGCCGAATAACAGCCGAGCCGCCGATCACCGTCCGGACGGCCGATCGGACGCCCGTTCATCGAACTTTATCCTCTCCGGGCATTGACGGGCCCGGCCACCCCGCGTAGAAGCGCGCCACTCCGGTGGATCGAGAGTCGCTTTCGGGTCGAGGCCAGGGGCTTCGGCGACCGTCGTCAGACCGATACCGGCATCACACCCTGACGTATTCGTCAGATCAGCGGGTAAGAACGCGTCGTTCACGGCGTGATCCTCTGCCTCACCATCGTCAAAGGCCTTGATCGGCCTCTGGCGCTATTCGTTTTGCCGCGGGTTCGCCCGGGGCCCGGCCGCTCCGCAAGGGGCTTCGACAGGTTTCAGACGGTGGCCGCCCTGCGCGGCCGGATGAAGAGGGCACAGGATGCCGACGATCAACCAACTGATCGCCCAGCCGCGCAAGGCGCAGAAGGCGCGCAACAAGGTGCCGGCGCTCAACGCCTGCCCGCAGAAGCGCGGCGTCTGCACGCGCGTCTACACCACGACCCCGAAGAAGCCGAACTCGGCGCTTCGTAAGGTCGCCAAGGTGCGCCTGACCAACGGCTTCGAGGTGATCGGTTACATCCCCGGTGAGGGGCACAACCTTCAGGAGCACTCCGTGGTCATGATCCGCGGCGGCCGCGTGAAGGACCTTCCGGGTGTGCGCTACCACATCCTGCGCGGCGTGCTCGACACGCAGGGCGTCAAGAACCGCAAGCAGCGCCGTTCGAAGTACGGTGCAAAGCGTCCGAAGTAAGAATCTCCGGACGGCCATTTCCACGGCCTCGCAAGGATGTCGCCGGCGTTTACGCTCAAGGCGGCCTGCGCGAGGCGCTTAAGTCGATTAATCTGAGAGCAAACAGATGTCCCGTCGTCACTCTGCCGAGAAGCGCGAGATCATCCCGGACGCCAAGTACGGCGACGTCGTTCTGACCAAGTTCATGAATTCCATCATGTACGAGGGCAAGAAGTCGACCGCCGAACGGATCGTCTACGGCGCGTTCGACATCGTCGAGAACCGCGCCCGCGCCAACCCGATCGAGGTGTTCCGCGCCGCGCTCGACAACGTCGCCCCGGCGATCGAGGTCCGCTCCCGCCGCGTCGGCGGCGCGACCTACCAGGTTCCGGTCGAAGTCCGCACCGAGCGCCGACAGGCTCTCGCGATCCGCTGGCTGATCCAGGCCGCCCGCGGCCGCAACGACCGGACCATGATCGAGCGTCTCTCCGCCGAGCTGCTCGACGCCGCCAACAACCGCGGCAACGCGGTCAAGAAGCGTGAAGACACCCACCGGATGGCCGAGGCCAACCGCGCCTTCTCGCACTACCGCTGGTAATTCGCCTGTCGAGCGCGGCCACCGGGCCGCGCTCCAAGCCCGCTTTCTCCCGGAGAGACCCCGATGCCCCGCACGCATGCGATCGAGGACTACCGCAACTTCGGCATCATGGCTCACATCGATGCCGGCAAGACCACGACGACCGAGCGGATCCTCTACTACACCGGCAAGTCCCATAAGATCGGCGAAGTCCACGAGGGCGCCGCGACGATGGACTGGATGGAGCAGGAGCAGGAGCGTGGCATCACGATCACCTCGGCTGCGACCACCTGCTTCTGGCGCGACAAGCGCCTGAACATCATCGACACCCCCGGCCACGTCGACTTCACCATCGAGGTGGAGCGCTCGCTCCGCGTGCTCGACGGCGCCGTCTGCGTGCTCGACGGCAACCAGGGCGTCGAGCCCCAGACCGAGACCGTGTGGCGTCAGGCCGACAAGTACGACGTGCCGCGCGTCGTGTTCGTCAACAAGATGGACAAGATCGGCGCCGACTTCTTCAAGTGCGTCGCCGACATCATCGGCCGCGTCGCCGGCAAGCCGGTCTGCCTGCAGCTGCCGATCGGTGCCGAGTCCAGCTTCAAGGGCGTGATCGACCTCATCAAGATGAAGGCGATCGTTTGGTCGGGTGAGGCGCTCGGCGCCAACTTCACCGAGGAAGAGATTCCGGCCGATCTCGCCGATCAGGCCGTCGAGTACCGCACCAAGATGATCGAGGCCTGCGTCGAGCTCGACGACGACGCGATGACCGCCTACCTCGACGGCGTGGAGCCGGACGAGGAGACCCTGCGCAAGCTCGTGCGCAAGGCGGTGCAGCTCCGTGCCTTCCATCCGGTGCTGTGCGGCTCGGCCTTCAAGAACAAGGGCGTCCAGCCGCTCCTCGATGCGGTCGTCGATTACCTGCCGTCTCCCGCCGACCGCGGCGAGATCAAGGGCCTCGACTTCAAGACCGAGGAAGAGGTGGTTCGCCACCCGACCGACAGCGATCCCTTCTCCATGCTCGCCTTCAAGATCATGGACGATCCCCACGTCGGTACGATCACCTTCTGCCGGGTCTATTCCGGCAAGGTCGAGTCGGGCGCCAACGTGATCAACTCCTCGCGCGACAAGAAGGAGCGCGTCGGCCGCATGCTCCTGATGCACGCCAACAACCGTGAGGACGTCAAGGAAGCCTTCGCCGGCGACATCGTCGCCCTGGCCGGTCTCAAGGACACCCGCACCGGCGACACGCTGTGCGATCCGAAGGACGCGGTGATCCTCGAGAAGATGGAGTTCCCCGAGCCCGTCATCGAGATCGCCGTCGAGCCGAAGTCGAAGGCCGATCAGGAGAAGCTCGGTATCGCGCTCTCGAAGCTCGCCGCCGAGGATCCGTCCTTCCGGGTCTCGACCGACCAGGAATCCGGCCAGACCATCCTTCGCGGGATGGGCGAGCTCCACCTCGACATCAAGGTCGATATCCTGCGCCGTACCTATAAGGTCGACGCGAATATCGGTCAGCCGCAGGTGGCGTACCGCGAGAAGCTGACCCGCCGTCAGGAGATCGACTACACCCACAAGAAGCAGACCGGTGGTACCGGTCAGTTCGCCCGGGTGAAGTTCGTGGTCGAGCCGAACGAGCCGGGCGCCGGCTTCGCGTTCGAGTCGAAGATCGTCGGCGGTGCGGTGCCCAAGGAATACATCCCCGGCGTCGAGAAGGGCCTCAACTCGGTCCTCGGCGCGGGCGTGCTCGCCGGCTTCCCCGTGGTCGACGTCAAGGTCGAGCTGATCGACGGCGCCTACCACGACGTCGACTCCTCGGCGCTCGCCTTCGAGATCGCCTCCCGCGCCGCCTTCCGCGAGGCGCTGCAGAAGGGCGGATCGGTTCTGCTCGAGCCGGTGATGAAGGTCGAAGTGGTTTCGCCGGAAGAGTATACCGGCTCGGTCATCGGCGACCTCAACTCCCGCCGTGGCCAGATCCAGGGCCAGGACATGCGCGGCAACGCCAACGTCATCAACGCGATGGTGCCGCTGGCCAACATGTTCGGCTACGTGAACCAGTTGCGCTCCTTCTCTCAGGGACGCGCCAACTTCACGATGCAGTTCGACCATTACGAGGAAGTGCCGCGCGGCGAGGCCGACAAGGTCATTGCCAAGTACGCCTGACGCGAACGCGTCAAACTTCCCCGAACAACGACACTGACGATTAGGAGGCCCTGATGGGTAAGGAAAAGTTCTCCCGTACCAAGCCGCACTGCAACATCGGCACGATCGGGCACGTGGATCACGGCAAGACGTCGCTGACGGCGGCGATCACGAAGGTTCTGGCGGAGTCGGGCGGGGCGACCTTCACGGCCTACGACCAGATCGACAAGGCGCCGGAAGAGAAGGCGCGCGGCATCACGATCTCGACCGCCCACGTCGAGTACGAGACGAAGAACCGTCACTACGCGCACGTCGACTGCCCCGGCCACGCCGACTACGTGAAGAACATGATCACCGGTGCCGCCCAGATGGACGGCGCGATCCTGGTCGTCTCGGCCGCCGACGGCCCGATGCCGCAGACCCGCGAGCACATCCTGCTCGCCCGCCAGGTCGGCGTGCCGGCGCTGGTGGTGTTCCTCAACAAGGTCGACATGGTGGATGACGAGGAACTCCTGGAGCTGG
Source organism: Methylobacterium sp. AMS5 (assembly GCF_001542815.1). Classification (GTDB taxonomy): domain Bacteria; phylum Pseudomonadota; class Alphaproteobacteria; order Rhizobiales; family Beijerinckiaceae; genus Methylobacterium. The sequence goes on from NZ_CP006992.1 coordinate 2,225,074, forward strand.
TCGAGCTGGAGGTGCGCGAGCTGCTCTCCAAGTACGACTTCCCCGGCGACGACATCCCGATCACCAAGGGCTCGGCCCTGATGGCGCTCGAGGACAAGGAGCCCAAGATCGGCAAGGAAGCCGTCCTGGCGCTGATGGCGACGGTCGACGAATACATCCCGCAGCCGGAGCGTCCGATCGACATGCCGTTCCTGATGCCGATCGAGGACGTGTTCTCGATCTCGGGCCGCGGCACGGTGGTGACAGGTCGCGTCGAGCGCGGCATCGTCAAGGTCGGCGAATCGGTGGAGATCGTCGGCATCCGTCCGACGACGACGACGACGGTGACCGGCGTCGAGATGTTCCGCAAGCTGCTCGACCAGGGCCAGGCGGGCGACAACGTCGGCGTGCTGCTGCGCGGCACGAAGCGCGAGGACGTGGAGCGCGGCCAGGTCGTGTGCAAGCCGGGTTCGGTGAAGCCGCACTCGAAGTTCAAGGCCGAGGCCTACATCCTGACGAAGGAGGAGGGCGGCCGCCACACGCCGTTCTTCACCAACTACCGCCCGCAGTTCTACTTCCGCACGACGGACGTGACCGGCGTGTGCACGCTGCCCGAGGGCACCGAGATGGTGATGCCGGGCGACAACGTGACCATGGACGTGGTGCTGATCGTGCCGGTGGCCATGGAAGAGAAGCTGCGCTTCGCCATCCGCGAGGGCGGACGCACCGTCGGTGCCGGCGTCGTCGCCGCCATCAACGACTAACCGCAAGCATCATCGACAGGGGACGTAAGAGGGGCGGGCCCTCGCGCCCGCTCCTCAACGTTTCCGCCGAGGTCAGGTCATGAACGGTCAGAACATCCGCATTCGCCTTAAGGCGTTCGATCATCGCATCCTCGATGCGTCCACCAAGGAAATCGTCTCGACCGCGCGCCGGACCGGCGCGCAGATCCGGGGCCCGATCCCGCTGCCGACCCATATCGAGAAGTTCACGGTGAACCGTTCGCCGCACATCGATAAGAAGTCGCGCGAGCAGTTCGAGATGCGCACGCACAAGCGGGTGCTCGATATCGTCGACCCGACGCCGCAGACCGTGGACGCGCTGATGAAGCTCGACCTCGCCGCTGGCGTGGACGTGGAGATCAAGCTCTAAGTCCGCGTCGGATTTAGAGCTTACCGTTTCATCGCGCGAGGGAGAGACCTATGCGCTCAGGCGTCATCGCACGGAAGGTCGGCATGACCCGCGTCTTTACAGACGCTGGCGAGCATGTGCCCGTCACTGTGCTCCAGATTGATCAGTGCCAAGTCGTGGCACACCGCACGACCGAGAAGGATGGCTACGTCGCCCTCCAGGTCGGCGTCGGCAAGGCCAAGGTAAAGAACGTGTCGCAGGCCGAGCGCGGCCGCTTCGCGGTCGCCAAGGTCGAGCCCAAGAAGAAGCTCGCCGAGTTCCGCGTGTCCGAGGACGCGCTGATCCCGGTCGGTGCCGAGATCACGGCCGACCACTTCATCCCGGGCCAGTTCGTCGACGTGACGGGCACCAGCACGGGTAAGGGTTTCGCCGGCGGCATGAAGCGCTGGAACTTCGGCGGTCTGCGCGCCACCCACGGCGTGTCGATCTCCCACCGCTCGATCGGTTCGACCGGTGGCCGTCAGGATCCGGGCAAGACCTTCAAGAACAAGAAGATGCCGGGTCACATGGGCGTCGAGCGCGTGACCACGCAGAACCTCAAGGTCGTCCGCACCGATCCGGAGCGCGGCCTGATCCTCGTCGAAGGCGCCGTCCCCGGTGTCGCCGGCGGCTGGATCCAGGTTCGCGACTCGGTCAAGCGCAAGCTGCCGGCCGATGTGCCGCTGCCGGGCAAGTTCCGTGAGAACGGCTCTGCCGGCGCGTCCCAGGTCGAGGCGGCCCCCGAGGCTCCGGCGTCCGAGGAGAACGCGTGATGAAACTCGATATCACCACGCTCGACGGCGGCTCCGCCGGCTCGGTCGAGCTCAACGAGGCGATCTACGGCCTCGAGCCGCGCGCCGACATCCTGCAGCGGATGGTGCGCTACCAGCTCGCCAAGCGGCGCGCCGGCACGCACGCCGTCAAGAACCGCTCCGACGTCGATCGCACCTCGAAGAAGCTGTACAAGCAGAAGGGCACCGGCAACGCCCGTCACGGCGCTGCCTCCGCTCCTCAGTTTCGCGGCGGCGGCCGGGCCTTCGGTCCGGTGGTGCGCGACCACAGCCACGACCTTCCCAAGAAGGTCCGCGCTCTGGCGCTCAAGCACGCCCTCTCGGCCAAGGCCAAGGCTTCGACCCTGATCGTCGTCGACGACATCAAGGTCGACAACCACAAGACCAAGGCCATGATCGAGCGTTTCGAGAAGCTCGGTCTGTCGAGCGCGCTGATCATCGGCGGCTCTGAAGTGGACGAGAACTTCGGCCGCGCCGCCCGCGCCATTCCGAAGATCGATGTGCTGCCCGTCCAGGGCATCAACGTCTACGACATCCTGCGCCGCGACACGCTCGTGCTGACGCGCGCCGCCGTCGATGCGCTGGAGGAGCGTTTCAAATGAGTGCCGATCCGCGCCACTACGACATCATCGTCTCCCCCGTGATCACGGAGAAGGCGACGAACCTCACCGAGCAGAACAAGGTCGTCTTCCGGGTTGCCCCGAAGGCCACCAAGCCGCAGATCAAGGAAGCGGTCGAGCGTCTGTTCGACGTCAAGGTCACGGGCGTGAACACGCTCACGACCAAGGGCAAGAAGAAGTTCTTCCGCGGGCAGCGCGGGCAGCGTTCGGACGTGAAGAAGGCGATCGTGACCCTCGCCGAGGGTGATACGATCGACGTCACGACCGGCCTCTGAGACTTGAAGCGTTAGGATCAAGCCGATGGCCTTGAAGACATTCAAACCGGTCACGCCGAGCCTGCGCCAGCTCGTGCTCGTCGATCGCCGTGAGCTCTACAAGGGCAAGCCGGTGAAGGCGCTGACCGAGGGCAAGAGCTCCTCGGGCGGCCGCAACAACCTGGGCCGCATCACCGTCCGCTTCCGCGGCGGTGGCCACAAGCGGGTCCTGCGCAACGTCGACTTCAAGCGTCGCGAGAACCTCAACGTTCCCGCGACGGTGGAGCGGATCGAGTACGATCCGAACCGGACGGCGTTCATCGCGCTCATCACCTTCCCCGATGGGAAGCAGAGCTACATCATCGCCCCCCAGCGCCTGTCGCCGGGTGACAAGGTGATCGCCGGTGAGAGCGTCGACGTGAAGCCGGGCAATGCGGCTCCGATCGGCTCCATGCCGGTGGGCACCATCGTCCACAACGTCGAGCTGAAGATCGGCAAGGGTGGCGCGATCGCCCGCTCCGCCGGCAACTACGCTCAGATCGTCGGACGCGACCAGGGCTACGTCACGCTGCGCCTGAACTCGGGCGAGCAGCGCCTGGTGCACGGTCAGTGCTTCGCGACCGTGGGTGCGGTCTCGAACCCGGACCACATGAACATCTCGCTGGGCAAGGCCGGCCGTAACCGCTGGCTCGGCAAGCGCCCGCACGTTCGCGGCGTTGCCATGAACCCGGTGGACCACCCGCACGGCGGCGGCGAGGGTCGTACCTCGGGCGGCCGGAACCCGGTCACGCCCTGGGGCGTGCCCACCAAGGGGAAGAAGACCCGGTCCAACAAGCGGACCGACACCTTCATCCTGTCCAGCCGCCATAACCGCAAGAAGTAACAGCCATGGCACGTTCCCTCTGGAAAGGGCCGTTCGTCGACGGCTACCTCCTCAAGAAGGCCGACGCCGCCCGCGGCGGCAGCCGCAACGAGGTCGTCAAGATCTGGAGCCGTCGCTCCACGATCCTTCCGCAGTTCGTGGGCATCACCTTCGGTGTGCACAACGGACACAAGCATATCCCGGTCTACGTCACCGAGGAGATGGTCGGTCACAAGTTCGGCGAATTCTCGCCGACCCGCACCTTCCCCGGTCACGCGGCCGACAAGAAGGCAAAGAGGCGCTGAGATGGGCAAGCCTGCCACCCCCCGCGCGCTCCCCGAGAACGAGGCGAAGGCCGTCGCGCGGATGCTCCGCGTGTCGCCCCAGAAGCTCAACCTCGTGGCGGCGTTGATCCGCGGCAAGAAGGTCGATACGGCCCTTGCCGATCTCGAATTCTCCCGCAAGCGCATCGCCCGCGATGTGAAGAAGTGCCTGGAGAGCGCGATCGCCAACGCCGAGAACAACCACGATCTCGACGTGGACGATCTCGTCGTCTCCCAGGCCTTCGTCGGCAAGGCGCTGGTGCTCAAGCGCTTCCACGCCCGTGCCCGCGGTCGCGGCGCGCGCATCCTGAAGCCCTTTGCGAACCTCACGATCGTGGTTCGCGAAGTGCGCGCTGAAGCGGCCTGAGGAGTTTACCGATGGGTCAGAAGATCAATCCGATCGGCCTGCGTCTCGGCATCAATCGGACCTGGGATTCCCGCTGGTTCGCCGAGAAGGGCGAGTACGCCAAGCTGATGCATGAGGACGTGGCCATCCGCGCCGCCCTCATGAAGCAGCTCAAGCAGGCCGCCGTCTCGAAGATCGTCATCGAGCGCCCGCACCGGAAGTGCCGCGTCACCATCCACTCGGGCCGTCCGGGCGTGGTGATCGGCAAGAAGGGCGCGGACATCGAGAAGCTGCGCAAGCTCGTCGGCACGATGACCAAGGCCGACGTGACCATCAACATCGTCGAGGTGCGTAAGCCCGAGATCGATGCCACCCTGGTGGCCGAGTCGATCGCGCAGCAGCTCGAGCGCCGTGTCGCCTTCCGTCGCGCCATGAAGCGCGCCGTGCAGTCGGCCATGCGTCTCGGCGCCGAGGGCATCCGCATCAACTGCGCCGGCCGTCTCGGCGGCGCGGAAATCGCCCGCACCGAGTGGTACCGCGAGGGCCGCGTGCCCCTGCATACGCTTCGTGCGGATGTCGATTACGGCACCGCCACTGCCTTCACGACCTACGGGACGTGCGGCATCAAGGTGTGGGTGTTCAAGGGCGAGATCCTCGAGCACGACCCGATGGCGCAGGATAAGAAGGCCCAGGAAGAGGGTGGCCGTTCCGGCGGGCGCCGCGAGCGTGACGGTGATGACCGGGGTGGCCGCGGCCGCCGCGAGCCGTCGCACGCCTGACGCTCGATCAAGCAGAAATCTTGAGAGGCTGCCATGCTGCAACCCAAGAAGACCAAATTTCGTAAGCAGTTCAAGGGTCGCATCAGTGGCGCGGCCAAGGGCGGCTTCGAGCTGAACTTCGGCCAATTCGGCCTCAAGTGCCTGGAGCCCGAGCGCATCACCGCGCGGCAGATCGAGGCGGCCCGCCGCGCGATTACCCGCGAGATGAAGCGTCAGGGCCGGGTGTGGATCCGGGTGTTCCCGGATCTGCCCGTCACCGCCAAGCCCACCGAGGTCCGCATGGGCTCCGGTAAGGGTGCGCCGGAATACTGGGCGGCCCGGGTTCACCCCGGCCGCATCATGTTCGAGGTGGATGGCGTTGCCGAGGACATCGCCCGCGAGGCCCTGCGCCTCGGAGCCGCGAAGCTGCCGGTGCGCACCCGCGTCATCCAGCGCATCGCTGATTGATAGGAAGAGATCATGAAGTCCGACCAGAGACTGTCTGATCTGCGCGCTCTGTCGGCGGATCAGCTTTCCGACGAGCTCATCAGCCTGAAGAAGGAGCAGTTCAACCTGCGCTTCCAGGGCGCGACGGGCCAACTTGAGAACGTCGCCCGGGTCCGTGAGGTCCGCCGCGACATCGCCCGTGTCCGCACGCTGCAGCGTCAGAAGACGCTGGACGCGGCCAAGGCCTGAGGAGATTCCACATGCCCAAGCGCGTCCTTCAAGGCGTCGTCGTCAGCGACAAGACCGATAAGACCATCGTCGTGAAGGTGGAGCGTCGCTTCACCCATCCGGTGATGAAGAAGACGGTTCGCCGTTCGAAGAACTACCATGCGCACGACGAGGCCAATACGGCCAAGATCGGCCAGACGGTGTTCATCGAGGAGTCCCGTCCCTATTCCAAGACCAAGACCTGGAAGCTGGTCGAGGACCAGGCTGCGGCGGCCGAAGCGGCCGGCACGGCGGCTTAGTAGCCTTCTCCATAAGAGTGACGGTGCGGGCGTGGAGCGTGAGCTCCGCGCCCGTTTTCGTTCGTCTGCGGGAAACGGGAGCTGCATGCCCGCGGCGTGCTGCCTCCGCCCGGCGGTCACGATGCCACGCTTGGCTAGGCTGTCGTTCTTGGTGAGCTGAGGCGCGGATCCGTCGGCCCTGCCGATTGGTCGGCCGTAGACGTGTGGCAGGGGCGAGAGGCGCTGCCGTGCTCTCGATGCCGGCGCATTTACTGCGCGTTCGGCCGAGCAGGAATTTTCAAGTGCTGCCCGTGTGGAAGGACGCGCGCAGGCCTCGAAACGTGAGCCGGCAAGCACGCAAACGATGAGGGAGCACATCCAAAGCATATCAAAAGATCGGTCGGGATCTTGAAATATTGCGCAGAGGCACTATATAACAGCTAATATACAACAATTTGGTAGTTTTAGAGATAACTGTTTAAATCTAGTGCTTTTGTAAGCTGCTCACATTCTGGTTTTTGCCGTTCGATCGACAAGCTCCATGAAGGGCCCTGCGAAGATGCAGCGGCTCCTGAAGGAGCGCAGGAATGTCCCGAAACTTCGATCAAGCCTGGGAAGCCCTCGTCGACCATTTCGGTGCCGAGCAGATCAACGGCATCACGAGTTCACGCCGGCAGTTCGGCGACCATCTTTTGCCGGATGCCCAAATCGCGATCGCGGCGCAACTTGTGCCCCATAAGCCGACGCTGCTCGGGGTCCACCAGTTCTACGAACACATCGCTCTCACGATCTCCGGCCTTCTTGTTCGCAGCGGCGAGTATCGGATCCCGATTACGCCGCTCCAGTACCAGGACATGGATGTGGGGGAGGACGATCCGTTCGCGGCTCTGAACAATGGCCTTTGGCTGTTCCAGGTGGAGGGCCGCCCAGCCGCGATCCTCCTCTCCCGCTACATCGACTATTCGGTGCGATCGAGATTTTCGCAGGTCGAGATTGCCACGATGCCGGATCCGGCATCGCTCCAGTTCGCAGCCGGTTTCCTCTCGGAGATCGAGGCGGCAGGAGCACGGTCAACGCTCTACCGTGGCAAGGTACTCTCCTTCGAGGCCGCGAGCGACAGTTCCGGCATGCGCGCACCGATGCAGGTTCACCGGTTGCCCCGCATCCCTCATGAGGCGGTCATCCTCGGAGCGGACGCGATGGAGCGCCTCGACCGGCACGTCTTCGAGTTCGACCGGCACCGGGAGGATTTGAAGCGGCTCGGCCAATCCACCCGTAAGGGCATCCTCCTCTACGGTCCCCCGGGCACCGGCAAGACCCACATCGTCCGCTACATCGCTTCGAACCTGCCGACACGAACGGCGATCTTGATCACCGCCGAGCAGGTCAAGATGCTCGGCCGCTACATGTCGCTCGCACGCACCCTCCAGCCCAGCATCGTCGTGCTGGAGGATGTCGATCTAGTCGGCCGCTCCCGCGAGGGCATGAACAGCCCGAATACCGAGGTGCTCCTCAACCGTCTGCTCAACGAGATGGACGGCTTGCACGACGACGCCGATGTCCTGTTCATCCTCACCACCAACCGTCCCGAGGAGATCGAGGAGGCTCTGGCCTCGCGCCCGGGACGCGTGGACGAGGCGATCGAGATCGCAAACCCCGACGCGGCCTGCCGCGCTCGGCTTGTCAGCCTCTATGGAGAGGCCCTCGATTTCGAGGAGAGGGCGATCGATGCCGTCGTCACCCGATCGGAGGGAGCGAGCGCTGCGTTCATCAAGGAGATGGTCCGTCGTCTCGCGCAAGCCACCATCGCCGCGGGGGCGGGCAACCGGATCACGGTCGCGACGGTCCAATCCGTCCTCGGTGAGGCCGTCGGCAGCCGCAACCGCATCGGTCGCCGCATCATTGGCCTGGCGTCCGGCGCGCCCGAGCGTGCGGGAAAGCAGGCGCCACCCTTCGACGGTTGTGGTGACGATCTCTCGATCGGCCGCTGAGTTAAGTCACCGACCAGCGAGCGGCATGGTGGGGTCGGCATCGTCGGCGCCGTTCCTGCGATGGCTGGACGGGGCGTGAGACGCGCTTGCTCAACCGGCTGGTGCACCGCGCCCCGCCCGCTCCAGGTGCCCCTGGGCGCCCCGACACAGCCGTGAGGGTGGGCGCACCCCGCCGCTCAGCCTTTCCGCTTCGGATCGCGGTTTCCGGCGGCGCGGATCAGGCCGGCGAGACCGGCTTCGATCACCATGTCGGCCGCCTCGGAGGGGGTGAACCAGCGGGCATCGCGCTGGCCGCGTTCGGGAAACTTCTTGAGCTGCTTGCGCACCTCCAGAGGAAACACCTTCACTTGGCAGAGAACCGCGTCGCGGTTCTTCAGGCGCTTCTCGTAGAGATAGAAACCGATCGGCCGCTTGCCGACGCGGCCGACGATGCCGGCCTCCTCATAGGCCTCCTGGGCAGCCGCTTCGAAGGGTTTGCGCCCCTTCATCGGCCAGCCCTTCGGGATGACCCAGCGGCGGGTCTCACGCGACGTGACGAGCAGAACCTCCGTGCCACCCTCCGGTGTCCGGCGCATCGGCAGCACGCCGACCTGGGGCCGCGCTTCGCGGCTGCTATCGATCGGGCCCGCCGTCATGCTGCTGAAACGCCCTGCGGCCGGCGCGGTTCGCGCTCAGCGTTTGCCGCCGGGTCTGCTCCGAGCGGGCGCAGACGAGGCCAAACTTCCTTGAAAGATTGATGACGGGAAGGCACGTCGCTGCGATCGGGGCTGCCGTCGCATCCAGACGATGAGCGACAGGGGTCACTAGCGGAATCGTGGGCAGCAACTCAATCGAAATTTACCCGGCAAAATGGACTGGAGCCGAGGCGTGACGGCTCGATCAGCACGCCGTCGAGAGGTTTTCGATGAGCGCATTCAGGTCGGCCCGCATGGCCTGGATCTCGGGCTCCGACATGTTGAGCTGACACATGACGGACTGGCGTACGGCGATCGCCTCCGAGCGGAGAGCACGGCCTTGATCGGTCAGCGCGATCTCGACCTCGCGCTCGTCGGATTGACGACGATTGCGATTCAGCAATCCGCTCGTCTCCAGCCGTTTGAGCACCGGCGTGAGCGTGCCGGAATCGAGCCGAAGGCGCCGGCCGATCTCGGAGACGGTGACGCCGTCGTTCTCCCAGAGCACGAGAAGCACCAGATATTGCGGGTAAGTCAGCCCCATCCGTTCCAGCATCGGCCGATAGGATTTCGTCATCCGGTGGGCCGCGGCGTAGAGCGCGTAGCAGAGCTGATTGTCCAGCAGCAGCGGGTCCCTCAGTACTTCTGCGCTCTCGTTGGGAGCATTCACGGTTCACATCCTGCCGTTCGACAACGCCTTCCGGCCTGCCGCACCGGGGAAGGGGCGCCGGCTTGCCGGTGATCCTCAACCCTGCCGCGCACCCGACGATAGCGGATGCAACACGGCAAGGCACATGCACAATTGTCCCAGTGGCGACGTCCCGGCGCTTTCTCCACCGCCGGTTCGGACACCCGCTTTTAGCGCTCCCGGTCGAACACGCAAAAAGGCGGCCGTATGGCCGCCCTTCGCTCCGATCATAATGTCACGCGTTCCCCCGCAATGTGCGGGACCCAACCTCAGGCGGCGTCGGCCGTCTCGACCGAGGTCGGGCCGGAATCCTTGCCCCGGGCGTCGACGTCACGATCCACGAACTCGATGACGGCCATGGGAGCGTTGTCGCCGTAGCGGAAGCCCGCCTTCATGATGCGGCAGTAGCCACCCGGACGCGACTGGTAGCGCGGGCCGAGGACCAAGAAGAGCTTCTTGACCATGTCCGCATCGCGGATCTGGGCCATGGCGAGGCGGCGGGCATGGATGCTGTCGGTACGGCCGAGCGAGATCAGCTTCTCGATGACCGGACGCAGATCCTTGGCCTTCGGCAGGGTGGTGACGATCTGCTCGTGCTTGATCAGCGCGGCCGACATGTTGGCGAACATCGCCTTACGATGCTCGGTGGTGCGATTGAAGCGGCGACCGCGATAGCCGTGACGCATGGTGGCTGGTCCTTCTCAGTCACGGCCGCCGTGCCACGGTACGGCCGAGTGCCCCAGGGGCTGTTTTCAGAAAATCCGCGTAACCCAGCGGCGGGATTTCTTTCGGGAGTGCCCGCCCCGGCTTTGCTGGGGCGGGCGGTCGCGCCGACCCAGCGGCTCAGCACCGGGTCCCGAGGCGGCCGAACAAACGACGCCGTGCAGCGCCGCTCAATCAGGCCAGGGGCGGCTTCGCCCCTCAGTAGTGTTCTTCGAAGCGCTTGGCGAGATCCTCGATGTTCTCCGGCGGCCAGCCGGGAACGTCCATGCCGAGGTGCAGGCCCATGCCGGCGAGCACTTCCTTGATCTCGTTGAGCGACTTGCGGCCGAAATTCGGGGTGCGCAGCATCTCGCCCTCCGACTTCTGGATGAGGTCGCCGATATAGACGATGTTGTCGTTCTTCAGGCAGTTCGCCGAACGGACCGACAGTTCGAGCTCGTCCACCTTCTTGAGCAGCGCCGGGTTGAAGGGGAGCTGCGGCGCGAGCGGCGCCGCCTCTTCCTTGCGGGGCTCCTCGAAGTTCACGAAGACTTGGAGCTGGTCCTGGATGATGCGGGCGGCGTAGGCCAGCGCATCCTCCGGCGACACGGCGCCGTTGGTTTCGAGCGTCATCGTCAGCTTGTCCTTGTCGAGATCCTGGCCCTCGCGGGTGGTCTCGACGCGGTAGCTGACCTTGGTCACCGGCGAGTACAGCGCATCGACCGGGATCAGGCCGATCGGCGCATCCTCGGGGCGGTTGTGCTCGGCCGGGACGTAGCCCTTGCCGGTGGCGACCGTGAACTCCATGCGGATCTCGGCCCCGTCGTCCAGGGTGCAGATCACGAGGTCGGGGTTCAGGATCTGGATGTCGCCGACGGCGCCGATGTCGCCCGCGGTGACGAGGCCCGGGCCCGTCTTGCGCAGGGTCATGCGCTTGGGCTGATCCGTCTGCGAGCGGATGGCGATGGTCTTGATGTTGAGGACGATGTCGGTCACGTCCTCACGCACGCCGGGGATGGACGAGAACTCGTGCAGCACGCCGTCGATCTGGACGGAGGTCACGGCGGCGCCCTGAAGCGAGGAGAGCAGCACGCGGCGCAGGCTGTTGCCGAGCGTCGTGCCGAAGCCGCGCTCGAGCGGCTCGGCCACGACGGTGGCGACCCGCTTGGGATCGTCGCCGGCCGTCACCTGCAGCTTGTTCGGCTTGATGAGCTCTTGCCAGTTCTTCTGAATGACCACGGTCCTACCTCTTGCCAAACCCGCGCCGCCGGCGTCCCGGAAAGCGCTACGGCCGGCCCTGGAATGCTCTGGGAGCATCCGGACCGGTCCCCAAAAATCTAAGGCTGCTCGCCCGCCACCCAGAGAGCGGGAACGAAGCGGTAGCCCGCGCCGTCGCGGGCCACGTATCCCAGCGCCGGAAACTCGAGATGCGAGCCGGCGATGAGGGTTCTCTCCGTCGCCACCTCGTCGAGCACGCGCTTGCGAGTCGCCCGGGCCTGATCCCCGTCCACATCGAAGGCGACGCCCGCCTCCGGCTGCTTGAACTGGATCGCCGGCATATGCACCACGTCGGTCCACATCAGCAGGGACTTGTCCCCCGATACGATCCGCATGCCGCAATGGCCGGGCGTGTGGCCGGGCAGCGGAACGGCGGTGATGCCGGGAACCAGCTCACCACCCTCGTGCTTGCGCAGCCGCGCACCGTAGGGCGCCACCGCCTTGCGGGCGTTCTCGAAATACGGCTTGGCCTCGTCCGGCGCCCGCGACAGCGCCGCATCGGGAAGCCAGTGCGCGGCTTCCGTCGCATGCACGACGAGTTCCGCGTTCGGGTAGGCCGCGCTGCCATCCGCCTTCACCAGCCCGCCCGCATGATCGGGATGGAGATGGGTCAGGAGCACGGTCTCGATCTCCTCCGGCGCGACGCCGGCGAGCGCGAGGGCGGCGGGCACCCGGCCCATGGTGTCGGGGCCGAAATGGCCATACCCGGAATCGATCAGCACCGGCTTGCGGCCGGCGCCGGTGACGAGGAACGCGTTGAGCGTGACGACCGGAGCCTCCGGGCGGAAGCCGGCGCGCTGTAGAGCGCCGGCCTCGTCCTGAGGGATACCCGTGACGAGATCGAGGGAGCCCTGAAACCAGCCGTCGTTGAGCGCGGTGACTGTGAGGTCGCCGAGGTTCCAACGCAGCGCGCCGGGTAGGGGCTTCGATCTGTCCGCCATGGGCTTCTCCGCTCGGGGATGCTCCGGTGTCGTGCGATCAGACGCGGCGGCGCTTGCGCGGCCGGCAGCCGTTATGCGGGATCGAGGTGACGTCGCGGATCGAGGTCACGGTGAAGCCCGCGGCCTGGAGCGCACGCAGAGCCGACTCACGGCCCGAACCGGGGCCGGAGACCTCGACCTCGAGGGTGCGCATGCCGTGCTCGGACGCCTTGCGGGCCGCGTCCTCGGCGGCAACCTGGGCCGCATACGGGGTCGACTTGCGCGAGCCCTTGAAGCCCATCGCGCCAGCCGACGACCACGAGATCGTGTTGCCCTGCGCGTCGGTGATGGTGATCATCGTGTTGTTGAACGAGGCGGCGACATGCGCCACGCCCGAGACGATGTTCTTGCGTTCGCGCCGGCGGACGCGGGTCGGTTCCTTAGCCATCTTTTCGCTTTCGTCCTTCAATCACGCCCGTACTTCCAGGCGCTCGGGATTCTTTTGTCACTTGGGCGCGTCCGTCGTGCAGACCCGTCCCGCTCAACCATCGACGGCCGGGGGGCACCCAGCGCGACGGAAAGAAGGCAGAGCAAAGCACGGCCTTCCCATGCCAAAAATTACTTCTTCTTGCCGGCGATCGGCTTCGCCTTGCCCTTGCGGGTGCGGGCGTTGGTGTGGGTGCGCTGGCCGCGGACCGGGAGCTGCTTGCGGTGACGCAGGCCGCGGTAGCAGCCGAGATCCATCAGGCGCTTGATGTTCATCGAGACTTCGCGGCGCAGGTCGCCCTCGACGATGTAGTCGCGGTCGATGGCTTCGCGGATCTGAAGCACCTCGGCGTCGGTGAGCTGGTTCACCCGGCGCTCGGCCGGGATGCCGACCTTCTCGGTGATCTCCTCGGCCTTCTTCGGGCCGATGCCGTGGATGTACTGGAGCGCGATGACGACGCGCTTGGCGGTCGGGATGTTGACGCCGGCGATACGAGCCAAGATGTTCTCTCCATGTGGCGGGCGCGATCGGCCACGCCTCGGCGGATGAAAGCGCGCGTCCGGTGGAGGCCGGCCCCTGCGCGCCGCCCAGAACGACAAATCGGCCCGAAAGCGCGCTCCGTGAGGCGCCCCGAACCACATCCCGCTTGGACGAAGGGGGTCCGCCTAGCGCGGGCCGGATAACTTGTCAACGCTTTGAAAACCGGAATACGGTCCACAGCCGGTAAGACCGTCGCCGAGGCATGAAAAAGCCCGCCCCGTCGGAACGGGAGGCGGGCTTCGAGGTCTGCGCGGTGCCGAGGCTTCAGGAAGAGGCCGTCTCGCGGAAGCTGTCGAGGAGGGCGGTAACATCCCCGGTCACGGCATCGATCGGCTTCATGCCGTCGATCTTCCGCAGCAGACCGGTGCCGGCGTAATAGTCGGAAAGCGGAGCGGTCTGCTTCCTGTAGGCGTCGAGCCGGGTCTTGAAGACCTCCGGCGTGTCGTCCTTCCGCACAGGCTGGCCGCGGGCGGCGGTCTCCTCGGCGCGCTTGGCGATGCGGCCGACGAGGGCGGTCTCGTCGACGACGAATTCCACCACCGCGTCGAGGGCGATGCCCTTCTCCGCCAGCATGGCGTCGAGGGCCTTGGCCTGTTCGACCGTGCGGGGGAAGCCGTCGAGGATGAAGCCGTTCTTGGCGTCGGCTTCCTCGATGCGGTCGGCAACGATGCCGACCACGATCGCGTCGGACACGAGGCCGCCGCTCTCCATGATCGCCTTCGCTTCCAGTCCGACCGGCGTCCTGGCGGCGACCGCGGCGCGCAGCATGTCGCCGGTCGAAAGCTGCGGAACGCGGTAGCGCTCCACGATACGCTCGGACTGCGTACCCTTCCCCGCACCCGGCGGTCCGAGCAGAATGATCCGCATAGCGTCTCCCCGTCCTCAAGGCCCGGCGCCGGGCTCGTTCTTCATGGGCGGCGCGCCCACCTTCCTGAGGCCGCGCCGTCGTCACAACGCTGTGATGCGCAATTCCGAACTGCGCGTCCACCAAACCTTTGTCGAAGGCTGCCTTTCGGGGCGCCTCAGCGGCGCCGCGTCGTAGAGGCGCCACGCAGCTTGGCCTTCTTCACGAGGCCCTCGTACTGATGCGCCATCAGGTGCCCGTGGATCTGAGCCACCGTGTCCATGGTGACCGAGACCACGATCAGCAGCGAGGTGCCGCCGAAGCCCAGCGCCTCCGAGGTGTAGGAGGCGACGATCTCCGGCACGAGGCAGACGAAGGTGAGGTAGGCCGCGCCGATCACCGTGATGCGCGTCAGCACCTTGTCGATGAAGGCCGCGGTCCGCTCCCCCGGACGGATGCCGGGGATGAAGCCGCCCTGCTTCTTCAGGTTGTCGGCGGTCTCCTGCGGATTGAAGACGATCGCCGTGTAGAAGAACGTGAAGAAGATGATCAGGCCGGCATAGGCGACCATGTAGAGCGGCCTTCCGTGGCCGAGATAGGCCGTCAGCGTGCTGAGGATGCCGGTCGAGCCCTGGTTGGCCGAGAAGCTCGCCACCGTCGTCGGAAGCAGCAGCAGCGACGAGGCGAAGATCGGCGGGATCACGCCCGAGGTATTGAGCTTGAGCGGCAGGAACGAGGACTGGCCCTCGTACATGCGGTTGCCGACCTGTCGCTTGGGGTAGTTGATGAGGAGCCGGCGCTGGGCGCGTTCCATGAACACGATGAAGTAGATCAGCGCGACCGCCGCAAGTCCGGCGCCGAGCAGGATGGCGGGCGAGAGCGCGCCGGTGCGGGTGAGTTCGAGCGCCTTGAAGATCGAGGCCGGCAGGTGGGCGACGATACCGGCGAAGATGATGAGCGAGGAGCCGTTGCCGATGCCGCGCGAGGTGATCTGCTCGCCGATCCACATCAGGAACAGCGTGCCGCCGGTCAGCGTCACGACGGTGGAGAGGATGAAGAACGGACCCGGCGTGATGACCGCGTTCGAGCCCTGAAGGCCGAAGGCGATGCCCCAGGACTGAACCAGTGCCAGTACCACCGTGAGGTAGCGGGTGTACTGGTTGATGACCTTGCGGCCCGACTCGCCCTCTTTCTTCAGCGCTTCCAGGGTCGGCACGACCGAGGTCAGAAGCTGAACGATGATGGAGGCCGAGATGTAGGGCATGATGTTGAGCGCGAAGACCGCCATGCGCTCGACGGCACCGCCGGAGAACATGTTGAACATGCCGAGCACGCCGCCGGCCTGGTTCTGGAAGTTCCGCGCGAACTGCTCCGGGTCGATGCCCGGAATCGGGATGTAGGTGCCGAGCCGGAAAACGATGAGCGCGCCCAGGGTGAACCAGATGCGCTTCTTAAGCTCGTCGGCCTTGGCGATGGCGCCGAAGTTCAGGTTCGCGGCAAGCTGTTCGGCGGCTGAGGCCATGTCTCGTATCCCAGGAATTGCCGTCGGGACGCGTCTCGAACGGTCCCTGAAAGCGAAAGCGGCGGCCGCGTGCGAGCACGGGCCGCCGCTTCGGCGTTCGACTTAATCGCGGCGTCAGGCCGACGCAACCGCGCCTTCCGCCGCGCCGCGATGGGCGACGCCGGCGGCGAAGGTCGTGGTCACCGAGCCGCCAGCCTTCTCGACGGCCTCGATGGCCGACTTGGAGGCGCGGGTCACCTCGAAGCTGAGCTTCGAGGTCAGCTCGCCGACACCGAGCAGCTTCACGCCGTCGCGGGCGCGGGCGATGATGCCGGCCTTGACCAGCGCATCGACCGTGATGGCGGCGTTCGCGTCGAGCTTGCCGGCATCCACGGCCTGCTGCACCCGGCCGAGATTCACCTCGTTCAGGTCATGGGCGTGGATGTTGTTGAAGCCGCGCTTGGGCAGGCGCCGATGCAGCGGCATCTGGCCGCCCTCGAAGCCCTTGATGGACACGCCGCTCCGGGCCTTCTGACCCTTCACGCCGCGGCCACCGGTCTTGCCTTTGCCGGAGCCGATGCCCCGGCCGACGCGCATGCGGGCCTTGGTGGCCCCTTCGTTGTCGCGGATCTCGTTGAGCTTCATGGTGGAGCCCTCCTCACGCCGCGGCGTCGTCGAGGACGCGCACGAGGTGCGCGACCTTGCGGATCATTCCGCGGACCGAGGGAGTGTCCTCCAGCTCGGAAACGCGGTGTAGCTTGTTCAGCTTGAGGCCGACCAGCGTCGCACGCTGGGAGGCTTCGCGGCGGATCGGCGAGCCGATCTGCTCGATGCGGACAGTCTTGGTTGCCATGCTGCCCTCCCTTACGCGACGGCCGCTTCGGAGGTGTCGGCCGGGTCGGCGTCACGGCGACGGGCCTGGAGGGCCGACACCTTGAGACCGCGACGGGCCGCGACCGAGCGCGGGCTGTCCTCGTTCTTGAGCGCGTCGAAGGTGGCGCGCACGAGGTTGTAGGGGTTGGACGAGCCGAGCGACTTGGCGACGACGTCCTGCATGCCGAGCGTCTCGAACACGGCGCGCATCGGACCACCCGCGATGATGCCGGTGCCCTGGGGCGCGGCGCGCAGGATGACCTTGCCGGCGCCGTGACGTCCGTTGACGTCGTGGTGCAGGGTGCGGCCCTCGCGCAGCGACACCCGGATCAGACCGCGCTTGGCGGCCTCGGTCGCCTTGCGGATCGCCTCCGGCACCTCACGGGCCTTGCCGTGGCCGAAGCCGACGCGGCCCTTCTGGTCGCCGACGACGACGAGCGCCGCGAAGCCGAAGCGACGGCCACCCTTCACCACTTTGGCGACGCGGTTGATGTGGACGAGCTTGTCCACGAACTCGCTGTCGCGCTCCTCGCGGTCGTCGCGGCGACGACCCTCGCGTTCACGTGCCATATCTGATTCCTGTTATCTCACTGACGCGGATCGGAACGACCCGCTCGCTCGATGGGTCCCCTCCCCACGAGGGGGAGGGAACGCGGCGTCTTAGAAGTCCAGGCCACCCTCACGGGCAGCGTCGGCGAGAGCCTTGACGCGACCGTGGAAGATGTAGCCCGAGCGGTCGAAGACGACCTTGGTGACGCCCGCAGCCTTGGCGCGCTCGGCGACGAGCTTGCCGACCGCCTCGGCCGCTGCCTTGTCGGCACCGGTCTTCAGGCTGGACTTCAGATCCTTGTCGAGGCTCGACGCGGCGGCGAGCGTACGGCCCGCGGCGTCGTCGATGACCTGGACGTAGATCTGCTTGGACGAGCGGAACACCGACAACCGCGGACGGCCGTTGGCGGCAGCTCTGAGGGCCCGACGGACCCGCGCCTTGCGACGCAGGAGGGCTTCGTTCTTGTTCGACATGATCGCCCCCCTTACTTCTTCTTGCCTTCCTTGCGGAAGATGAATTCGCCAGCGTATTTCACGCCCTTGCCCTTATAGGGCTCGGGACCGCGATACTCGCGAATCTCCGCCGCGACCTGACCGACGCGCTGCCGGTCGATGCCCGACACCACGATTTCCGTGGGCTTGGGCGTCACGATGGTGATGCCGGCCGGGATCTCGTACTCGATGTCGTGGCTGTAGCCGAGCGAGAGCTTGAGCGCTTTGCCGGCCATCGCGGCGCGGTAGCCGACGCCCGTGATCTCCAGCTTCTTCTCGAAACCCTTGGAAACGCCCTCGACGAGGTTCGCCACCTGGGCGCGCGAGGTGCCCCACAGGGAGCGGGCCTGCTTCGACTGGTCCTTGGGCTGCACCGAGACGGCGCCGTCCTTGAACTCGACGACCACCTGGGACGGGACGACGAACTGGAGTTCGCCCTTCGAGCCCTTCACCTTCACCGTCTGACCCGTGACCGTGGCGGTGACGCCAGACGGGACGGGGACGGGCTTCTTGCCTACGCGAGACATGTCGCTGTCCTCCGGATCAGAACACCTTGCAGAGCACTTCACCGCCGACGTTGCGCTCGCGCGCAACGTGATCGGCCATGACGCCCTGCGGGGTCGAGATGATGGTGACGCCGAGGCCGTCGGCGACGCGCGGCAACTCGCCAACCGACGAGTAGACACGGCGGCCGGGCTTCGACACCCGCTTGATCTCCCGGATGACCGGGCGACCGTCGTAGTACTTGAGTTCGATCTGGAACTCCGTGCGGCCGTTGCCGAGGTCCTGCACCGCGTAATCGCGGATGTAGCCCTCGGACTTCAGGACGTCGAGAACCGAGGCGCGCAGGCGCGAGCCGGGGGTCTGGACGACGTTGCGGCGACGGCTCTGACCGTTGCGGATGCGGGTGAGCATGTCACCCACGGGATCGTTCACCATGGATGCCTCCCCTTACCAGCTGGACTTCACGAGGCCGGGGATGAGACCCCGGTTGCCGAGCTCGCGCAGAGCCACGCGTGAGATGCCGAGCTTGCGGTAGTAGGCCCGCGGACGGCCGGTCATCTCGCAACGGTTGCGGATGCGGGTGGCCGACGAGTTGCGCGGCAGTTCCGCGAGCTTCAGGCGCGCCTCGAAGCGCTCCTCCATCTCACGGGACTCGTCGTTGGCGATGGCGAGGAGGGCTTTGCGCTTCTCGGCGAAGCGCTTCACCAGATCCTTGCGGTGGTTGTTCTTCTCGACTGAGCTTTTCTTAGCCATGTCTTTCTCCAGTGTCCGCGTCTAAGCGACGTTGCCGCCGCTTACTGCCGGAACGGGAACTTGAAATGGGCGAGGAGAGCCTTGGCCTCTTCGTCCGTGGTGGCGCTCGTCTGGACGACGATGTCCATGCCCCAGGTCTGCTCCGCCTTGTCGTAGGAGATCTCCGGGAACACGAGGTGCTCCTTGAGGCCCATGGCGTAGTTGCCACGGCCGTCGAAGGAACGCGGGTTCAGGCCGCGGAAGTCGCGGACGCGCGGCAGCGCGATCGTGACGAGACGGTCCATGAACTCGTACATGCGAGCCTTGCGCAGGGTCACCTTGCAGCCGATCGGCATGCCTTCGCGGACCTTGAAGGTCGCGATCGCCTTGCGGGCGCGGGTGATGACCGGCTTCTGGCCGGCGATGAGCGCGAGGTCGCCCGCCGCAACGGTGGCCTTCTTCGAGTCCGCGGTGGACTCGCCGACGCCCATGTTGATGACGATCTTCTCGATCTGCGGGACCTGCATCGGGTTTGCGTACCCGAACTGCTCGATCAGCTTCTGCCGGACAACCTCGTCGTAGTGCTTGCGCAGACGCGGGATGTAGGCGTTCTTGTCGGCCTCAGCCATCGATCTGATCCCCCGTGGTCTTGGCGAACCGGACCTTGCGCCCGTCGTCGAGGATGCGGAACCCAACACGGGTCGGCTTGCCGTTGGCGTCGGCCACCGCGATGTTGGACAGTTGGATGGCAGCTTCCTTGGAGATGATGCCGCCTTCCTGGTTCTGGGTCTGGCGCTGGTGCTTCTTCACCAGGTTGACGCCGCGAACGAAGGCCTTGTCCTCCTTCGGCATGACCTGGATGACCTCGCCGGAGCGACCCGCGTCGCGACCGGTGAGAACGACGACCGTGTCGCCCTTCTTGATCTTGGCGGCCATCACAGCACCTCAGGAGCGAGCGAGATGATCTTCATGTGGTTGCGCGCGCGCAACTCACGCGGCACCGGTCCGAAGATACGGGTGCCGACCGGCTCCTTCTGATTGTTGATCAGAACGGCGGCGTTCTTGTCGAAGCGGATCACCGAACCATCGGCGCGCTTCACGTCCTTGGCCGTGCGCACGACGACCGCCTTCATGACGTCGCCCTTCTTCACGCGGCCGCGCGGGATCGCCTCCTTGACGGAGACGACGATGATGTCGCCGACGCCGGCATATTTGCGCTTCGACCCGCCGAGTACCTTGATGCACATCACGCGGCGCGCACCCGAATTGTCGGCGACGTCCAGATTCGTCTGCATCTGGATCACGGGAGTGACCTTTCCTTGTTTCAGGCGGGTTTCCGCACACGGACGGTATTGCCCGGCGGACGACGCCTGAGGGGGATCTGATGTCCCCGGCTCATGTAAGAGACCGCGCTATCGGCGTTGGAATGCCGGCGCGGTCACCGCGTACGAAGGGATGCGAGCACCCCAAGGACTGTCGCGAAGGCGTGCCCGATACTACGGACGCGGGCTCTGTGCAAGCCTGGAGACGGGTGAATTCGCGCGCGCCTGCTGCTGCCGGGAGGGCCGCGCGGAGGATTTCCGGCAGGGTGCCGGCCAGGGTGCCGGCTATGGTTCCGGCGTTGAGGGAGCGGGGTCGGAGCGGCTTTGGTCTCCGTCCGCCGGGGCTCGGGCCGGGGCGGTCAGCAACCTTTGCAGATCGAGCCCATGGTCTTGTTCATCTTCGCGTCCCAAGCCTTGTCGCGCGCCTGCGCGGCGCGCTGGGCCTTGAGCATCTGCTCCTGGGAGACGGACGAGATGTCGCCCTGCGTCTGAGCCGGGGCCGGCGGCTTGGTCTGGCCGGTCGCGGTGACGGTGCGGCCGGTCGGGGTGACCCGGATGTCACCCCCATCCTGAGCGAGGACAGGACCGGAGAGCACGAGGCCGGAAAGCAGGAGGGCGGAGACGGCGATCGGGCAACGCATGGCTTCTCATCACTCCCTGGCGCAGGCCGCCGGAACCAGCGGGCTTGAGGCCGCAGCGTCGCGCGGAGGACGAGTCCGGGGGATCGAGTCGGGGGCAACGCTGCGGTCACGTCCCCAGCCGCCCCGTCCGCGCGCCTGGAAGCCTCTACGTGGCACCTGACCGAGCCGGTCGCAAGCGCTGCGGCGACCGCGCGACCGCCGGCTCCGTGCCGATGCACACCGTTGTCGCCCGTGGATCGGTCCCGGCGCCTTGCCGAAGCCGTTCCGCCTTGGGGGTATGGCCCGACTCGCGGGCTCGTCAATGCGCCTCGGGCTGAGCGTCGGCCACCGTATTGGCCTTCGAGTAGCTCGTCCGGGGTCGTTCGGTCGGATCTTCGAAGGAGCCCGCCCACAGGCCGAGGCGCTTGCCCCAGGCCACCGTCTCGGCGCCGACATAGGCGGCGCGCTGGTTGCGCTCGGCCATGGCGAGGCCCTTCTCCGCCATCCAGGCGCTCAGGTCCTCCTTGTCCCGGTGGCAGACGGAGAGCGCACGGCCGTAGCTGTCCGTCTCGCGGATCTGGCAGGTGACGGTGGCATCCTTCAGGTGGGCAGCCAGCGCCTTGGCCGAGTGGGCACCGCAGGCATAGCCGTGGCCCTTGGCGTTCAGGCAGGTTTGCTTCAGGCCGGGCGCCGCCACGCCGTAGAGGCCGACGACGCGCCCGCCGACGACCAGCGTGTCGCCGCTCAGGATCCGCGGCCGACCGCTCACGCTTTCGCTGGCGTGGCCGTCGCCGACGGCACCGCCGCCAAATGCGGCGAGGACGATGACGATGGAGCATCGTCCTCGATAGAGGATCCAGGACGATGCTCTATCCTCTTGTTTTTGCATCAACCTTTTCCGAAAGCCGGCAACCACCTTTCGGGATGATGCTCTAAGGCCGAGAAATCCCGTTCGTCTCATCGAAACACCATGGGTTTCCGACGCTTTTCCTGAGGAGGTTTTCCCTGCGGAGGCGTCGGCAAATCGCTCTACCGAAGACTCTCACGTGTCTGTCGCTCACGTGATGGACGAAACGCCCGATCCCTTCCGCCCCAAAGGGCTTCGACAGGGGAGCGAGCGTCTGTCGGACAACCTGAAGCATGGCTTATGCCCTTTTCGTGGCCTGCGGCATGCCGCGGCGACATGCCGGTGCCGCGCCCCTCGCCGCAGGGTCCGCCTCGGGTTCCTTAACCAAGAACTGGCGTTCCGCTGCGTCCGGTCGACAATCAAGCCGGTCGCCGCTGTCGGAACGGCGCATCCGCCCTATCCTTGGCGGCGCCGGTGGGTTCGCTCCCGGTCGCTTGCGCCCACCGGACGGTGATGCCCCCAAACCGTTCGGTGGGCGTGAGCGTAGAGGGCGGCCTCATCGGACCCTGTCTTACTGTCCGCCGCGCACCGGATGCCGGCACATGGAGAGGGCACGCGCTCCAGACTCAAGGCATCGGGATGTCGCCTGCATCCTCGCTTGCGAACGGGATCGCCGCTGCGGACGTTGGCGGGACAGGGTCGAGGCGTCGCGCCGGCCCGAAGGCGAGGAGGGTCGGACGGTGGCGGTGAGCTTGGCAGATCTCGTGCGTGGGGCGTCCGCCGAGGCACGGCGGCTCGCAGCCGCCTTCCCGGCGGACGGGCGGAAGGACGACTTCCCCTGGGCGGTCATCGCCGCCTTCGATGCCGACGTGCGGGGCCATGTCGAGCGCGACCGGCGAATCGAGGATGAGCGCGACCGTGTTCTGATCGCCTCCGTCACCTTGGCCGAGACCGCCGGCGATGCCGAGGCGGACGAGTGGGACCGGGCGCGCCGCCATCTCGTCAGGGCGGTCGATTACCTCGAGGAGACGGTCCTCCGCTTCGGAATCGTCAACCGGGCCGCGGCCCAGCGCGGCTACGGGGCGGCGGGCGATCCGGTCTCGACGTCGCCGGAAGGATAAAGCCGGATTCCTCTTGCCCCGGCTGACATTCGTCATTGAGCAACCGCGTTCCGGTACGCTAACGCTTGCGCAGCAGAGGCTTGACTTGGCGCATCGATGCTACAGCCGATCGAAGCCGGTCTGAGCCGCCCCTGGTACCGGCTCAAGTTTCCGGACGCGCTCGAAGCGCAGTACCGTACCGAGACCGCCCGGCAGAGCGGTCGCTACGTGCAGTCCTGGCTCGCCGTCTTCACCCTGTTCAACCTCCTCTCCCTCGTCATGGACCGGGAGGTGTTCGGTCCCGAGGGGTTCGTCGTGCCCCTGGCGATGACGCTGGGCGTCTTCTGCCCGGTCGCGCTGGCGGCGATCGTGTCCCTGCGGGGACGGCCGACCATGGTGCGGATCTCCGCTGCCGTCCTCGCCACGGCGCTCGTCGATATCGTCGTCGTCCTCAACAGCGCCCGTCTCGCGCCCGCCCCGCATGCCGACGTCTACATCATCATCGCCACCATCGTTCCGCTGGTGGTGGGGTTGATCGCGCCGATGCCGTTCCGGCACTGCCTGTGGTTCTGCGGTGCCTCGTTCGCCCTCTATGGCGGCCTCGTTCTGGCGTTCGGCCTGTGCAACCCGGAGCGCAGCGGCCTGCCCCTGCTGGTCTCCGGGCTGATCCTGGTGCCGTTGAAGCTCTGCTACTCGCGGGAATGGGAGGCCCGGAAAACCTTCCTCATCGGCTTGCGGATGAAGCTCCAGGGCGAGGCGCTCGCCCGCGCCAATGCCCGCCTCACCGTGCTCTCCGAAACCGACTCGCTCACGGCCCTGTCCAACCGTCGCCACTTCTCGGAGCGCCTGGAGGCGGCATGGGATCTCGCCGGCGAGCGGGATGCGTGGCTCGGCGTCATCCTCATCGACCTCGATCATTTCAAGCTCCTGAACGACACCGCCGGGCACGCGGACGGGGACCTTTGCCTCGTGGCGGTGGCGGAGGCGCTGCAGGCCTCCGTCGCGGCCCATGGCGGTCTGGCCGCGCGCTACGGCGGCGAGGAGTTCGTAGCCCTGCTGCCGGACGCCGATCCGTCCGCGGCGCGGTCGGCCGGCGAGGCGATCCGCGCGGCCGTAACGGATCTCGCCATCCGTCATCCCGGCCTGCCTGCGGGGGCACTGGTGACCGTGAGCGTCGGCACCACCGCCGGGCGGGGGCGGACGCGCGATTTCGGCATCCAGGCCGCCGACCTGTTGAAGGCCGCCGACTTCGCGCTCTACGCAGCCAAGAACGAAGGCCGCAACCGGGTCGAGAGCTTCATGCCCGCTGCGAACGCCAACCGGCAGGCCGGCGCCGAGACCCGCGCCGCAATCCCCTCCGCCTGAAAGGGCGGACCTTCCGAACAAAACGCGCGCTGCCGCGTCTTCCCGTCCGGGGGCGGCCGAATGGTGCGGGCCGGAAGGAGCGACCGACGGATGCTGCTCGACGAGGAACGCTGGGCCGGCTCACGCAAGGCTGACGCGCGGGCCGACACACCGTCCGACCTCTCGGGCGGCCCGCGTCTCCGACGGCTGAGTGCGGGCCTCGCGGCGCCCGGTCCCCGGCTCTGGGCCCTCCTCGGCGGCCTGATTCTGCTCGACGCCCTCTGGCTCGCGGTCGTCGGGATCGGCGTCGCCTCGACCGGTCTGTTCGCGGTGCTCGGTGCGGTGACGGTCCTGCTCGGGCTCGCCTTTCTGTTCAGCGCCGTCAAGCCGGAGCCCAAGCTGCGGGCCATGGCCTTGTCGAGCGCCTATCTGGCCGCCTTCACCACCGCGGCGGCTCTCCTGCATTATCTGGGAGCTACCCTGGCGATGCCCTTCGCCGATCCCGCCCTCGCGCGGGTCGAGGCGGCCATGGGCTTCGATTGGCGCGGCTGGGTCGGCGGCCTCGCCGCGCATCCGGACCTGTCCTGGTGGCTGGCGCTCGCCTACCATTCCAGCGGGCCTCAAGTCGGGCTCGTCGTCATCGCTCTGAGTGCGGTGTCGCGGGTCTCGCGCCTTTGGGCCTATGCCCGCCTGTTCAGCCTGGCGCTGCTCGCGTCCATCGCGGTCTCGGCCTTGTTTCCCGCAATCGGGCCCTACGCCTATTACGAGCCGCAGGCCTATCCGCGGGGGCATCTCGAAACGGTCGGCGCCCTCTGGCATCTCGACGCGCTGCATGCCCTGCGCGACGGAACGCTGCCGACGATCGCGCTCTCGGAGATTCGCGGCCTCGTCACCTTCCCCTCGTTCCACGCCTGCCTCGCGGTCCTCACCGCCTGGGCGCTCGCCCCGGTGCCGGTGATCGGGCCGCTGGCACTTCTCCTCAACGCCGCGGTCATCGTCGCCACGCTCGGCGCGGGTGGGCACTACGGGCCGGACGTGCTGGCCGGGACGCTGATGGGGGTTTTTCTGGTGGCCGCTCACCGGCTCCGGCGGCCGTTCTCGCTCGCGGGCGCAGGGCCCTCGCGCAAAGCGCTGCCGGACAGGGGCGTCGGGCCGCTCCCGCGTCCGCAGACGACGGGTTGACGCTTCGCCCAGAAGATCGGGCGGGCGAACCGGCCTCTCGAGCATCGTCCCGAAAGGGGGTTGCCGGCTTTCGGGACGATGCTTCAGTGAATCTACGGGAGCGCGAGTGCCTCACCCCGCATCGGCGAACAGGTCGAGCTGGGTCGAGGCCGCGGCGCGGCGGCGAGGGCGGCGCGTGACGAAGTGTGGGAGTGATGTCCCGGGCTTGCCATAGAGGGCCACGCCGACGACGCGGCTGCGGTCCCCATTCAGCACGATCGACGCGGTGTGTGGACCGGACCGGGCGACTTCTTCGGCGAGCGGTTCCGAGGCCGGAAGCTCGGCCAGCGCACTCAGCAGATCCGACAGGCCCGCGGCCTCGACGCCCATGACGCGAAAGTCGAAACCTCGGCCGGCCCAGGTGTTGCGCGCCGCAGCGGCGCGGGTGGCTGCGAACGGGTTCTCGATGATCTGAGTCGCCGGATCGCCCAGGAAGGCCGCGATGCGCTCACGCTCCGGCACGCGGTGCGCGCTGGCGAGCAACGCGGAAAGTTCGGGCTTGGTGATCGACACCGGGCGAGGCTCGCACGGCTTGACCGGCCGCGTCGAGCCTGGACCGGCCGAGCGCTGTGGAGAGCGCATCATCGTGCGGCTGCTCGACCCGGATGAGGCGGAGGCTCATCTACGCCCTCAGCGACAACGATGCGTTAGATCGCCGGGGTCCAGTATCGAGCAGCCTGCCCACACGCCTTCGCCCTCTGGGGAAGCATCATGGCGTGCGGATCGAAAACGTCTGGGGCCGATCAGCGGCCGGCGGATTTCACCGCTGCGGAGACGAGGTTCTTGGTGGAGGGCGCGGCCGCGATCACCTTCGCGGTCGACTTCTTCGGCTTCTTCGTCTCGCGATTGCCGCGTTTCTTCTCGATGGCCATGTCGATGGCTCCTTCGGGTTCACTTGCGCTAGAAAGGCGTGCTGCGGCTAGTTGAAGACCTTCACCGAGACCGCAATCGGAAGATTTCCCGGCCAGTAGCGAGCGATGAAGCGCATCCTGTCCCAAAGCTCGATGGGATGATCGTTGAGGAGCGCCAAGGCATGAGCCTTCGCTTCGGGGTCGGTTCTGGCGCGGATAAAGCGTCCGGGCCCTTCGGCGCCGGTGCTTCCGACGTCATAGAGACGATAGGACGACGATGCGCCGCCGTGTTCGCTCATTTGAATGATATTGGTCATGATCTCCACCTGTATAATCCAGGCGGGGACATAATTGCCCTCAGCCATCGGAGCCTGAGGGTTGCTCTTCCGATGGTGAGATCATCCTGCGCTTTTCGGAGGCATAAAGATAGTCCTGCGTGAGCCGCCGAGAAACTTAGCTGCAGCCCTGCTCTCCACGACAAAGCCGCTTCAAATGCCGGTCTCTCGCCGTGTCTCCCGGGCGTTCGATGCAGCCCGTCGAGGTCCGTTGCCGAACCGCCATCGTGACCACCGGAACGCATCGTCCCGCCCCCTGTTCTCTCGCCGAGATCGCGCGCTCGCAGCCGCGCTGATGCGAGGGCCGCCCCTGATGCCGGACAAGCTCAAGAGAACCCTGCTCGGCGCGGTCATCGCGGTGGCGCTCGCCGCGGCCGTCTCCTACGGGCTCATCAGCCAGCAGACCGCCGACAAGCTACAGACCGAGGCCAACCAAGCCCTCAACGAGGGACAGCCGGGAAACCCGCCGCCGCAGCAACCGGCGCCGTCTCCCGAGGCTCAGAATTCCGGCAATCCGCAGCCGGCCCCGCGAGAGCCCGCTCAGCCGACCCCCGCTCCGGCCACCCGGTGAGACCTGTCGCCCGGTCGGCGCGACACGCGAGGATGCGACCCATTGTGCAGGGACGGGCCCCGCCGAAGCGCAATCCATCCTGCCGAACGGATGACGGGGAATGGGCATGGCGGCCCGGACGCATCCTCAGCGTGACCGTTTGACGTGGATGGGGCGGTTTGCTCTCATCGGCAGCCCGAAAAGTGCCCAGGATGGTTCGATGCCGCGTCTCCTGCCCGTGATCCTCGCTGCGGCGATGGCTCCCCTGGGCATCGCACACGCCGATGAACTCACCATCGAAGGCGTCGGGATCAGTCGCGATGTCGATTGTCACGGGAAGGATGTGGGGGTCTATGGCGCTGAGAATGAGATCGCGCTGACCGGACGATGCGGGGTCATCACCGTGCACGGGTCGAAGCACAAGGTGAGCTTCGAAGAGGGAAAGGCGCTCTTCGTGTCCGGCATGGACAACACGGTGAAGGGCGGCAGGGCCCAGGATGTGACCGTCAGCGTGACTCAGAACATCGTCACGGCGACGCTGGGAGGCGGCAGCGCCCCCGGTAAGCTGGATACGTCGGGTGCCAACAATCGCGTCTCGCTCCTCCTCGCCGGACCCACGCAGCTGCAGGTGAACGGCGCGGACCATGTCGTGGAGTGGACGCGCAGCGAGGGCGCCCCGAACCCCGATGTGACGGCATCCGGAGCCAAGAACGTCATCAAGCGGAAGCCGTAGGGCGCCTCTTTGCGAAAGCCGCTGAGTGGACGGATGATCCCGGCATTCGGCACCATCGCCCGGCTCGGAAGTTAGTCCTGTGAAGCGCGGCTTACCGCCGGCGCACCGATTCAGGAGCCAACCCGATGAAGCGGCTATTGCTCGCCTCTGCCCTCGTTCTTTCCCCGCTCGCTCTGTCCGCGACGGCCCAGGCTCAGGGGACCCTTCGCGGCGCTGAACGCGGCGTGGAAGACGGCAACCGCGCCGCCGGCCCGGTCGGCGGCGTCGTGGGCGGTGCCGTCGGGGCCGCGACCGGCACGGTCGGCGGCGTGCTCGGGGTCGATCCCGATGTCCGCCGTGAGGATCGCATCGAGCGGCGCGAAGAGCGGACCGTCCGCGAGCGTCCGGCCCGGTAATCGAGGCTGAGAGAGCCGGGGGTGATGGCCGCTCCCGGCCCTTCCAAGAAGACCGCCCGGGGCTCTCGAAATCCTCTGGTGGCCTTCGATCGCAGGTGCAGCCGGCTGTTTAGGCCCCTTTCGCGAGCCCATGCGCTCTCCTCGGCGGAAAGCGCAGGAAAATTACCTTCCTGCCCGCCTCTTGCCGGCAAGACTTGCTGGAAAGACTTGGAATTTCAGAAAATTGGTGCGGACGGCGGGACTCGAACCCGCACAGCCTTGCGGCCGCAAGATTTTAAGTCTCGTGCGTCTACCGGTTTCGCCACGTCCGCATCGGCGCAGCGGTAGCGGTCCGGTGAGGCCAGATCAAGCGGGTGGGTGCCAGCCGTAGACCCAGGCGTAGCGCGCGCTCATGCCTTCGGGCCCGGTGCGGCGCATTACCGTGTCCCGGGCGAAGCCGATCAGCCGGCCGGCATGGTAGAAGCGCCCGTTGCGGCGGGCGGCCCGTTGCACCGCCCGCACGCGGGATTGGCGCGCCGCGGCGTAGGCCGAAAGCGATTCAGGCACGCTCGCCCCGGCGGACAGGCTCGCCGCCAGCACCGCAGCGTCCTCGATGGCGAGCGCCGCGCCCTGGGCCAGGAACGGCAGCACCGGATGGGCGGCGTCGCCCAGAAGCGCGATCCGGCCCCGCGCCATCGGCCGCACCGCCGGCCGGTCCACCAGCGACCACACCATCCAGCTATCGGGAAGGGTCAGCAACTCCGTCAGCGGCGGGGCCGCATCGGGAAAATGGTCGCGCAGGACCATCGGGTCGCCGATCCGGCCCCAATCCTCGTCGCCCTCGCGCTCCGGGACGATCGCCACCACGTTGAGCCGCTTGCCGCCGTTGATCGGGTAGTGGACGACGTGCCGCCGGTGCCCGAGCCAGAGCCCCGTTTCGGCGCCCTGAAGCGCCTCGGGCGCGGCCTCGCGCGGGATCACCGCCCGCCACGCCGCTTGGCGGTGGAGCCGCAGCGGGCGCGTGTCGAAGTGCTGTCGCAGGCTCGAGCGCACGCCGTCGGCACCGATGACGAGGTCGGCGTCGAGGGTCTCGGTGCGGTCGCCGTCGATGCTGCGCATCGTCAGGCTGACGCCGTCCTCGGTCTCGCCCAGGCCCGACACCTCGCGCCCGACGCAGAGGCGGATGCCGGGGCGCCCGCGCACGGCATCGAGCAGGATCGTCTGCAGGTCGGCGCGATGCAGAACGTAGTAGGGTGCGCCGTGACGCTCGCGGATGCTGGCGCCCAAGCGGATGCCGCCGACGACGCGGCCGGTGGTCAGCGCGCGCACGGTGACGCCCGGCGGCTCGTCGCCCGCCCGGCGCAGGGCCGCGCCGAGCCCGAGGCCGATCAGCACCGCGCTGGCGTTCGGCGAGAGCTGGAGGCCGGCGCCGACCTCGGAGAACCCGGTGCGCCGCTCGATCAGCGTGACGGCGTGGCCGGCCCTGGCGAGCGCCAGCGCGGCGGTGAGCCCGCCGATCCCGGCGCCGACGATGACGATGGAGAGCGCCGCCACGGACGGCCCGGCCCGGTCAGGCGGCCTTGGACGTGTTGTCGGGCGTCTCGCCGTGCCACACGCACCCGGCCGGCTCCGCCGTGCCCGGCGTCAGCTTCGGGTCGTAGCGGAACAGGGTCGAGCAATACTGGCAGATGATCTCGGTGTCGCTGCCCATGTCGAGGAAGACGTGCGGATGATCGAACGGGGGCAGCGCCCCGATGCACATGAACTCCTTCGAGCCCACCGCGATCACGGTCACGCCGGCCTGATTGTGGAAGTGGGGAACCGCCTTGTCAGCCATCGCACGTCCCTGAAACCGAGGCCGTGGTCTAGCGCGTTCGCGGCCGCACGCCTAGGGTCCCGCTTCGATCTGCCGACGGTCTGAAGACGCGCGCCTGCGAGGCCGCGGCCTTTCGCGGGAGGCGCCGGCCCGATGCGGTACTCTCTTGTTCGCGTCGCCGAACCGTCCGATCGGCAGGTCTACCATGCCATTCGTCGCTCCTCGTTGTGGGAGGAAAGGGGACGGGTTGGTTATGACGATGCCCGGCCTGAGGAGCTTTTCCCGAACCACCACGCCCTGCTCTTGAAGCGGGATGAAGCGGGCATCGGCACCACGCGCCTCGACGACCTCGGGAACGGGACAGGGATCGTCAGACTCGTGGCCATCACGGCCCCCCTTCGCAGGAGCGGGCATGGCCGCGTGCTCGACGCGATGGTGGCGGATTACGCGAGAGCGCTTGGCCTCGGCAGGCTGTTCGTCAGCGCGGCGTCGGATGCCGAAGGGTTCTATTCGTCGGCGGGATGGATACGACTGACGAGGGATGCGCCGGTCCTCCTCGGACAAGCCGAGGGCTTTGTGGCGATGACCAAACGCATCGTCCGACAAGGTGCGCTGATTTGATGTGACTCCCGATTGGCCGCCCCACTGGCTCGGCCCGGAACGAACCAAGGTGCGGTCGGTCCAATCGAACAGCGCGAAAGGCATTCATGCTCGGGCGCGCGCGGGTTGGCGCCGGCCCTGGGGCGGCGTAAGACGAGAGCGTCCGCCTCGAACGTCCCTCGCTAAGCGCCCGATCTCCCATGAGCCGTGAAGAGCAAGCCGTCGCCGAAGGCGGGCGCCGCGCCCCGGAGCCGCCGATCCACGGACCGGAGGGGTTCGAGGGCATGCGCCGCGCCGGCCGCCTCACCGCGGAGGCGCTCGATCTCCTGGTCGAGGCCGCCCAGCCCGGCGTGACGACGGAGCATCTCGATCGGCTCGCCTTCGAGTTCGGCATGGATCACGGTGCCTATCCGGCCTCGCTGTTCTACCGCGGCTACCGCAAATCGATCTGCACCTCGATCAATCACGTCGTCTGCCACGGCATTCCCAACGACAAGCCCCTGCGCGAGGGCGACATCGTCAATCTCGATTGCTGCCTGATCCTCGACGGCTGGCACGGGGATTCGAGCCGCATGGCCTATATCGGCGAGGTGCCGCGCAAGGCGCAGCGCCTGTGCGAGATCACCTACGAGGCGCTGATGCGCGGCATTCGCGCGGTGAAGCCCGGCGGCTCCACCAACGATATCGGCCGTGCGATCCAGACCTACGCGGAATCCGAGCGCTGCTCGGTGGTGCGCGATTTCTGCGGCCACGGGCTCGGCCGCGTCTACCACGACGCGCCGACCATCCTGCACTACGTCGAGGCGAGCTACGATGTGCCGCTCAAAGCCGGCCAGTTCTTCACCATCGAGCCGATGATCAATCTCGGTCGGCCTGCGGTGAAGGTGCTCTCCGACGGATGGACCGCCGTGACCCGCGACCGGTCGCTGTCGGCGCAGTTCGAGCACACGGTGGC
The DNA here is from genome assembly GCF_001542815.1 of Methylobacterium sp. AMS5. Lineage (GTDB taxonomy): Bacteria > Pseudomonadota > Alphaproteobacteria > Rhizobiales > Beijerinckiaceae > Methylobacterium. Next base: position 2,256,573 of record NZ_CP006992.1, read on the forward strand.
GGTGACCGAGGATGGCTACGAGATCTTCACGCTCTCGCCCAAAGGCCTCGATCAGCCCAAGCCGCATGGTCTCGAGGCGCACGGCGCGCAGGCCGACTGACGGCCCGACGGGGATGGCCCGCCGAACGGCCGAACCACCCGGCCCGCCGAGCCTCTCCGAGGCGGGGGCTCCGGCCCCAGCCGGGGAGGCCCGGCATTATCACGGCCACCGCGAGCGCCTGCGCACCCGCTTCGCCGATCACGGCGCCGAGGCACTGGCCGATTACGAACTGCTCGAACTCACCCTGTTCCGGGCAATCCCGCGGCGGGACGTCAAACCGCTCGCCAAGGCGCTGATCCACCGCTTCGGCTCGTTCGCCGAGGTGCTCAGCGCCGATCCCGCCCGGCTCGCGGAGGTCGAGGGGATCAGCGCCGGGGTTGTCGCCGACCTCAAGCTGATCGAGGCCGCGGGCCGGCGGCTCGCCCGCGGCGCCATCGTTGAGCGACCGCTGCTCTCCGCGTGGAGCGCGCTCCTCGAATATCTGCGCGCCACCATGGCGTTCTCGGGCCGCGAGGAGTTCCGCCTGCTGTTCCTCGACCGGCGCAACCACCTCATCGCCGACGAGGTGCAGGGGCGCGGCACCGTCGATCACACCCCGGTCTATCCCCGCGAGGTGGCGCGGCGGGCGCTCGAACTCTCCGCCACCGCGATCATCCTCGCCCACAACCACCCCTCCGGCGATCCGACGCCGTCGAACGCCGATATCCGCATGACCCGGGAGATCGTCTCGGTGCTCGGTCCGCTCGGCATCGTGGTGCACGACCACGTCATCCTGGGCCGCGACGGGCATGCGAGCCTCAAGGGCCTCAAGCTGATCTGAGCCGCAGACGTGCTCCCCGCCGAGCCTGCCGGCCGTGTCGGCAAAATTTTCCATGACTGGTTGTGCGATCCTGCAACGAAGCGTCGCTTCGAGGGATGGGATTGCGCGCGGCTTCCGCTACATCGATCGCAGGGCCGCGGGTGCGGCGTGCCGCGGCGGCGGCGGGGCACGGGGTTGCGGGGCCGGCGGAACGTCCGCCGCGTGGCCTGCCTCTTGCTCCGCTCGGACGACATCGCAGGGGGATTCGCGCGGATGGCGCAGACGGCGTTCGACGAGATGAACGGGACAGGAACGGGCCAGCCCGATCCGGTTGTCGTGCGGGAGGCCTACGACATCCTCAAGTCGTGGCTCGACAAGACGCCGCCGGAGCATTTCAACACCCGCCGCAGCCAGGCCGAGATGCTGTTCCGGCGCATCGGCATCACCTTCGCGGTCTACGGCGCCAACGAATCGACCGAGCGGCTGATCCCGTTCGACATCATCCCGCGGGTGCTGACCAAGCCCGAATGGGACTTCCTCGAGCGGGGCCTGAAGCAGCGGGTCACCGCGCTCAACGCCTTCATCAACGACATCTACGGCGCCGAGGAATGCATCAAGGCCGGTATCATCCCGGCCGACCTCGTCTACCGCAACCCGCATTACCGCATGGAGATGCGCGCCTTCGACGTGCCGCACGATCTCTACGTCCACATCGCCGGCATCGACATCGTGCGGACCGGCGAGAAGGACTTCTTCGTGCTGGAGGACAACGCCCGCACCCCATCCGGCGTCTCCTATATGCTGGAGAACCGCGAGGTGATGATGCGGCTCTTCCCCGAGCTGTTCTCCCGCCATCGCGTCGCGCCGGTCGAGAACTATCCCGACGCCCTGCTTGCGACCCTGCGCAGCCTCGCCCCGGCTTCCGCCACGCGGGACCCGACCGTCGTCCTGCTGACGCCCGGCCGCTACAACTCGGCCTTCTACGAGCACTCCTTCCTGGCCGACAAACTCGGCGTCGAACTGGTGGAGGCGGGCGACCTCTTCACCAAGGACGAGGTCGTCTACATGCGCACCACCGAGGGGCCGCGCCGGGTCGACGTGATCTACCGTCGCCTCGACGACGACTTCCTCGATCCGCTCGTCTTCCGGCCGGACTCGGTGCTTGGCGTGCCCGGGCTGATGAACGCCTACGAGCGGGGCAACGTCACCCTGTCGAACGCCGTCGGCACCGGTATCTCGGACGACAAGGCGGTCTACAGCTACATGCCGGAAATCGTGAAGTTCTTCACCGGTGAGGAGCCGATCCTGCACAACGTGCCGACCCATCGCTGCCGCGAGAAGGACGCCTTCTCCTACGTGATGGACAACCTCAAGGACCTCGTTGTGAAGGAGGTCAACGGCTCGGGCGGCTACGGCATGCTGGTGGGCCCGCACGCGACGCGGCGCGAGATCGACGAATTCGCGAAGAAGCTGCGCCACGCGCCCGACAACTTCATCGCCCAGCCGACGCTCTCGCTCTCCACCTGCCCGACCTTCGTCGCCTCGGGCGTCGCCCCGCGCCACGTCGATCTGCGCCCGTTCGTGCTGGCCGGCGCCGACGAGATCCGCATCGTGCCCGGCGGCCTGACCCGGGTTGCCCTGAAGGAAGGCTCGCTCGTGGTCAATTCGAGCCAGGGCGGCGGCACCAAGGATACCTGGGTGCTCGATGCCTGAGCGCTTCGCCCGATACTTTCGCAATCTTCAGGCGGGCCGGGCAGCGTCGGTGATGAAACACCGCGCATCTGCCGCCCTGGTCGCCAACGCGCCCGCGAGCTGACGCCATGCTGTCCCGGACTGCCGACAACCTCTACTGGCTCTCGCGCTACGCCGAGCGCGCGGATTTCCTGGCCCGCATCCTCGACGCGGCGCTGCGGCTGGCGGCCCTGCCGTCGAGCTACGGCGGACGCACCTCGAACGAGTGGGCCTCCGCCCTGTCCTCGGCGGGCGATCCCGAGCTGTTCAAGACGCTCTACGATTCGGTCAACGAGCACACGGTCTGCAACTTCCTCGCCTTCTCGCCCCACAACCCGTCCTCGATCCGCTCCTGCATCGCCACCGCGCGGGAGAACGCCCGCTCGATCCGCACGGCGCTCACCACCGAGATGTGGGACACGATCAACGGCGCCTATCTCGAACTACGGTCCTACGAGGGCCGCGACCTCTCGCGCGACGAGTTCACGCAGTTCCTCGACTGGGTGAAGCGCGTCTCGCTGACCTTCGACGGCTCGGCCTACCGGACGATGCTGCGCAACGACGCCTACTGGTTCACCCGCGCCGGCACGGCGATCGAGCGGGCGGACAACACCGCGCGCATCCTCGACGTGAAGTACCAGATCCTGCTGCCGGCCTCGGAGCGGGTCGGCGGCTCGCTCGACTACTTCCAGTGGACGACGATCCTGCGCGAGGTCTCGGCCTTCAACGCCTACCACTGGGTCTACCGCGAGAGCATCAAGCCGGTTCTCGTCGCCGACCTGCTGATCCTCAACCCCGAGATGCCGCGCTCGCTCGCGAGTTGCTACCGCATGCTGGTGGAGCATCTCGATCTGATCGCCGACGCCTACGGTCGCCGTGGCGAGAGCCAGCGGCTTGCGAGCAATCTGCGGGCGAAGCTTCGCAGCGCTGAAATCGAGCGCGTCTTCGCCTCCGGCCTCCA